>JBJXGO010000115.1:0-3746 GCA_046160345.1 Saprospiraceae bacterium
TTCTTTATAATAGCATTGTCGTGTTTGTTTTAATTATGCGTGTTTATTTTTAATCTTGGACCTGTACATCGCGTTATCTTAAACCTTGAACACCGCCCCCCACTTTTTTTAAAAGTACAAGCGGTTGTTACTTTTAGATTAAAATCACTAAAAGGCATTATTCTTCCTACCGTAATCGAAATTCATTTTTGCCTTTTAACACGCCTCCTTGAATGGGGAGCTACTTTTCGTAAGTAGCTCCCCTATTTTTTTGTGGGAATGGGATCCGAAAAAGGAAGTTTTTTTAATGGACCCATTTTCATCAACCACCATTGCCTCAATTACTTTCTTCATTTGCCCACCATTTGTATGCAGAATGCATGCAAATAAAAAACGACTTACCCGGAACTACCCGCGTAAGTCGTTGATTTTCAATGTGGGCCTGGCAGGAATTGAACCCGCGACCGTCTGATTATGAGTCAGCTGCTCTAACCAACTGAGCTACAAGCCCGTGTTCGTTGCCGAACGGCGCAAAGGTAATTTTAATTCCTTCATAGAAGCAAATTCGTTGTGGCATTTATGTACCCCGGAACTCCGTTCCGGGGCAGCCCAGCGTTGGATATTACCCCGGAACAGCGTTCCGGGATACGAACATTTAAATAAATATTTGGCCTTGTGCATTTCGTTTCACACTTTTGCCACGAATAAGGATCGTGTCGGAATTAATCTTCCATTTCGGGGAGCAGATTTTTAGTTCTGGCAAGGCGTCAAAAGAGGCGTATAGTGGTGTTATATAACTTTTTTGACAACGAAGCCTAGGACTGAAAAGATGCCGCCAAAATGGAAGGTTATTTCCGACACGATCCTAAATTGCTACCAGTCGGTATGCAGGCAAACACTCGATAAAATATGGGAGTTCAAAAAGTACACACCTTAGAGAATAAAAACGAAATGCAACACTTCGTCCGCAACCTGTTGGGCGATGTGCAGGCCTTCGAATACATGCTCCAAAATGACTGGTTTGAAAGCGACATTGTGCGCATTGGTGCAGAGCAGGAAATGTGTCTGGTGGACAACAAGACACTCAAACCAGCCTGTATCAACATGGAAGTACTCGCCAAAATGGGCGACGACAAACCATGGTGCGTAACCGAGCTGGCTAAGTTCAACCTCGAAAACAACCTCAGTCCCCGTGAATTCACAGGTACCTGCCTTAGCGATATGGAGGCAGAAAACCTGCACTATCTTTCTGTTATTCAGAAGATTTTGGATGAGTTCGATGCGAGTATCATCCTTTGTGGCATTCTCCCAACCTTGCGCAAGCACGACTTGGAGATGCACAACCTCACCCCAAAAGATCGCTATTTTGCGCTTATGGCTGCCATTCAAAAGCACCTGCTTGGCACCTCATTTGAACTCCGGGTGGAGGGCATCGACGAACTTTTGGTAAAACACGACTCTCCGCTATTGGAAGCCTGTAACACGAGTTTCCAGGTACACCTACAAGTGGCGCCCAAAGAGTTTGTGAAATTGTACAATATCGCACAAGTATTGGCAGCGCCTGTGATAGCCATTTCAGCGAACTCACCACTGGTGTTTGGCCGCCGTCTTTGGCACGAAACACGTATTGCACTGTTCCAACAGAGCCTCGACACCCGTACCACGCACGACCACATGCGCGAACGCCTTCCAAGGGTCAATTTCGGTTCTGACTGGCTACGAGGTGACATCACAGAAATTTACAAAGAAGACATTAGCCGCTTCCGCGTACTACTTGCCGGAGCGATTGAGGAGGATTCCATGGACATGATTCACCAGGGCATAACGCCCAAACTTCGCGCTTTGCAGATCCACAATTCAACCGTTTACCGCTGGAATCGACCTTGCTACGGGATTTCACCCAACGGCAAACCACACCTTCGTATCGAAAATCGAGTTATGCCTGCTGGTCCATCTACGGTGGATGAAGTGGCAAACGCCGCATTTTGGCTTGGCTGCATGGTCAGCATGGGCCAGCAATATCCTGATATCACCAAACAAATGGGTTTTGCTGATGCACGCGATAATTTTTTGAAATCGGCTAAATTTGGAATTGACTCCACCTTTACCTGGATGAAAGACCAAAAAATACCCGTCAAGGAATTGATTCTCAAAGAGTTGTTGCCTATGGCAAAAGAAGGCTTAAAAAGTCGAAAAGTCAAATCAGCCGATATTTCCAAATACATGGACATCATCGAAGCTAGAACCAAAGAACACAAAACGGGTGCCCGTTGGGCCTTGCGCGCCTTTACGGCACTGAAAAAAGATGTCACCAATGACGAAGCTGTAACTGCTGTTACTGCTGCTACCATTAAAAATCAAAAACTGAATAAGCCTGTGCATACCTGGAACGAAGCCACCGCCAAAGACCTGGAAAATTGGCAACCTTCGCATATTAAAGTCGAGGAATTTATGTCGACCGACTTATTTACGGTTCAAAAAGACGACTTGGTAGCACTTGTGGCAGAGATTATGGACTGGCGGCGCATTCGGTATATGCCTGTTGAAGACAGCAAAGGCGAACTGATCGGACTGATTTCAAGCCGAATGTTGTTGCGTCATTTTGCCCGTCATGCAGTCAACCCAAATGAAGAGCCTCCTGTTATCACTGTCAAAGATTTAATGATAAAAGTACCCGTTACGGTCACTCCCGAAACTTCCATCATGGAGGCGATGAATAAAATGCGTGAGCACCGCATTGGCTGCCTCCCAGTAGTGAAGAACAAGGAGTTGGTAGGGATTATAACGGAAATGGATTTTTTGCGGATTACTTCAAGGTTGTTGGAGCGGATTGAGAAGTGATGTACCTGCCAGCTGCCGACAAAACCATCAGCACCGTTTTAACGTTAGTATCAAAAAATCCCCTACTTTTGAAATCTAAATACAGACACCATGCTGCGCCAGATTTTTGCTCTATTGTTTTTGTCCGCCTTCGCCGTTGAGGGGAGTGCACAGATTGCCCAAAAGGAAGCTGTAGGCTTTCTTTACAATCGAGAAACGACCTTTAACCTTCGTCTGGCCACCAGCCGAAGTTTTGGCTTTGGTATGGAATGGGGTCGCCTGCGCACCTACAACAAAACCAAGATTTTGAGTCTCGGAATCAGCGAGATGAAAAGTCCTAAGGAGCAAAGACAAATTGCTGCCCCGAGCGTGCGGCGTTCGTCAAGGCCGTTTGTTTATGGAAAGCAAAACAGCCTTTTTGTACTTCGGTCCGGCTGGGGAGCTAAACGTTATTTTTCTGAAAAAGCCAAACAAAAAGGCGTGGCAATAGGGATAAGCTATTCCTTTGGACCAACGCTTGGTTTGTTGAAGCCCTACTATTTAGCGCTGAACTATCCTGAACCAGGTAATTTGTCTGGCCGCCTTTTACTTCAAAAATATTCAGAAAAAAACGAGGCGATCTTCCTTGACAATTCCAAAATTCTGGGAGCTGCACCCTTTACAAAGGGTATCAGCGAATTATCCGTGCTTCCGGGCGGCACAGCCTCAATTGCCTATCACATGGATTGGGGAGCATTTGATGAAATGGTAAAAGCACTGGAAATTGGTCTCACAGTGGATGTTTTTGCTCGAAAAGCACCCATTTTCGTTAGTGCTGAACAGAACCAACAGGTGTTCTTCAACTTCTTTGTAAATTTGCAGTTTGGTAAGCGCAGGTGACATGATCAATTTGGTAGAACGCGGATGACGCAGATGCAAGCAACGCTAATAACCGCAGATTTTCCACC
>JBJXGO010000116.1:0-10532 GCA_046160345.1 Saprospiraceae bacterium
ATCTTTAGGCTTGGGCATAAGCCGATCTTTGAATTGCTCCAAATGCTTCAAGATTGCTGGATAATCTTCGATTTTAATTCCCCGACGAGTAAAAATCAAAAACCGTTCACTCACCGGCGTCTGATACCTTTTAATATCTCGACCCGCCAAAAACGGCTTGATCACCTCCGCACTTTTCGGGTCTTCTGCAATGAGCCGTTCCCGCGTAGTGGCATCAATGACAAAAGCCTCGTTCAGACCTGTTTTAATGCCGTAGTAAATTTTCCCATCCACATATTCTCCAAGTGGTTTTCCGGCACCCCGCAGTTTTTCGAGCAGGTTCTGGACGGTTTGGTTGCTGAGTGTCCAGCCGCTGTCTTGTAAACCTGCTAGGTTGACGCTGAACTCGTTTTGTTTCAGGTATTCGGGCAGCCCAAAGTCAAATTCGAGGGTCGTGATGTTTGTGGCCCGGAATGTGTCGGCGGGTGCTGCATTTTGCATTTCAAACACGCAGGGGTAGGTGGTGGCTTCTTCAAATACAGGCAAATCGCTGAAATCGTTGATAGCGAGGATGTTGTGGCGTTTCACGAACTGCCGAAGTTTGTCGCCATAGCCCGCCCGCATCCATTTGTTGGGCAAGATGTAACTGAATTGCCCGCCTTTTCGCAGGATGCTCATGCCGCGCTCCACGAAATAAACATAGAGATCGGCAGTGCCCGCAAACGTGGCGTAATGGTTTTGAAAATAGGGTTTGAAAGCTGCCAATTCTTCCTGCCGGATATACGGCGGATTCCCCAACACCACATCAAATCCCACAAACCGCCCGTCCTCATCCATCACCTCTGGGAATTCAAAGCGCCACTCAAAGGCATTCTGAAAAATCGCGTTGGAGCGGATATCCTCGATCTCGGCATTGAGTTTTTCGATCTCTTTTTCGAGTTTTTGCCTTTCCTCTTCGCGCTTTTGCTCCAGGTCCGACTTTTTGCCGCCATAAGGCACTTCGGGTTCAAAGAGGAAGTTGCCCGTAAAACGGTGGTACAGTTCGCTGACGAGTTTGTCGAGCCGCTTGCGTTTGGGGTCGTCGCGGCCTATTTCGGAGCGGAAATCGTTTTTGATCTGGTCAATGAGCAACAGCAGCCCTTGTTTCACATCCCGACTGGTGGCGTGGTGGTAGTCGTGTACATAGCCTTTGTAGGTTTTGATGTCGAATTTGATGCTTTTCAGCGCTTTGCTCAGGTCGGCATCCAGCCCAAAACGGGCAATGAGCGAGTTGCCCTGCTTGATATTGATGTCAATATTGGGCAGGGTTTCCAGTTCCCCTCCCCGTGCTCCGTCCAACGTCCTTTGTCCAACGTCCAACGTCTTGTAAAAAGCATTTTTCAACAATTCGATCCAGAGCCGCAGGCGGCAAATTTTCACCGAATTTGGGTTGATATCTACGCCAAACAGGCAATTTTCGATGATTTTCTGTTTTTCCTTGAACAGCGTTTGCTGGATGCGCTGGGCTTCGTCGGTGGCGCGTCCGTTGCGCAGCTGGTAGGCGAAGAGGCCGTTTTCATCGGTCACGATGAGTTCGTCGTTTTCGACTTTGGCCTCGATGGGCAAGCGCACGCCACGCTCGTCGGCCAGGATACGGAGTTCGGATTTGATGGCAATGACCTCGTTGAGCGCGGAGACCAGGAAGTGACCGCTGCCTACGGCGGGATCGCAGATTTTGAGGGAGTTAACCAGTTCGTTGGCTTCGAGGATGTTGTCTTTGCTGCGAAGATCAGTGAGGTGGTTTTTCAGGTCGTCGAGGTCTGCGCAGTGCCAGCCGTGTCGCTCGTTGAACTTCGACACCACAGCACGCCGGATGGTTTCGCGGCACATGTACATGGTGATGAAGCCGGGCGTGAAAAACGAGCCGTCGCGGTAGCCGTTTATCTTTTCAAAGATCAGCCCCAGCACGGCGGCGTTGATGAGGGTTTTGCTTTCCTCCTGAATTTCTTCGCTGCCTTCGGAGGAGAAATCGTAGGCATCGAGGAAGTTGAACAGGTATTCGAGGGTGCGGAGTTCGCCCGTCTTTTTGCGGCCAGCGGGGTCTTTCAACACCGTGGCGGCGAGCACGGGCAGGCTGAGCCGGTCTTTGAGGCTGTTGATACGCACGCTCTGGCTTTCGAGCTCGTTGATCTCAAACAGCGAGGAATTGAGGTACGGGATATGCTCGAATTTTTGCTGCGCAATGGCCGGGCGGGCATCCGATTGCTTGGCGAGCACATCAAAAAAGAGTTCGTTCAGTTCGTCAAACTCTCCGATGCGCTCAAAGTTGAGAAATCTAAACGCGGGGTTTTTGCCGTGGTAGCTCAGCAGTTGCGACTCCAGCAGTTTGAGAAACAGCAGGCGGTTGACCCAGGTGATGACCAGTTCCAGGCCGACGTTGAAATGTTGTTCGTCACGGGTGCTGCCGTAGTTTTTGGCATTGGGCAATCTGCGCAACACGTCCTCGGTTTCGAGAGTCGCGATGGTGTTTTCGAGCAGGGATCCGGCGTGGCGTTTTGGGGCGGCTAAACGGGTAATGATTTTCTTGCCGCCCTCTTTGGTTTCTTCCAGTCCGATGAGGTGGAGGAGTTCGTTGTAAAAGGGTTTGTCGAGCGAATTGCTGTCGTTGGCAAAGGGCAGCCGCAGCAAATGAACGGGCGAAAGACCCTTGTACAGCGGAATGAGGGTATGGTCGTTTTTAGGGTCCTCGTCGAAGGCCGTTTTCTCGAAATCGCGGAGATCGAAGTAGGTAAAATTCAGGTTGCCAACGATGCCCGGCAGAAAGTCCTTGCCAATGGTTTTATAGATGACGTCGGTGTTTTTCTCCGAGTCTTTGGCGGTCTGGTAATACTCCACAAGTTTCTTGTTGTGGTAGATATGTCGCTCGAAGTCGTTTTCGTCGAACAGGAACCAAGTGTGTATGTCCGTGATAATGAGCGTTTTGATGCTCCTATTTTCGTGTTCCACGCGCTCACGGAGGTAGTAGAGCACGAGTTCCTGCAAGGCTTTCCGGTTGAGGTTGTCGGGCGTCACCATTTCGGCGGTATTCTTGGGACGTTTCACCTCAAAGAGCACGGCGGCGGGACTTTTGGCTGTTTTGTCGGCATGGACGACCAGATCGGTGCGCTCTTTCGAGGTGATGAGGTGGCGGTCACGGTACCAGGTATCGTTGAAGAAATCGCGCAAGTGATCTCGGATATTGGCTTCGCTTTCCTGTACATCAATGCGGGAAAGCAGTTGGCGCAGGGCGGTTTTGAGTCGCTCGATGTCAATTCGGGCGACCTTTTCCTTGAGGTATGCCTTGTTGAGCGATTGTTTGAGCGTGGTAGATGGTTTGTCCATTTTCAGTTTGGAATATTGGGCAAAGAAAACATTTTTAAGCCACAAATTTAGAACGAGATAAAGACTGATCTTTCTACGCTAAAAAATCAGTTTTGCCACCCGTCCGCCAGAACCCCGCTCGGCGTTACTCCAAACCTTTCTTTGAAACAAGTTGAAAAATACTTGGTATTCTGAAAACCTGTGCGCCAGGAAATTTCTGCAACACTTCCCTTACGATTGACCAACATTTCCCGGGCACGATCAAGTTTATGGTTTCGCACAAACTCCGTGAGCGAAAGCCCTGTCAGCGCACTTATTTTTCGGTGCAATTGGGAGCGGGAAATAAAAACAGCACGGGCAAAGGCATCAGCATCCATGCCTTCATGCTCAAGATTGTCTTCGATCACTTGAATCAGGCGTTGAAGAAACTCATTCTCCTGTTTAGGCATTGCAAGGGTCACACTTTCAACCAGCGTTTTATTAAGGGTAGATTTGGAAAAATGCTCGTGCAACATTTGCCGGGAAACGAGGAGGTTTTCGACGTGGGCTATCAGTTCATCTGCCCGGAAAGGTTTGGTGAGATATACATCTGCTCCGCGTTGCAAGCCTTGCATCTTTGATTCGAAAGAGGATTTTGCCGTCAATAGTACTATTGGAATTTGTGAAGTGGCAGGATCTTTTTTCAAGGTCTCTACTACTTCAAAGCCATCTTTTTCCGGCATCACCAAATCGGTGATAACGAGGTCAGGTACCCATTCAAACGCCATTTGAATACCTTCTGCTCCATTGGCCGCTTCAGCAATTCGATAGCTGGATGGAAGCGAAACCCGAATGAACTGCCGTAATTCGGTGTCATCCTCAATAAGCAGGAGCAAGGGCGACGACACGTTCTCCCTGTTGCCTTTTGCCAATGGCACCTGGCCTTTATCATCCTCCAAAGGAGATTGAAACTTGCTTACAAAATGATGGTTATCATTGGCCTGCGTTGCTTGACCGCTGCTTTCAATCTGTTCAAGGTTGGCAAGTTCGGAGGGCAGATCAACCCTGAAAACAGTTCCAGTTCCAGTCAAACCTGGGCTCTCCACAGATATTCTCCCACCCATCAATTCCACCAGATCTTTGGTCAGAGAAAGCCCAATACCCGTACCCCCGCGTTTATGCTCCGTTTGAAAAAAACGGTCAAACACACGTGGCAGGTCTTCAGGTGCAATACCGGAACCCGTATCCGCGACTTCGAGCATGAACTTTTTTTGAGTAAGGGCGCTGCTTTCGGGTTCAGTCAATCTCAAGGTAACCACCGCTCCATTATCAGAGAACTTTATTGCATTCGATAAGAGGTTCGACACTATTTGTTCCCATTTTATTTCGTCAAAAATAAATTTTGAGGTCGAATCGGGCAATTCCAATTCCAAACGGATAGAACGCTGACCGGCCAGGGGCTGAAACTGCTCCGCCACGGAACGAACAGTGTTGACGGGGCTTCCAAGGCGCAGGTCAAGAGGCATTTGCCCGGCCTCGAGTTTGGATAGGTCGAGTAGTTGGTTCACAAACTGGAGCAGTTTTCGGGCATTGTTCCAAATCAGTTCTAACCGATAACGCATTGCAGCGTCTTTTGTATCATGCATCAATTGACGAGCGGGTTCCAGCAATAGCGTGATCGGGGTTCGGAATTCATGGGCAACACTGCTAAAAAAATTGCTTTTTAGTTTGTCCAATTCGGCCAGACGAACAGCCTCACGTTTTTCAAACCGGAGTTTGTTTTCCAAACGGATCTTTTTCATTTGAAACCAGTAAAAAAACCAGGTGCCCAATGCGAAAATTATTAAGTAGAGTGAATATGCCCAGTAGCTGCGCCACCAGGGTGGGAGAATTCTGATTTTTAACCGGGCCGGAGAACCACCCCAGATGCCCCGACTGCCGCCGGTAAGCACCTCAAACTCATAATCGCCTGGGCTTAAATTGGCATAAGTGGCTGAATTATTGGTTGTAGGTTCCAAAAAGTTTTTGTCGGTGCCCAGAAGCCGATATCGGTATTGGTTCATCCGAGGAGTGGAAAAGTCTATGGCAGCAAACTCAAACGTTAGCTGGTTTTGGTTATGTTGTAGCTCAATGGATTCTGAATGTTTAATGTTTTTTTGGAGTCCTTCCTCGCCACTATCCAGATACTGGCCATTGATCTTCAGGCGGGTGATAAAAACCGGCGGAGCGCTGGCGGCAGATTTCAAAGCGGAGGGGTAAAACGCGGTGATACCGTTAACGCCTCCAAAATACAATCGCCCATCGGATGCACGGGCAAAGCTGAGGGTGTTGAACTCGTTGTCCTGAAGCCCATCTACGTTGAAAAAATTTTGAAAAACATTCGTTTCAACATTAAATTTTGATAGGCCGCAATTGGTACTCAACCAGAGATTTCCTTCCGAATCGGGCAAAATCCCGTAAACCACATTATTGGGCAAGCCTTCTGCTTTGGTAAACTTTTTAAAGGATCCATTTTGCTTGTCTAAACGATTTAGTCCCCCCCCTTTGGTACCGACCCACAGATAGCGGTTCGGACTTTGGGGGTCATTTAGCAAAGTCAAAATTGAATTGCAGTTCAGGGTTTGGTCGTCAGTGGGCTTGTTTTTGTGCAAAATGAATTTGAATCCCGATGGCTCGGGCACTCCATGAATCAAACCGTGGGGCGTTCCGACCCACAAATGGCCTTGGTTATCCATTACAATCCCTAATGACACTTCTCTAAATTCCGTGATCCCGCTAAAATCATATCGTTCAAAGTTTGCCTTTTCAGGGTCAAATTTCGCCAATTCACTATCGCAACCCAATATCCACAAATTTCCTGCCTTGTCTTGATACAAGGTGCTGGATATTGCAATCTTAATGGGTATTGGATAACGGGCTTCTTCCAACAGCGTTTGGCTGTTGAGCCGGACAAGCATTCCCCTCTTTTTTGACCATTTATTTTCAAGCAAAAGCCAGATCGAGCCATCTTTGGCTTGCAAACAATCATGCTGAAGCTCTCTGGAGTCTTTGAAAATTGCTTCTGAGATAGGGTGTTTGGGCGTGGGCAAAGAATAAAAAACACCCCCTGTTTGCCAAACCCATACCCTTTTAAGTGCATCAGGTAGGATTCGCCGATGGCTTCTACCCGCCAAATAATGATGGAAATGAGGGTTTCCGGGATTGTATTTGCGCAGTCCATACCCATTGGTTCCAATCCAGAGCAAGCCGCCAAGGTCCATCAGCAATTTAGTAGAACCAATGATCCCGTTCAATGGGAAGCGGTAAAACAGTTCGAACCTTGCATGCCCGGGCGTAGCGATCTGACTTGCGGGCAATCTGAAGATCGTTTTTCTTGTACTTACAAACAAATTGCCGAATGCATCAAAAGCAAGGTCTGTATAAGGGAATACCGATTTTTCAGGGAATGGAAAACTGGTCATTTTTTGTTGCTGAAAGCGCAGCAATTGGCTGTGCTGACCTGTCCATATCGAACCATCAGGGCTTTCTTTAAAATAGGAAGCAACAAAGTCCGAACCGGGGATGTGATCGTTGGTCAAGAGGGTCTGATAATTGCCCGTTGAAGGGTCAAAAAAGCCAATTTGACGCAGGGTGCTTACCCACAGTTTGCCATCTCTGCTGGTGAGCAGGTCCGTTGTGACGTTGAGGGGTATCAAAGAATTATGGTCGGCCAGGTCCCATTTAAAGGTATCTATCTTTGCAACGGTTTCAAGATTGGGCGTGTTGGAGGGCAGTACATCTGGAACGAGCACCCGATTTACCGCTACTTCCGTACCCGCCCAAATGGCGCCATCAGGCGTTTGGGCTATTGTACTGATGCTTTGGCTGGAAAGTTTGTTCAGGTAATAAAATCTTCCACTGTTGGGTTCTAAAACAGCAAGGCCATTGTTTGCGGTGCCGGCCCAAATTCTTCCGAGATGGTCTTCAAGTAAAGAGATCACCTCATTGTCAGAAACTGAAAAAGGCTCAAACGGGTTGTTTTGATAAACCCTAAAGGTATAGCCATCATAGCGGTTAATTCCGTCTTTAGTGGAAAACCACAAGAACCCTTTGTGGTCTTGTATCAAGTCATAAACCATTCCTTGAGAAAGCCCTTCAGCAGCCCCTAATTGCTCCAAAAGCGGAGTTTGTGCAGGCAAAACGCTCGCGAGAAACAAAGTGCTTAGCCCAAAGATTAAGTAAGAATAAAGCGAACGTTTTGACACCTTAAAATAGGTTTTCGTGCAAAAATAATAAGATTTTGTCCCATTGCGGTGTATTTTGCAACAATAACAAACCCTCATGCAACATAACTGAACCTCTGGTTGACTTAGAATCACACATCTTTGCAATCATTGCAAAACATAAAAGTATGTTTTGAAATGAGATAAGAATCTACCACGGTAGGAAGAGCAAGTTAAGCCGTTCCGGTATAGCCGGAGCGGCTTTCTTGTTTTAGCCTATTGTGCTTGTTGTGCTTTTTACTCAACCAGAGACATTTTTTATCTTGAAACATTAGAATGCTTGGAAGGCTTGTTGCACATTTGCTGAAACTATTCCGCAAAACAACATATATGGATACTATAGTCATCCATAATTAAACGTTTTTGTCATTTAGTTCACCAATAATTCTACTAAAATGATTCGCAACACTCTTCTCCTTACGCTATTATGCCTCTCTTTGTCGGCACACGCCCAATACTCCGAAACATTTTCCACCCCGGAAAAAGGTTACCTGATGAATTTTGTGGACGATTTCAGCGGCCTTAACTGGACCCTTTCTCCCTGGGATCAGGGCACTGGCCTGCGAGATGCTTCAGACTATTGCGTTACCACTGCTGCGGGCAAGCTGGAATCCATTGATCTGGATCAGGAGTTGTGTTGGGAAAGCCCGTTGCTCAACACCACGCCATCCCTTACGGTGAGTTTTCAAATAGACCTAAGCTGGGTGGGCTTTGATTCGGACATACAAGCCAATAGTTGCGCCACCGAATACATCCGGGTGTTTTACAGCGTGAATGGCGGGGCTTACGTAATGGTTCCCAATGTGGCCGGCGGAAACGCTTGTGCTACCGTTGCTTACCCGTTTGAAAGCCCTGGAATGCAATATGATGGCAGCGTAAAGCTTGATAAACAAGGAGTCCAGGGTGGCAGCACCTTAAAACTCAAAGTCTGCGTAGTAACCAACGCCAATGCCGAGATCGTGACCATTGATAATGTGACGGTCCCGGAAATGGGAGTAACTGTAATGGGCGGTCTCGGAATCACCGACTATTCTGTTGAGCCGGATGTTCGGATATACCCCAATCCCGCCATCGAAGCCATCCGGATAAACTTTCCGCATTCAAGGCCCGGAAATATCCGGGTAGTTTCCGTCACCGGCGAAATCATGACCGAAATACCGGTGCTTGGGGAAGACCTGCAGATCGACCTGGTAAATTGGCCTTCCGGGATCTATTTCCTCCAACACCTGGAAAGCGGCCACAATTGGACCGCGAAACGATTTATGGTGCTTCCCGCAAAATAAAAACCGGGTAAAATGTTGGAACGTTTTGGATGAAATTGGCGAAAAAAGACCCATTTTAAGCACTGTCCTGACAAATTGACATAGGTATAAATACGGGTTTTTGAAAACGGGCATTTTCACGCTTACTGGGCTGCTGTGAATACAGGTACTTTTGCGGTATTATTCACATTCCATCTCTTGTTCCAATGACTCGTACCATCCTTATTCTACCGATTTTGTGCCTTGCTTTTATGGCGCAAGCCCAATACATTGAAACGTTTAGCACTGCCAACAAAGGCTATAAAATCAATTTACTTGACGACTTTACCGGTGTGAACTGGACTTTATCTCCTTGGTCCACTGGCGCTGGAGAAAGAGATGCCACTGATTATTTCAACACCACTGCCGGAGGGGTTCTGGAATCCATTGACCTGGACCAGGAAGTCTGCTGGGAAAGCCCCCTCATCAATACCGCCGCAGCAAACCCTGTAAGCCTGGAAATGGACCTGACCTGGGTTGGCTTTGATGTGGACGCTGCCGCAGGCAATTGTGAAGGTGACTATATCAAAGTACTCTATAGTGTCAATGGGGGGCCTTATACCATGATCCCCAATGTAGTGGGCGGCAATGCTTGTGCAACAGTAGCCTATCTATTTAGTGGCCCCCCAGGGCCTTTTAACGGCAATGTGCATATCATGCAAGGCGGAATTGCGGGCGGCAGCACCTTAAAGATCAAGGTCTGCGTGTACACCAATGCCAATGCAGAGATAGTAACCATTGACAACGTGGAAGTACCCGAAGCGGGCGTAACCGTTGGCTGCGCTGCTCCAACCCTCAGCACCGTGGTCACTCAGGTTGGCTGCTCCAACCCGAACAGCGGCGCCATTGACCTGACCGTAAGCGGCGGCACGCCTGGCTACACTTACTCCTGGAGCAATGGCGCCACTACTCAGGACTTAACAAATAGGCCTGTTGGCACTTATACGGTGACCGTAACCGACGCGGCCTCTTGCACGGCAACCATCAGTGCCACCATTACAGCAGCTCCTGCACTGACGCTTACCACCCAAGTATTGGACGCCTCCTGCAATGGTAACATGGACGGAGAAATAAGCCTTACCGTAAGTGGTGGTGTGCCAGGATATTCCTATGATTGGAGCAATGATGGCCCCGATGCCCCTGACGATGACCCGGAGGATCTAGTAGGCTTAGGCACAGGAACTTATACGGTAACCGTCACGGATGCAAGCGGCTGCACTGCGACCAAAAGCGCCACAGTGGGTGTGCTTCCCTCAGGGGCTTACCTTGAGCAATTCAACATCGCCAACAAAGGATACTTAGCCAACTGGGTGGACGATTTTGCAGGCGTAAACTGGACTATGAGCAGTTGGGCCAAAGAGCCGCCTGCTCCTTTTGGCCGCGATATGGCTGACTTTTTTCGCACCAGTGGCGGGGTTTTGGTAGGGGAAGATTTTGACCAGGATATTTGCTGGGAAAGCCCGCTGATTGACCTGAACGGTGGAACTCAATTCTCCGTTGACCTTGCCTGGACAGGTTTTGATAATCAGTCAGATGAATACATCAATGTGAAATACAGCATTGACGGCGGAGGCTACGTGACCATCCCCAATGTGGTGGGTGGTGGAGTCGGCACCATTCAATACAATAGCGGCCTGGACCACAACGGGTCTCAAACAGTGACTAAAACCGG
>JBJXGO010000117.1:0-5628 GCA_046160345.1 Saprospiraceae bacterium
AAAACCACCCTGCCATGTCCACGATTGACAAACTCATTTGCAACAACCCGTACTACCCGCCAACGGTACATTGGAAAAACACCGGGGCGCAACAATACGAACGCCGCGAAGGTCGGCGGGAAGCGGGCTACACCGTCGCCACCCGCGAACAGGCGAAACAGGGGGCGGGTACATTCCGGGAACTGGTATTGGTCAACCAATTGCGCGAACGGGTAAGCCGTTGGCGTGGTGAAGGATACCAGTACACGTCCGGCACTACCCGGCGGCTGCTTAGGCATTGGACGGAACGCGACAAGCGGGAAGGGTTGACCCAATTTTTCTTTTGCCAGATCGAAGCAATCGAAACGCTGATTTACCTAACCGAAACGCCGGAAGGCGCACAGTTTGCGCAAAAGATTCCCGGCGATGGTGGTGCATTGCAGCGGCTTTGCTGCAAAATGGCAACAGGCACAGGAAAGACTTTGGTCATGGCAATGACCATTGCATGGCAGGTATTGAACAAAGTGAGCGACCCGCGCAACACGAAATTTTCTAAAAATGTCTTTGTGGTCGCGCCCAACCTGACCGTCAAAAGCCGCCTGCAAGTGTTGCACCCGGCAGCCAAAAAAGGCGCGGGCGATTGGATGGAGGATAACTACTACGAAGCCCACAACATCGTACCATCGGAACTACTGCCCAACCTAAGGCAAGCCAATATCATCATTGAGAATTGGCACACGCTGGCATGGGATACGGAAGAAAAAATTGCCAAGCGTAAGTCGGTGGACAAGCGCGGCGCAAAAAGTGACCGTGCTTATGTCCGCGAAGTGTTGGGTAGCAAAATGGCTTCGGAGAAAAACATACTTGTCCTCAATGACGAAGCCCATCACGCATGGCGCGTACCAGCCGAAGCCAAAGCCAAAGGGCTGAAAAAAGAAGACATTAAAGACGCTACGATTTGGGTGGGCGGCTTGGATAGGATTCAAAAGACTTGCGGGATTTTACGCTGTTTCGATTTCAGTGCCACCCCATTCAGCCCGTCCGGGAAACAGAGTGATGAGGAAGCCGTGTTTTCGTGGATCGTGTCAGATTTTGGGTTGACCGATGCCATCGAATCGGGGTTGGTCAAAACGCCCCGCGTGGTCATTCGGTCAGATGGGCAATTGGCAAAAATCCGCCATGAAATCCACTCCAAACTTTACCATTTGTACGATGATGAGGAAGTAAAAGCCTCCCTGAATTACAAAGGAGCAGACCCGGCAATGGGCTTGCCCTCACTTATCCGCAATGCTTTTGTTTTGCTCAACGCCGATTGGTTGGCAAACTCTAAAAAGTGGATTGAGGGTGGGCAAAAGGTGCTGCCCGCTATGATTACGATTTGTAACAACACCGAAACGGCGGCACGGGTAAAGTATGAGTTTGATAAAAAATCCTTGCACGGCACAATCTCCGAAATGGAGAAATTGCCGCTTTACGAGCCTGACCGCATTCTGCAAATTGATTCCAAAATGTTGGATGATGCCGAAAGTCAGCGCGAAGCCATCCAACTTTCGAGCGATGACAACCTGACCAAAGACCAATTGGCCGAACGCTTGCGGCTGATGGTGGACACGGTTGGGCGCGTGGGACAACCGGGTGAACGGGTTTGCAATGTCATCGGGGTTAGTATGCTTTCCGAAGGTTGGGATGCCAAGACCGTGACCCACATCATGGGTTTGCGGGCGTTCACTTCGCAACTGCTTTGCGAACAGGTCATTGGGCGCGGTTTGCGCCGGGTATCCTACGATTTTGAAAACGGAGAGAACACGCTTTCGCCTGACAACTTTCTGAAAGCCGAGTATGTCAATATTTTTGGCGTACCGTTTAGCATCATCCCGCAAGAAGGCGACGAAACCACCCCGCCCCCACCGCCGCCACCAAAAAACGAAATCAGGGTTGACCCGGAAAAAGTCGCGCATCAAATTGACTTGCCCAACATTTTGAGGATTGAAAATGTGATGCGTCCTTTGTTGACTATTGACACGGCAAGCGTGACGGATTTGGAAATTGACCCTTATCGGCTTATCACAATAGCCGAATTGGGTGCAGTGGTGGAGGGCAAGGGCGCGGCAAGGGATATTGCTAACATAGACCTGAAAGCCAGCACAGACACCCGCTTGCAAAGCGTGGTTTTCGCAGTCGCCCAACGGCTTTTCGAGCAAGAATACCAAAAGCAGACATGGAAGGGGCGAGAGCCTTTTCTATTTGTGCAGTTCCTTAAAATCGTCCAAGACTTTTTGGATTTAGGGAAAGTGCGATTGGTGCAAGACCTTTTCAGCGATGACGAACAGCGTAAAAACATCGTGCTGATGCTCGCCATGAATGAGGTCGTGGGGCATATCCTCGCCAACGTCCGAGAACAAAATGCCGAGAAAATCGAAATCATCCTCGACAAAGAACGCCCCATCATTTCGACGGCTGATATGCCTTTGTGGTTGACAAGCAAGCCCGTTTGGTCGGTTGAAAAGTGCCACCTCAATGCCTTTGCAATGGATAGCGGATGGGAAGCGAGCGAGGCGTTTTCTTTGGACAAAAACCCGCTTGTCGAATCATGGATAAAAAACGACCACCTTGGATTTGTGGTTTGGTATTTCGAGGATGGTGCGCCCAAACGATACTACCCGGACTTTGTGGCACGGCTCACCAACGGGGCGCGCGTCGTTATCGAAACCAAAGGGCAAAAGGACAAGTCCGCCCAAATTAAGCGGAAAGCCTTGCAAGGGTGGGTGAAGGCCGTTAATTCGATGGGGACTTGGGGGAAATGGTTTGAGGTGCTTTCTACGCATCCGGCGGATTTGGAGGGGTTGTTGAGTAGGGGGATTGATATTTAAATCGAAACCAATTCTTAATATTAAAATTTTCAATTATGAAAAACAATGCAAAAACCTTCCTCCAAGTCCTTCTTCTCACAATTGGTTACCATCAGATTGCTTTCTCTCAAAATGATTTAAGAGCTGCAATAATTCTAACTGATGCACCCAACCCAGTAGTTTTAGATAGCTCTAAAACTATGAACAAAACAAAATTGCCCAATAAATCTATTGACGAACTAAAAAGTACAGATGTAATTAAGGATGAACAGCCATTGGTATACAGATTCGATGATGATCGAATCCCGTCAGGAAATCATAAAAAAAACATTCTTATTACTTTTTTCAAAGTAGGTAAACCTCCTCTTGAAATAAGAAGTATCCTCAAATCAGTTATAGTATCAATTGATGGTAGCGATCCAAAGGAATTTTTTCCAAGCAGTGCAGAGGAAGGCAACAATTTTTATTGGATACCTCTAAAATCACTTAAAGGAGCTAAAAGTGGTAGTTTAGTTACTGTTACCCTTAAATTAAAAGATGAAGTAATTCTTCAAAAAGGCACAACTTACTACTTTAACTACTTTGAAAAAAAATCATTCTATGGAGCTTTTAACAATAACCTTGGAGGCGTTTGGTTTCCTACTGGAATGTTTGCAACAAATTTTAACAATGGCAATAATGGCATAAACTTTGCCCCAATGCCACTTGGTATAGCTTGGGGCTTAAAGCAAAATTTTAAAAATTCCCAATTCTATTTGGGGTATTCAGCTACCGCTAACTGGTTAATATACAATGATGACACCGACCCTGCAAACAAAAAATTTAGTTTATCAGCAGCTTCGCTCGGCCTTATGATTGACGTGGGAAATATTGGCAATATTGGTGTATGCTATGGCTTTGATTTTAGAAAAGAAACTCCAAATCCAAGATGGGCATTATTGGTTGGGATTTCTCCCGGTACACTTAACTTCCTTAAATCATCACATTAGATTTAAAGACGCTATTTCAGAGGGCGAGTGAACCTATCCTCGCCTTCTGAAATATTGATATAGTATGAACTTACAACCGTAAACACTTATGAAAAAAATTATTGCATTGAGCGGGAAAGGCAATTCTGGGAAAAGTCAAACCATCAGAATTTTAGCAGAAATGCTATTAAAAAAAGGTTGTAGACCCATCGTTGGAGAAAATTTCCCAGAAATAATAATAGGTCGAACTGGTAAGCCAAGGGATTTTTGGCAAATTTTTGAGGCAAATGGTGTGATAGTTGGCGTTTCCAGTTCTGGAGACACCTATGGAGTTGTCCGATGGCAGCTCGATAATTTAATAAAATATGATTGCCAAGTTTGTATTTGTGCCTGCCGAACTTTTGATAAAAAGCCTCCAGGAACAATTGCGGCAATCGAAGAAACCGTAGGTTATTCTAAGAATTTTCACCCCAAAAGGTTTGACGCAAATGATTTAACGCAAGCTGCAACAAATGAGCGGGACGCATTGGATTTGTTTAATTTGTTAGAATCGCACCTAACCAACCAGAGTTGAGATTTCACCCGTATTTAAAAATCAGCCTAAGTCTTAGACAAGGCCGGGGACTCTTGCTACTGCTCGCAAGCCTTTGGCAGTGAGTTGGCGCGTATCGAGTATCTGTTTGGGCTTTATGAGCAGTACACCGCGCCGATGTTTGGTGGGGAAGGGAAGAAACAAAAATAACCTTTCATTCTAAAAGTCGTATTCGCCATGCCTGAACCTACCAAGCCTAAATCCACAAAGGCAAAAGCAACAAAAACCAAGGCTGTCAATCCACCACAAGCCGCCTCTAAAATGGAGACTGCCGAGGAAGCCCCTTATGTAGAGCCGCCGTCAAATACTACTACTTCTTTCCGTGCAAGCCCTCGAATAAGCGGCATCTTTACCGGGATTCGTGAGCATTGGCAGTTTACTTTAACTTTCATTGTTGCCTGCGTAGGGACATGGCTACTTTTGAATCAGAATGACCTTTTAGGTAGCCAGAATAGCCTTTTGAAAAACCAAAACACCCTAATTCAACACCAAATGTCACTCGAAGAAGCCAGCCGACGTAGTGCATTGGTGATGCTAATGAGCAACATTATGGACAAAGTAGATGATGAGATAAAAGAGCAAAAAAACGCATTAAGGAGCAAAGGGATTTCAAAGACGGCAGTTGACACAATGAAGTTTTCATTGAGCCAGTCCTTAATTGGGCAAATTGCAGCCCTAAGTCATTCGTTCAAGCCTTATAAATTTATGGATGGAGATACAATTATCAGTAAACCCATAAGTCCCGAACGAGGCCAACTATTGATTACTTTAACACGGTTACCATTAGACACCAGTACATTAAATAAGATATTCCAAGGCTCGACTTTTGCGGAATCGGATTTGAGGGAGGCAAAATTGAGAGGGGCAAGTTTGACAGGGGCAGATTTAAATGGGGCAGATTTGAAGGGGGCAGATTTAGGAGAAGCGGATATGGGCGAAGCGGATATGGGTGGAGCGGATTTGAAGGGAGCGAATTTAAGTAAAGCGAATTTGAGTAAGGCGTATTTGAATGATACAGACTTGAAATGGGCGGAATTTTTTGAGACGGTATTAATTGAGGCAGATTTGAGGCGAGCAGATTTAAGGAACGTGGAGTTGGGTGGGGCGCATTTGAGTGGGGCGCATTTGAGCGAGGCAAATTTAAGAGGTGCAGATTTGATGTGGATGGATTTTTGTGGAGTAGATTTGATGGATGCGGATTTGAGGGGGGCGAATTTGAGGGAAGCAAATTTGAATGAGG
>JBJXGO010000118.1:0-9258 GCA_046160345.1 Saprospiraceae bacterium
GCATTTACACAAATTTGTCCGCTGGGGCTGTTCCCCCAATCCACTATAACATTGGTACTGCCTTGCCCTGAAGCGATGATACCGCCCGTAATGGTCCAGCTATACCCGCTAGCATTGGCAATAGCTGGAATACTGTACGGTTCTTGAGCCCCGGCGCAAACAGTATTGTCACCTGAAGGCGTACCAGGCGCCAAAGGGGGAGTGATATTGACAAGCATACAAATAGCGGGACTCGAGCCGCAATTATTGACGGATGAAACACAGACTTGCCCAGAGGCATTGCTATTCCAGGTAACATCGATAGAACTTCCCGTTGCGCTGCCATTGATAATTACTCCGGGAGGAACTGTCCAGCTATAGGATGTGGCGGCTGGCACATTCGTTGCGGTAAAAGTAGCCATATCTGCCTGGCAAAGAGAATTTGGTCCCGAAATAGCCGCAGGAGCAGCAGGCAGAATACTATTGTCCACCACGCTGACCTCAACTGAGTCACAGCAGTACGCACCACCACCAGTTCGGCATACCAGGAGTTGATAATCGCCTCCTTCGTCCACCAGGACGTTAATATTGGTGTTCAAACCAACAATATGCCCCCCGTTGGATGCGGTCCACAAATAGCTGACTGTTCCACCTGTCGTAGATCCAGCGCCAGATATTTGAACAGTTTGGTTATTGCAATCCAGGTTGCCATTGGGATTAGCCACTGCCATCACATTGAGTACCTGAAGATTCAGGATCACAAGACTGTCACAACCATATTCTGTTTGCAATAGATCCTGGTATGTCCCCGGAAAACAATTGCCTTCAAAACCAGGTGTTGTAGCGCAGTCTCCATCACAAATAATTTCTATCAGATTTGTAATGGCTGGTTGGTGGACCGTCAAATTTAAAGTTGCCTGGTAATTACAGCCTTGATTTGTGGTGATATTACGCACATAAATTCCTGATTGACAATAATTTATGCCATGAAAGAGGAAACAACCCGGAGCACAAATTTCTTCAAATACTTCCTCATCAGGCGGATTCGCATTGATGGTCACCCCCACACAGTTGCCTGAAATATTTCCGCAAAATGGCGGAGTGCCACTATTTAGTTGTGTATTGAGTTGAGTCAGGGTGAGTACGCCATTAGGGGCCGGAATATCGTTTTCCTGTATGGTCAGATAGGAAAGTCCACAAATGGTATAGTTCCCCGGGTCATAGCCTGTGAGGTCAGGCCCGGGTTCATACGCCAAAATCACTCCGCCTGCCCCGCCGACAACATAGGTGTAGGAATATTCATTGGCAGGAGGCGGGGAAAAAGGGGCAACATAGGTTGGTGGAAGATCCAGGTTTAAATCGGAACTTCCCTGACATTCCACCACATTGGGTTGATCAAGGTCTCCGGCATCGGCAGCACAGGTAAAACAAACTATTCCTGCCGGGTCGCAAAAAATAATTTCGTAATCATAAAAATTACCCACGTCGAGATCTTGGCCGTCCACCACGGTCAGGGTCCAGGTTCCGTCCACCGGACCTGAATTGAAATTTTCCAAACACCCCTGGTTTGGGTAATAGCTACCGAAATAACTGTTGTTGATACCCCAATTTTGATTGTTGTGCCATTGGTCGTTAAAACCAGGGTCAGGATTTGCCGGGTCATTGCAGGGCACAAAAGAGATGTCCCATACATCCCCATCCGTACCGCCAAAGAAGCCTTCGGGACCAATAAGTGTAACGGATTGACCGGAAGGGGAGGTCAGCGTGATAGTAAGATCACCGATGTATTCGTGGTCGAGGTGCATGGTTACGCCACACACCCCTTGACCATTTTGGCCAAGCGTAGGATTGTCGGCTCCAGACACGCTGATAAGAAAGTCTCCCACAAAATTGTCGGGCATAAATTGAGGGCAATTGGTGCATCCGCAGCCTTGAGCCATCAATCCAGTTGGCAGGGAGCACAGCGCCAAGCCAGTAACAAACGCAGCAAAAAAGCTGTTGAATGATTTTTGCGAATGCATGTTGTAATATTTTATCAGGATAATATTTCGAAAAATGTTATTTTTATCACCTAAAGCGCTTTGCTAGTGCATGTTTTCGCATACATTCAAACAAAAATTTTGTCGGTGTAATTTTGACAAGTCCTGACAAGATAACCATCATACCACATCTTTCACATTTTCCTTTACCCAATTTAAACATTCATCGAAATCATTAAAAATATGCTCTTTTGGTATCAAATCTGGAATGACACCCACTCTTTCGAGCATATAGCGCGGTTGATTGGGAATATTTACCAAAAGTATTCTTTTACCGGATTGTACCAATTCAATCAACACATCCTCCATTGCATAAAGGCCTGATTGATCCATATATTCCATTCGTTTCATTCGAATGATTACTACACCTGCGGATTCCGGGATTTGTTTGGCCAATTCTTGAAAATTGCTGGTAGAGCCAAAAAACAAAGGACCATTTACATGTTTTATAAAAACTTCTTCTTTTAATTTTTTAGGGAATTTTTTTTCGTCTGGCCATGCTTTTTCCTCATTAAGTGGTATGAGTTTGGATTGTTTGGCTGTCAAATCTCCAATATTCTTCATAAACATCAATGAGGCGATCACCAAACCAATACCAACAGCGAATACCAAATTCCATATAGAGGACAGAACCAACACCACCAACATGATGGCAACTTCAGGACGAGGCATATACGGAATAGCCCTTAACCCTTTGTAGTCCATCACCCCAATGCCAACTGTAATCAAAATGCCCGCTAATACTGCGGCAGGGATTTTGGATGCTACTGGCCCCAATGCCAATAAAATAATCAACAAAACCAAGCCTGCAATCATTCCAGACAATCGAGTTTTGCCTCCTGCCTTAATATTTACAACAGTTCGAATGGTTGCGCCAGCTCCAGGTATCCCTCCAAAAAATGCGGCTATGCTATTCCCAATACCTTGACCGATCAATTCCTTATTTGGGCTGTGTTTGGTTTTGGTCATATTATCGGCAACTACAGAGGTCAACAAAGAATCAATTGCCCCAAGCAGGGCCAATGTAATAGCCATGAATATATAAGGAGCGATGTTCGCAAGATTAAAATTCGTGAAAATTTCAAAGTTCGGGACAGGTAACCCACTTGGAATCGCCTCAATTGGCCGGTAATTAAGGCCAAACCCAACCGCTATTCCAGAAACGACCAATAGAGCGACCAAGGTGCTGGGAATCGCCGTAGTTATGCGCTTGAAGCCAAAAATGATGACAATGGTAGCAAGTGCCAAGGCCAATTCTAACCAATTGATGTTATTTAATGCCCTTGGCAATATTTTAATTGAACCAATCACGCCTGATGTTTCATCGCCCGCTAAGGTCTGAGACTCTTTAAGAATTTGGTATTCGGTTATTTTTTCAGCATTTGCCACCGTTTCTTTAAAGGCTTCAAGCGCAAATATTCCATCAACCGCCTTATCCCGCAAGATATTTTCAAGAATTACAGATTCAGCTTTCGATTTAAAATTGGCAACGAAGGCTGTATCTTCTTTAGGGTAATAACCAACCGAAGGCAAAATTTGTGTTACTAAAATAATGACTCCAATTGCCGTCATGAAACCCGAAACCACTGGATAAGGAATATATTTTATAAACTTTCCAAGTCCGAGCAGCCCAAGTACAATTTGAAATAGGCCGGACAGTAAAAAAACGCAAAGAATTATAGGCAAAGCTTTGGCCACATCGCCACCAAATGTTGCCACTATAGTTGCAATTACAACCATGCTGATCGCTGTCATAGGGGCGGTTGGGCCTGATATCTGAGTATTGGTCCCGCCAAAAAAGGCCGCGAAAAAACCTACGAAAATAGCACCGTATAGCCCTGCGCTCGGTCCCAGACCAGAGCTTACCCCAAAAGCAAGAGCAAGCGGAAGGGCTACTATCCCTGCGGTTATACCACCCAGCAAATCACTCTTGAAATGCGAAAAATCGAAATTGAAATAATTTTTCATGCTTATGTTGATTAATTTTATCAATTGGTTTGCTACGGATGGTGCCCTGAAGTTTAACAAAAGTTTGAATGCGAAAAAGAGGGTGTTTAAATTTTAGAAATTAAGTCTTGCTACTTATACCCATTTACACCTATGGCGAAAAGGGGACAAACTAATTGCCTTAAAACCTGCAATTTTTGTAAACATAGCAGGTTTTCGACCTGAGGTGTCAATGGTTATAGTCGCCTAAATTTTCATTACAATTTTTCCAAATTGCCTCCCTCCCGCTAGTTTTTCAAACGCTTTTTCACCCTCCGAAAGCAGGAATACTGAATCAACTACTGGTACGATCGTATGTTTTTGAACAAAAGCCAACATCGCACGAAACTCTCCTGGACTGCCCATAGTGCTGCCCAATATACTGATCTGTTTCCAAAAAACAGGTTGCATGCTCAGACCGTTCACTTTCCCCAGGGTTCCGCCGTACAGGCCAATTCGCGCTCCGGGATTGCACAGCCCGGGCAGTAGCGCAAAACCATCTCCTGCTGCTGAATCAATGACAACGTCAAATCCTCCCGCCTCCTGTTTCAACTGCTTGTGCCACTCAGGTTCCCTGTAGTTCGCACCGCCTTTGGCACCAAGCAGGACTGCGCGTTCTATTTTCGTGGCATCACCTGAGCTGACAAATACATTTGCTCCGGCAGCCACCGCAAATTGCAAAGCCGCAAGCGCCACACCGCCTCCAATACCTGTAATAAGCACTTTTTCACCTTTCTTCAATTGACACCGACTGAAAAGTGTTCGCCAGGCAGTCAATCCGGCAAGTGGCAGGGCCGCGGCCTGTTCCCAGCTCAGATGCTCCGGCTTAGGGAATATATTCGCACGGGGAATGCTGATTTGCTCGGCAAATGTGCCATTCTCCGGCATCCCCAATACCCGAAAACTTTTGCCTTGAACTCGTGGATTGTCACCCCATTCAAGGGCAGGATATAGAATCACTGGCTTTCCGCGCCATTCGCCCGCCCCGTCGGAGCCAAGCACAACCGGCATTTGGATACCTGCATACAGCCCTTGTGTGATAAAAAGGTCGCGACGGTTGAGTGCCGAGGCCCTGATTTGAACCATTACCTCGCCTTTTGCGGGTGAAGGATCTGGCATTTCGAACAAAGCAGGCAGGGCATTCAATTGTTTGAAGATCAGTGCTTTCATGGCATTAGAGAACCCAAAAATTAAAGATTGAAAATACTTTGGACATACTCCTGATGAATTGGAGATGAATAATGGCTGGCAACAATATTTGTGAAAATATAGTAAAGCCTGAACACTTTCTGCCTGAATCCGTTTAGATTTGCACTTTCAAATATCATGCGTATCAGAATTGGCATTTTTTTGGCTTACCTATTGCTAGCTTGCATCCTTATAGAGGACGCTCTACCCTATTTTGCCAAGTCCGCTACCATGGAAATGTGCGAACCAAAAACGGAATCAGGAGAAAAGGATTCCAAAAAAGAGAAAGAGATCGAGGATGAATTAAAAGAGGTAAAGGATAAATTCAATCCATCCCAGATTCAGAACCTTGCATTTTTGATTTGTCAAATCAGGACGCAGGCTGCTTCCGACAAAATCCCCGACAGCGCCCACCAGTCTATTTTCTCCCCTCCTCCCAACCGGGTCTGATTGCTTATCTGTTTATTGACGCTCTTTCAATGAGCACGTGTTTGATCCTGCCTTTGGCAGGATAACTTCTTGCAATCATATCCATTTTTCATGCAAAAAAACAACTTTTGGGCAGATCTAAAGTATGATCTGCCTGCTGGCCTGGTGGTGTTTCTCATTGCCGTCCCACTTTGCCTGGGCATTGCCCTTGCTTCTGGCGCCCCGCTATTTTCGGGCATGATCGCTGGCATTATCGGCGGCTTGGTTATCGGTTTTCTAAGTAATTCACACACCAGCGTAAGTGGCCCTGCAGCAGGACTTACGGCAGTGGTACTAGTGGCGCTGCAACAATTGGGCAGTTTTGAGATATTTCTGCTTGCCGTGGTTTTGGCGGGCTTTTTACAACTGTTTTTGGGCTTTGCCCGCGCTGGCACGATCGCCAATTATTTCCCTTCGAATGTTATCAAAGGGATGTTGACCGCCATTGGCATCATCATCATTATGAAACAAATACCCCACGCATTGGGGTTTGACAAGGATACGGAGGGAGACCTTGCTTTTTTTGAAAAAGGGGGCAGCAACACCTTGTCCTCTTTATGGGAATCTCTAACCCAGGTTTTTCACCCGGGAGCAACCCTTGTAGCAATCCTGTCCATTGGCATCATGATTCTATGGGACCGACCTTTCGTAAAAAAAAGGCTAGGCCTTGTCCCTGGAGCGCTGGTTGCAGTAGTTGTCTCTGTATTAATTAATCAGCTTTTTAAAACCATTGGAGACCCTTGGGCCATTAGCCCGGAACATTTGGTGAGCATTCCTGTGCCCAATGACGCTGCCGCTTTTTTTTCGCAGTTTTCTTTCCCCGATTTTAGTCAGTGGGCCAACCCGAAAGTTTATTCCATAGCACTCACCCTTTGCGCAGTAGCCTCGATAGAAACGCTCCTCTGCATCGAAGCGGTGGACAAAATGGACCCGTTGATGCGAACCTCCAACCCCAACCGCGAATTGAAAGCGCAGGGAATCGGCAACATAGTTTCAGGTTTCCTGGGAGGCTTGCCACTTACTTCGGTTATCGTCCGAAGTTCAGCCAACGTCAACGCCAATGCCCGCACGAAAACTTCGACCATTTTGCACGGGGCCCTGCTTTTGGTTTGCGTGGCCCTGATTCCAAGCATTTTGAATCTGATACCGCTCTCGGCACTCGCTGCTGTTTTGATTCTTGTAGGGTACAAATTGGCTAAAATCTCCGTGTTCAAGGAGATGTGGGCCAATGGCAAATACCAGTGGTGGCCTTTTATCATCACTGTGGTAGCAGTAGTTTTTACCGACCTACTGACAGGGGTTGGTATCGGCTTGGCAGCCAGTGCATTTGCCATCCTGCGCGGCAATATGAAGAATGCTTATTTTTTCCATCACGAAGAATACGGATCAGGCGACACGATCATCATCAAACTCTCTCAGGAGGTTTCTTACCTCAACAAAGCCGCTATCAAGTTGACGCTTGACCATTTGCCTGAAAATTCAAAGGTCACGATTGACGCCTCAGATACAGCCTACATTGATTTTGACGTAGTGGAAAGTATCCGTGAGTTTGCAAAAATAAAGGCGAAATTGAAGGGCATCCAATTGAATCTCAAGGGGTTTCATGAGCGATATAAATTTTGGGAGGCAGATTTTGTTCACTGCCAACATGAGCCAAAATCACACGTAAAAAAACCAAAAACCATTGAATTCACAAATAACTGATCTTATAATGTTTAAAACTACAAGTTCCATGCGCACAATAACAAAAGAACTACAGGACAATATCAGTCCTGCACAAGCCCTTCTTCTTTTACGCGAAGGCAACAACCGTTTTGTCAATAATTTAAAATTTAACCGCAATCTGCTGCAACAGGTGAATGAAACGATGGAAGGGCAGCACCCATTTGCGGTGATCTTGAGCTGTATTGACTCTCGCACCAGTGCTGAGCTGATTTTCGACCAAGGATTAGGGGACGTATTCAGCATCCGGATCGCTGGCAATATTCTGAACGAAGACATCCTCGGCTCGATGGAATTTGCTTGCAAAGTGGCCGGAGCAAAAATCGTAATGGTGGTAGGTCATACCAAATGTGGCGCCATCAAGGGCGCCTGCGACCATGTTGAAATGGGCAACCTTACCGCTTTACTGCATAAAATCAAGCCTGTAATGGACACCACGCCTTATACCAACGGCACTGTTTATGCTTATCCTAATGCGGTGGCTGTCAATAATGTGCGCTATGTGATGGACCAGATCCTCCAGCGCAGCCCTATTCTTCGCGATATGGCCGATAAAGGGGAGATTGTCATCTCAGGTGGGATGTACGAAGTGGAGACAGGTGTTGTCGACTTTTTATAAAACAATTTAACCATTATTAATGTCAGCCCATGAACAAACGAGTCTTAATTTCTGACCTACTAGCCGGTTTAAGTGTAAGCTTTGCCGCTTTGGCACTTGGTGCTGCATTTGGTATTATGTCCGGACGCGGTGCATTTGCCGGAATGATAGCCGCTGCCGTGATCCCGATCATTACGGGACTTTTTGGTGGCACCCGATTAAGCGTATCGGGCCCCACGGGTCCAATGACAGCCGTTTCTTCCTTGGTCGTGGCATTTGCCTACGAAAATTTTGAAGGAAAAATAATGGCCGAGCAATTCATAACCCTGGTGTTTTTAATGTTGGGTGTTTTGCTCTTGTTAACCAGTGTTTTCCGCTTGGCGAAGTTTATTTTGTATGTGCCCCAAGTGGTAATATTGGGTTTTATGAGTGGAATTGCGATGCTAATTTGGATGGACCAGGTTAGAGTAATTTTTGGGCTTGATGGAAAAGTTGCGCCGGATGGTAGCCTGCTCATCAATATTCTGCTTGCGTTAGCAACGGTTTGTGTAATCTTTCTGATACCAGTTTTTGCAAAAAGGTTTATCCCACCAATAATTAGGCCCTTTGTACCTGCCACGCTTACGGCAATCATTATTATGACCGTGATCACCTCGGTTTTCAATCTCGAGGTCGGGCATATAAAACTTGGTACGGACAGCGCTTCTATTTCTGATTTGGCAAGCTTGGCCATGTCTTATATTCCCAGCATGGAGATATTGAAGTGGGAATATATTTGGATGGCCTTGCCTTATGCACTTCAGCTTTGCCTGTTGGGGTACCTCGATTCATTGCTGACCGCATTGATCATGGACAACTTGACGAAGGAAAAGTCCAATTACAACAAAGAGCTATTTGGTCAAGGCCTGTCCAATATCGCCTCTGCAGTTTTAATGGGAATTCCGGGTGCTCAAGCAACCATCCGCTCTGTGCTCTTATTCAAGGAAGGAGCGGTTACCCGGCTTGCAGCAGTTGCTACAGGCGTGATAGCGTTGATATTGTTTTTAGTGTTCAAAGACTATGTGACGATCGTGACATCTGCAGTGTTCATAGGGGTATTGCTTAAAGCGGCCTATGATGTTTTTGAAAGAGAATTTTTAACGCTCTACCTACAGCGGAAATGGTACTTAAATAAAAAGCGCAATATTCAGCAGGGGTTTGTAATGTATACCATGCTGGCCACGGCGTTCATTGATTTGAATTTTGCCGTATTTAGCGGAACCTTGTTTTTCTACCTGG
>JBJXGO010000119.1:0-8874 GCA_046160345.1 Saprospiraceae bacterium
TTAACCAATTCACCAGTTGCTCCACCATGGTTTTTAATCTCACATCGAAAATATCCATCGCCAATAGATTTGTTGCGGAACTGCGCAATGTCGAAATTCAAAAAGACCGCCTCCGTTTTCGTCGCAACCTGGAGCGTGTGGGCGAAGTGTTGGCTTATGAAATTTCACAAACGCTTGATTACAAGTCTGTTGAAGTTGAGACCCCATTGGGCACAGCAACCACTATGCTTCCCTCCCAACGGGTGGTGCTTGCTACCATTCTCCGCGCAGGGCTTCCTTTCCATCAGGGTTTATTGAACTATTTTGATGGAGCAGACAACGCCTTTATCTCTGCTTACCGCCGCGAACATAAAGACGGCAGCTTTGAAATACAACTCGATTATGTGACGTCGCCAAATCTCGAAGGCTGTGTACTTATCATCTGCGACCCTATGCTCGCCACAGGCGCTTCCGTAAACCTTGCGCTGAAAGAACTGGAACGATTTGGGATACCTGTGGCAGTTCACGTGACCACCGTGATCGCAAGCAGTGCTGGTGTAGAAGCTGTGCGTGGCCGTTGGCCTAAGGCTCGGATCTGGGCAGGAGCTGTGGACGAGGAGCTTACTGCAAAATCTTATATTGTGCCAGGACTAGGGGATGCCGGGGATTTGGCTTTTGGAGCGAAGGTTTAAACTTTTTCCGACCTTTGCCCCCATGGTACTAAAAGCCAAAGATATCCACAAGTCATACGGCCCGCTCGAAATCCTCAAAGGGGTAAATCTTGAAATCCCCAAGGGCGAGATCCTGAGCATCGTCGGGAAATCCGGCGCGGGGAAAAGCACCCTCCTCCACATACTTGGCACGCTTGATTGGGCCGATAAAGGCGAGATGAGCATAGCCGGGCAACGCATCAAATCCTTGAATGCCAATCAATTGGCAGCTTTTCGCAATCAGCATATCGGATTTGTATTTCAGTTTCATCACTTGTTGCCAGAATTCACCGCTTTAGAGAATGTGTGCATACCTGGCTACATCCAGCGCAAAAACGACGCTGCAGTGAAACGCCGGGCAGAGGAACTGTTAGACTATCTTGGCCTTCATGACCGCTTGGCACACAAACCCATGCAACTCTCCGGTGGCGAGCAGCAGCGCGTGGCCGTGGCCAGAGCGCTGGTAAACCAACCAGACATTATCTTCGCCGACGAGCCAACGGGCAACCTCGACTCCTCTGCATCCAAAGACCTGCACCAACTCATCCGACAACTACGCGAAGACTATGGACAAACCTTCGTCATTGTGACCCATAATAAGGAACTGGCCGAACTTTCGGACCGCTGTCTGGAGATGAAAGACGGACTTTTGGTTTGATCAATAAACAGGAAAATCGTAGAACCATGCCTGTCGGCAGATAAACAGGAGAATAAAAAATGAAAAATCGCGCGCTCAGACCCACCGTTTCTGGTATTGTCCTTTACCTCCTGCTTCTTGCAATCAGCATTTTTTCGTGTGCGCCTTCCCGCAAGCAAATCATTGATTTTCAAGCCGTTAAATTTTCCGGAAGCCCCAAAAATATTATCTTCCTAATAGGTGACGGCATGGCAGTAGCGCATGTATCGGCGCATATTTACTGGAAGGGCGTAGGTAAAACCATTTTTGAAAAATTTCCGGTGGTCGGATTTCATAAAAGCCATGCCTATGACTACCGTGTGACAGATTCGGCGGCAGGTGCCACAGCCTTTGCCTGTGGCCAAAAAACAACACTGGGCGCCATCGGAGTGCTCCCGCCTGACGACCGCCCCTGTGAAACAATTCTCGAATTCCTCAGTAAACAAGGTTTTGCAACAGGAATGGTGACCACCTGTACGGCTACCCACGCCACGCCCGCTTGTTTTGTTTCACACCGCGAATCACGTGCCTATACAGAAGAAATTGCACTCGATTACCTTAGAACTCCATTCGATTGCCTGATTTCGGGAGGAGGAAACATGTTTGAACAACGCCCTGACAAGATCAACCTGGTGGACACCTTTCTGGCCCGTGGTTATGTGGTACAACGCGGCACCCATTTCAAAGGCCTTCCACTCGACGGTTCGCATCCTTTCCTGAACTTTACGCACGAATTGGAGCCCCCAACTGCAAGCGCAGGGCGAACATATTTACCTTATGCTACCCGATTATCCTGCAATTTCTTACAAAAACGGTCTGACAAAGGATTTTTTCTCATGGTAGAAGCCAGCCAGATTGATTGGGCCAGCCACACGAACGACCGAAACTGGCTTCGTGCCGAAATGGAAGATTTTGACCGGACCGTTACTCAAGCATTGGAATTTGCTGCCTCTAATGGCGAAACCCTTGTAATTGTTACGGGTGATCATGAATGCGGAGGCTTTGCACTCACCCAAACCGAATTGCGCAAACAATTCAACCCAAAATTTTCTACCAAAGTCCATACTGCCGCTTTGGTACCGGTTTATGCATATGGGCCTCAGGCACAGTTATTTTCAGGGATTTATGAGAATACGGAGATATATTTCAAAATGAGATTGGCAATAGGATTATAGAAGGGCGCACAGGTCATTTTAACAATATCAAACGCTTACCGCTTCGCCCCTCGCGGGTCTGGATTTCGAGACAGTAGCAACCTGAAACAATGCCCCTCATATCCAGTTCAAAAGATTGGCCTACAGGAAAATCCCATTCCCTACAAGCCCTTCCCATCACATCCAAAAGGCGAAATTGAACAGGTTTTGGTGTAGGTTCCAGAAGTATAAATACCTGATCGTGCGCAGGGTTAGGCTGTATTTTCCAAACAATATTTTCCAGTCTATCAGGCACTCCCGAAGTAATAACATGGACATTCCACTGAATCGTGCTGTCGCAACCCTGATAGGTCTCCAGCATTTGAAACAAAACGGTGTCTATTGTGAGCGTTTGACCTAAAAAGATTGCGCCAAGTTGTAGGGAACTGTCCAGCTCAGTGGTGGCCTCGTTATACTGGGCAAGGTGTTGCAGTGTTGTAACGCAGTTACTGGGATTGAATAGAATATAGGTACCCGGCTGACTTAGTATTTGATTGCCAAATTGAAAGGTTTCTCCAGGGCAAATGCCGTTGAAGTAATTGATGGTATCAGTAGGTAAAAAAGTAAGTGAGATAACGACAACGCTATCGCAACCAGTACCGACCGGGAAATGCTGGAGATATGTTCCGGAATGCCAGTATTTCAGATCATTGTGTGTAAACGTATCACCTTGGCAAAGCACTAGAGGATTGAGGATTGTATAGGCTCCGTTTAATTGTAAAAACAGCACTGCTGTACTATCACATCCTGCCACAGCCTGAAAGTGTTGCGTATGATAGCCAGTGGAAAAATAGGGCTCACCATTCCAGAAAAGGGTATCTCCATAGCAAATAGAAGCCTTCCAATTGGTCCGCTTTTCAGGAGTAATAAGCAATTGGAGCCGGGCGATGGAATCGCAGCCCGAAAGTGAGGGCACCATTTTTTCATAAAAGCCGGATTGGGTAAGCGTGTCGCTGTAAAAGATCGCCACCTGGTTCGTGCAAAGGGTATCAATAGGCCAAGCTGTTGTATTGGAATCCAATAAAGGGCGTCGTGCGCGCCAAAGGCCACTTAGATCTGTGTTGGCATACAACCAATCATTGTATAGCAAATAGCCTGTTGCCGCGTGGGTGCCCGGTAGCAGTGCCCCGCTACAATTTCCATTGCTTCGAAATGGACTTGGCCAAGAACTCCAATGCAAGCCTCCATCGGTACTGCCAACGGATATGTTTTCGCAGATTGGATAAGTGGTTCTGTGTAAATCAATAATGTAAACCCCCTTGTCTGCCCAAGTCCGAAATACGGTTCCGGGGTAAAAAATTTCTTTGGTTAAAGGCCAATTCATGCCCCAATCAGTGGATACCCACACTTTTTTATCCACCATCAATGCCAATTTGTTTTGATAAAGCCTCAAGTAGCCTGGAACAGGCAGGTTGTTGATTTTCAGCCAATTATTGCCGCTGTCAAAAGAAACAAAAGACTGGTTTGGGCCCAATTGGCGAACCAGGGTGTCAATTCCATTGGACAAGAGCTGGTCTGCCACCCAATTGGTTTCGATCCAGTTGCTCCCAAGGTCATCGGAATAAATAACCTTGTTTAAGCTGTAATAATAAAGCCGTGTACCCGCACTTACAAAGCTGCCTGAGAAATTGATATTGTACAACACGGTGTCCCAGTGTGCGCCATTGTTAAGCGTTCGCAGCATGGCATAAGCAGCATTTTGTGGAACAATGAAAAACCGGGCACTCAGGTGTTTGAACGAACCTGGTTGAGGAGGCCTGGGAGAAGTAGGACGAAATATGCCGCCACAGCCTTCCTGAAAAGTACAATTGTTGTATCGAAAGAACAAAGAATCGTTTTGTACAGCTGTTGAATTTGGCCCTGCCGCAGGATCTAGCCCAACGGGTTGAATGGGCTTCCACTGCGCATAGGATTGTCCGGACGATTTTCGGAACGTTTGCGGACAAAAGTCATTGGTCTTTTTGAAGAAGGAGTTACCGGCCCTAAAAATGCCCTCAGCGCCTTCCATCCCTGATATACCTTTTTCGTAAATGGTGTCCCAAACAGTATCCCAGAGGTGCCGGGATCGGTATAGTCCGTTTGGGTTTCTGAGGTACAAAATCCCTTTTTCACGCCAAAAATTCCCTACTGTATCAAAGGGCAAAATGCCACTCTTCCAGGTATTGCCATCGTCAGTCGTGCTATTATACCGTCCTGAGCTGGACACCAACGACAAAGTATCTGCCAGATAAAACCCGCCTGTTATTTGCGATCCTCCGCTCGGCACTTTGGCACTTGCGATCAATGTCGAGCCATCGGTGCAATATTTAAAGATGGAGTCCGCCGGAAAGGTATTCGTCATCCAATATCCATCCCCTGAATTGGCGATGCACTTTTTCCGCTCAAAAACACCGAGGCTCACCGAGGCCAACCAAGTCTGCCCTGCGTTTTTACTGATATAGAGCGTCATTTGTGGATCTCCTCCTGTGCCGAAAGCCCTCCGCAGAGCGATGCAGAGCGTAGAATCATCTGCGGCATAAAAACTTTGCACGGTAGTAGTTGCACCCCAGGCCCCTGCCGGATCGAATGACCAATTGCCTTCTACAAAATCGGCGCCTGCCACGGAGCGATACAGAACGTAGTACAATTCCGGATTTAGGTTGAGGACGATCTTTGGCAAGATCGCCACAGCCACACTGTCCAACATCCAGATTGGAAAATGGTTGTTTGCGCTTAAATTAATCCGCTCTTCCAAAGTCCATAAAATGCCGTTATCGTTACTCGAAAACAACCCTGATCGAGTAGCCGCTCGTAGCTGTGTGGCGGAATGCCCCATTGCCAAAATTTCTTCGTTGAGTCCCCTGACGGGTTCCCAAGGGGATATTTGCGCTTTTGCAAGGGTCAGGAAAAATGTAGCCCCGATAGTTAAGAGCAGCACTCTTTTCATATCAGAATATCATTGAGTTGAAGTGCATTAGTTTGAGCAAAGATAGGGTCTCCTAAAAATTATCTTTGGAAATCAGAGCGCGAATCCCCGCCCTTCAAAACTTTCGGGAACATTCCTTTTGAATTCATAAAATATCGCCTTACTTTTGCCCCCGCTAAAAGCGGATGGATAGGCAATAACTGCCGTTTGACCCTCGGAAATTCGCTTTTGGTTTACCCGCCGAAGCCTTTTTACCCATTGAAGTCTTGACAAAGATGGGGCGTAGGCGGGGCTCTCACATTTTCTCATTCTCACATCACACACAATGGCAGTCTATTACAGCAAAGAAAAAATCGCCGAAATCGTGGCGAAGTATGGCGAAAAGCCCAACGATACTGGCAACACCGAAGTTCAGGTAGCCCTGCTTACCTACCGCATCGAGTGTCTTTCTGATCACCTCCGCAAGTTCAAAAAAGACCACTCTACGCGGCGTGCCCTGCTCACCATGGTAGGCCAACGCAAAAGCTTCTTGTCCTATTACGCCAAGAAAGACATTTACAAATATCGCGCACTTATCGAAAAACTCGGTCTGCGCAAATAAAAAGGTTCAACAAAATCCGTCCCGGTTCCACAAGCCGGGGCGGATTTTTACTACCTTCTTTAAGCCATTTGAAGCCTGCCTGCCTTTAAGAATCCGTCCCAAACAACGGGACGTTTAGATATTTTTCATCCGTCCGAGTTTGTGCAGGGCATTTTGCTATTTGCTTTAGCACCCTTCAGACAAGGGGAAAACTTGCCAAAAACGGGGATTAACGTTCCCCCACACAAAGACACAGTTTTTTTTTAACTATGAACTATGAACTATAAACGATGTTCTCAGTTCATCGTTCATAGTTCATCGTTAAAAAAACCCTGCCTCTTTGTGTGATGTTTTCGGTTTTTGCGCATTTCCCTGTTGCCTGATTTGGTCTATGTTCCTGTACTGAACCTGCTTTAACGTGTTTGTACGCCTTTGCCAGTGCAACGGCGGAAGCGTTGTGGTGGGCAAATCGGACACAATCTTATTATCAACAATGGGAAAACAAATCCCGATGCGTACCACGTTCAAGCTACCTGACGGACGTGAGATCGCACTCGAAACGGGCAAACTAGCCGCGCAAGCCGACGGTTCCGTACTGCTCCAAATGGGCGAAACGATGATACTTTGTACCGTCGTCAGTGCCCAGAAAGCCAAAGAAGGGCAACCCTTCTTTCCCCTTTCGGTAGATTATCAGGAAAAATTTGCCGCTGTAGGTCGGATACCTGGCAACTTTTTCCGGAGGGAATCAAGACTTTCTGATTATGAAATCCTCATCAGTCGTCTGGTGGACCGGGCCTTGCGCCCACTTTTTCCAGACGGGTATATGAACGAAACGCAGGTGATTATCAACCTTATAAGTGCTGACAAGGAAATTATGCCCGACGCTTTGGCGGGGCTTGCTTGTTCGGCAGCCGTTGCAGTAAGCGACATCCCGGTTGAGGCCCTGTTTTCGGAAGTCCGCGTGGCGCGCATCAACGGCGAATTCGTAATCAATCCAAACCGCAAAGCGCTCGAGGCCGCTGACATGGATTTCATTGTTGCTGCTACAAAAAACGACATCACGATGGTGGAGGGTGAAGCCGATGAATGTCAGGAAGAAGATCTGGTGGCAGCCATGAAATTCGCGCACGAGGCTATAAAGGTTCAAATTGACGCACAAGAACGCCTGGCCGCAATGGTGGGTGAAAAGGCAACCGTGAAGCGCCCACTGCCTGAAGTGCCTGAAAACGAGGCTCTTAAAATGCGGATTGAGGCCCTTGCAAGTGCCGATATTTACACGCTTGCCCGTAGTGCGGTAGATAAGGATTCAAGGAAATCCCGTCTGGAAGAAATCAAGGACGAAACCATGGCCAAGGTGCTCGAAGAATTTGGTGAAGAAACCATGGCTGAATGGAAAATAGCGGCTGACCGCTACTTTGACAAACTTAAAAAGCATGTTATTCGTGACATGGTGCTGACCGACAGCCGGCGCCTTGACGGCCGCAAATTCGATGAGGTGCGCGGCATTTGGTGCGAGGTGGATTATCTACCCTCGGCCCACGGCTCAGCTTTGTTTACCCGTGGCGAAACGCAATCACTCACTTCGCTCACACTCGGCACAAAGCAGGACAAAGCATTGATTGACATCGCACTCGATCCACACGACGACACATTCCTGCTGCACTACAACTTCCCGCCCTACTCTACCGGGGAAGTGAAGCCTATGCGCGGCCCAGGTCGACGAGAAGTAGGCCATGCCAATCTGGCCGGTCGTTCCATACGAAAAGTAATGCCCAAAGACTTTGCCTATACGGTGCGCGTGGTGTCTGATATTCTCGAATCAAACGGTTCCTCTTCCATGGCGACTGTTTGTGCAGGATCACTTGCCCTTATGGACGGCGGCGTACCTATTGCTGCACCTGTTGCAGGTATTGCAATGGGTGCAATTGCAGACGAAAAAGGCCGTATCGCTATCCTTTCCGATATCCTCGGCGACGAGGACGCTTTGGGCGATATGGACTTCAAAGTGACCGGTACTGCGAAAGGTATTTGCGGAACCCAAATGGACATCAAAATAGACGGGATGCCTTATGAGATGCTTACCAAAGCACTTTTGCAAGCCCGCAATGGTCGCTTGCACATCCTTGGCGAAATGGAAAAAGCCATTGCTGCACCTCGTGAGGACCTCAAACCGCACGCACCACGCGTAGTAGAGTTCCGCATCGAACGCGACTATATCGGCGCGGTCATCGGGCCAGGCGGCAAGATCATTCAAGAAATGCAACGCCAAACGGGCACGACCATCAGCATCGAGGAAGACGAAAAAGGCGGTATTGTAGCCATTTTTGGCCCGAACAAGGAATCGCTCGACGCGGCTTATGGCCGTATCCAGCAAATCGTGTTCATGCCTGAGGTGGGTTCGATATTCGAAGGCGAAGTAGAAGAACTGGCTGACTACGGTGCATTTATCAAGTTTAAGGGCAAAACTGGATTGCTCCACGTTTCAGAATACGATCACCGTCGCATCGAGCACATTTCAGAGGTGCTGAAGGTAGGTGAAACCGTCAAATTTAAAATTCTGGATGTGGACCAAAAGACGGGCAAGATGAAACTCTCGCGCCGTGCTATCACAGCCAAGCCTGACGGCACCATGCCAACCGACGAAGAGAACGAGGCACGCGCCAATCGCGGAGGCGGCGGAGACCGTGGTGGCGATCGTCGTGGTGGCGGTGGAGGCCGTGACGACCGTCGCGGTGGTGGCGGTGGAGGCCGTGGTGGCGATGACCGTCGTGGTGGTGGTGGTGGGGGTGGTTTTGGTGGCGGCAGAGGAAGATAAGTAGCGTCGTGTGGGG
>JBJXGO010000120.1:0-21751 GCA_046160345.1 Saprospiraceae bacterium
AATGTCAACAACCTATGTCAAAGTCGGCAAGGCAATGGTCAGTAGCACCTCGCTCGACTTGCCGGAACATCGAAAGCAAGTTCAGGACGCTTGTCAGCGTCAAACCTTTCACCCGCTGATGATGGAACACCTCCCCGCCAGTGCTGCCGAAGCCATTTTTGCTTCGATGGAGCTGGTGGATCAGGCCGATATATACATTGGGGTGTACGCTTACCGCTACGGCTACGTCCCGGCAGGACACAGCGTTTCGGTGACAGAGATGGAGTACGATCGCGCCGTGGAGCGCAAGATTCCACGCCTGATTTTTATCATGGGAAAAAAACATCCTGTCACCATTGACGATGTAGAAATGGGCGAAGCCGTAGAAAAACTCAAGGCTTTCAAAGAGCGCGTAGGTAAGGAGAATATTGTCAATTTCTTTTCCTCGCCCGAAGAACTGCGCTCGCTGGTCATCAACAGCATTTCCAAACTGCCCAAGGAAGAAGGCTCGGAGTACCGTTTCCACTACGTCAGCGACATTCCCGCGCCGCCGCAACCCTACATCGCACACCCTTACGTGCTTTCACAAGCCAAAGGTCTTGTTGGGCGGCAGGCAGAGTTGGGTTTGCTGACTGATTGGTTCACAGGCAAAAAAGGTCTCGGTGGCGTACGCATTTTCAATGTGGTGGCCATAGGCGGCATGGGCAAAAGCGCCCTCACCTGGAAATGGTTCAACGAGATCGCGCCTCAGGAGCAGCCCTACCCTTTAATGGCCGGGCGAATGTGGTGGAGTTTTTACGAGAGCGATGCCTATTTTGAAAACTTCATCATCCGAGCGCTGGCTTACGTGGGGCGCATGAGCATTGAGGAAGCCAAGGCCGTGCCGCCCGGCCAGCGCGAAGACCAACTCCTCGCCATCCTCGACCGCGAGCCGCATTTGCTTGTGCTGGATGGACTGGAACGTATCCTCATTGCCTACGCCCGTATGGATGCGGCCCTTTTGGCTGACGACGATGCCTACGACAAAGCCACCGCCAATTACCTCGCCCGCGCACACGGGCTTTCTGAAGCAGAAAAAGAAACTTTCAAAGACAAACACCGCCTCCGCAAAACTGCCGACCCCCGCGCAGGGAATTTCCTACGCAAACTCAGCCTAGTGCGTACATCATGGATTTTGGTGAGTACACGGTTGTACCCTTTTGATTTACAACGGCTTGACGGCAATTTCATGCCGGGTTGTTCCGCCATTTCTCTTAAAGGTTTGAGTGATAACGACGCCCTTGAACTCTGGCGAAACTTTGGCGTGAGCGGTGCGCGTGATACGCTGCTGCCGATGTTCCGAAGTTTTGGCAGCCACCCGTTGCTGCTGCAAGCATTGGCGGGAGAGGTAGCGCGATACCGCCCAGCCCCCGGCGATTTTGATGCGTGGCGAAAAGCCAAGCCTGATTTCAATCCTTTTCAATTAGAACTTAAACAGGCGAAAACCCATGTGCTGCAATTCGCGCTTCAAGGGCTGAGCAAAGCAGAATGGAAAGCACTGCATACCATTGCTGCTTTCCGAATGCCTGCGCAATACGATACCCTGCGGAGCTTGCTTTGTGGGGAAGACAAGCCTTGCGCCAATGAAGATGCATTAGATAAAATGCTGGACGAACTCGAAGACCGGGGTCTCATAGGCTGGGACCGCCGCGCCAACCGTTATGACTTGCATCCAGTAGTGCGCGGGGTGGTGTGGAGTGGGGTAAGTGAAGGAGACAAGCAAAGCACTTTTTCTGCTTTGCAAGTGCATTTTGGGGCTGCACCAAAGATAGATGACTACAGGAAGGTCAATTCCTTTGAAGACCTGACTCCAGCAATTGAATTGTACCATGCTTTGATTGGGTTGGGGAAATTGGATGAGGCTTGTGCCGTCTTTATACATCAAATAAACCGTGCCACCCTTTACCGACTTGGCACCAGTCGACAGAGAATAGAATTACTGGAAAAACTATTTCCTGATGGTTTGGAACAATTACCGCGCTTGCTCAACTATAATATCAGAGGATTTATTTGCAATTCGCTCTCGCTATCCTACAGTGATAGTGGTGAGCCAAATAAGTCGGTGCATTATTTAAAAATGGGAATTGAAATCCTTGAAAAAGAGCATGACCAAAAAAATCTTATAATTGGTCTTCACAACCTTTCTATTGCACTACGCCTTTCTGGCGATTTAAAAGCAGCAGTGAGCACCTCTAAGCAAGTGTTGGCAATGAGTCAAGAGCAAGAAGAAAGTTTTAAAGAAGCTGTCGCTTGGTATTCGGTGGGACGAATATTGACTATACAAGGTCAGATAGAAACCCCTAAGGCAGCCTTGGAACAATCATTAGAAATATTTGTGAGACAAAAGCATCTACCAGGAGAAGGGTACGCTAATGCCGCTCTCGCTCAATATTACCTTTTACTCTGTCAACCCTCAGAAGCCCAAACATATGCCAACCGCGCTTGGGAAGTTGCATATAAAGTCAACCTTGAGCAAGATTTAATCGGTGCCACCTGCTGCCAAGGTCAAGCCGCCCTTGCTCTCGGCGACTACACTATAGCCCACGAACGCCTACATCAGGCCCTCATCCGCTCCCGCGCCATTAATTTCGTACAAGAAGAACTCCCCGCCTTAATCGCTCTTGCTGAACTCGCCCGACAACAAGGCAGACAGACCGAAGCACGTGATCACCTCAACGATATCTGGGAATACGCCTTCCGCGGCCCCTATCCGCTCTTCCATGCCGATGCCTGCAATGTACTCTGCCAAATCGAGCGGGATGAGGGCAACACCGCTGCCGCTATCGAAGCCGCTACCAAAGCCTACCGTCTCGCCTGGTGCGATGGCCCGCCCTGGGCCTATCACTACGGGCTGGAAAATGCCAAAAAGCATCTGCGGGAGTTGGGTGCGCCGGAGCCGGAGATGCCGTTAGATAGAGAAGAAATCGACTAGACCTACCAAAAATACCAGGCTAAGGCTGAGTTGTCCTCCTGTCGGGACCTGTCCGCATCAAGTGCGCTTTGCCCGAGTGCTTGCCCTTTTGAGTGCTCGGTAAGGCAAATACTCGAGATAAGCGCACTTGATGCGGACAGGTCCCGACAGGAGGACAACTCACTTTTATCTGAATTATTCAAGCAATTAAGAGGTGAATCATCCTGGGAGGCCAACTTTCGCAAGAGGTTTAACACCTGCATTTTTGGCGGCCTCAGCAAGTTGGCTGTTGTGTCGTCGAAGTTCGTTGCGAAGGAAAAGGCGCTTTTCGTCTTCGGAATCCAAACGGTTGTACTCATCCATTTGCCGAATTTCCTGCAACCGGGTCTGAACAGCAAAGTAGGTCTGGCCAAGGGCAACGACTTCTTTGCCAGGGTCAGCATTTTGGACAATGAGGTAACATGCGTAGCGGGAAAGTTTGATGCTTTCAACCGATCTTTTGCCTCCCTTGCCGATTCCGATCATTTCGTGCATATCCACGAAATGATCGGAGAGGGAATGTCCGCTGTTCAGGCATGCCTCTTTGGCGCGTTCAATGGCGGGCTGGAAGTTGCGGTACTCCAAGTATTCCAGTACTTTGCCGAGGTCGCGGGCCGACCAGTATTCGTTGCCGTCCTCGTCCAAACGTTTGATTTTTTCGAAAATGGGCATTCGGTCTGATGGTTTGTTGATCATAACATAAATCATTTTGTTATTCGCATCGTATGATTTTGATGCAAAAATAACAAAAAGAACGAATAAAAACACAAATAGTTTTAAATGTGCTTTGCGGCTAAAGCCGCTTGTGCCGTTGAGCCATCCTACGGCTTGGCTTTCACAGGCTACACCAATCCCTCTCTCAGCAAATCATGCAAATGCACCACCCCTAGAAAATGTCCGTTTTCAACCACTAAAAGTTGAGAAATAGCGTGTTCTCGCATGAGCGCGAGGGCATTTACTGCGAGCGTGTCGGGTGAGACTGATTTGGGAGCCGGACTGAGGATATCACTGGCACAAACAGCGTTAAAATCGCCGCCGCGCTGGAGCATCCGGCGCAAGTCGCCATCGGTGATCACCCCAAGCAATTCGTCTTTTGCACTGACCACGGCGGTGGCGCCCAGGCGTTTGGAACTGATTTCCAGGATCACTTCGGGCAGGGTCGCGTCCGGACCAACCACCGGTCGTTCGTGAAGTGTGTACAGGTCATGAACCCGCAGATAAAGTTGTTTGCCAAGCGCTCCTCCGGGGTGGAATTTTGCAAAGTCCTCAGAACCAAATCCTTTTTGAGAAAGCAAGGCCACCGCCAGCGCATCGCCAAGCGCCATCTGGGAAGTTGTACTCGTGGTGGGCGCTAGATTATTGGGGTCTGCTTCTTTCTCAATGGGGGTGTAAAGCAGATAATCCGCTTGTCGGGCAAGGCTACTTTGCCGATTTGCAGTAATGGCTACAAGCGGATTACCAAAGTTTTTCACCAGCGGGGCCAGGACCCTGATCTCCGGTGTTTCACCGCTTTTGGAAAGACAAATGACAAAATCAGCGGGCTGTACCATGCCAAGGTCACCGTGGATGGCATCGGCGGCATGCAGGAATAGTGCCGGGGTGCCCGTTGAATTGAGCGTAGCGACTATTTTTTGCGCTACAATGGCACTTTTACCAATGCCAGTAATGACGAGTCTACTACTGGCAGAACCTGCAATATCATCCACAAGTCTTTGAAAATCAGGGCTATCAGCCAGACTGTCAGCCAAAGAAACCAAAGCCTCTGCTTCGAGTCGGATGGTGCGGCGTGCAATGTCGAGAATGGAGGGCACAGGCAGAATTGTCAATTTTTACCGATGTTTTTATCCGCCTCACTAACCCTGTTAAGCAGATCCTCTACCCGGAACATTTCATCCACCGTGTCGTCCAGAAAAAATTCAATTTCAGGCATCCGGCGCATTTGCTTGCCTATTTTGCCTGCAAGGGCTTGACGCAAGAGTGAATGGGAATCTTCTAATTGCATAATAACCTCTGGTTTGTCTTCCGTGCCGTACACGCTGATGTAAATTTTAGCGACCAGGAGGTCTGGCGTCATTACTACATCTGTAACCGTAACCAGTTTGTTGCGGCCATATATATTACCGCCTTGTTCGGTAAGTATCATTCCAAAAAAGCGTCGGATGAGTTCGCCTACTTGTTTTTGTCGAATAGATGCCATGGGAATATCGTGATTTGATAAATGAGGAACTTAATACCAGGGGTTGGAGGATTTGGAACCGCAAAGGTAGTTTTTCATCGGGCGAGAAAAGATTTCTTTCAATTCAAAATTAAATTTGGAAACACGTTTGCATAAGAAACCAGCAATTGTTACTTTTGCGCCCGTTTTTTAAAACGTTCATTCTTTTTTTTCAATAACAGACTCATAATGAGACATTACGAAGTCAACTTCATCGTAAACCCAGTGCTGTCGGGCGATGAAGTAAAATCGACAGCGGAAAACATCCAGAAAGAGATAACAGGCGCTGGTGCGTCTATCGTCCATGTGGATGAAATGGGCCTCCGTCAATTGGCCTACCCCATCGTAAAGCGTACTACGGGCTATTTCTATTGCATCGAGTTCGCCTGCGAATCCTCTGAATGGCTGGTAAAATTCGAGTTGAACCTTAAACGCAATGAGAACCTCCTTAGGTTCCTCACGGTAAAACTCGACAAGTACGGCATCAAGTACAACGACGACAAACGCAAGGGCTTAATTGGTTCGCGCAGCAAGAAAAAGGAACCTGCAGCACCCTCTGCCGCTATTGTTGACGACCCCGAAATCGAAACCGTATCGGCTCCAGAAGTCATTGACCTTGACGCTTAAAACCCATTCATTCATCCATCATTCAACTGCAAAATACTATGGCTGCTTCCAGAGAAGATGTCAAGTTCCTCAGCAACCCCAAACTTGGGTTGCGTGGCAAAAAATACTGCCGTTTTCGCAAATTCGGCATCAAGTACATTGACTATAAAGATGCGGATTTTCTGATCCAATTCATCAACGAACAAGGTAAACTGCTCCCACGCCGCATTACAGGCAACAGCCTGAAATATCAGCGTCGCGTTGCCACTGCCGTCAAGCGTGCACGTCACCTGGCAATCCTGCCTTTCGTGGCCGACTTGATGAAATAATAACACCTAAATTTCTACAGTAAGATGAATATCATTCTGCTCGAACATATAGACAAGGTAGGCGCCAAACACGATGTCGTGAAGGTGAAAGACGGTTATGGCCGAAACTACCTCATTCCGCAGGGCTTGGGCATTGTGGCCAACAAGCCCAATTTGGCCCGCCTCGAAGGCATGAAAAAGGTTGGCTCTAAAAAAGAGGCTGTCATTATCGCCGCCTTCAAAGAAATAGCCGCAAAACTGTCCGGCTTGCGCGTCAAGATCGCTGCCAAAGCTGGTGAAAACGGCCGCCTTTTCGGTTCCGTTACCGCTCAACACCTCTCCACCGCCCTGGGCGAATTGGGGGTTGATGCCGATAAACGCATCATTGAGATGCCCGAAGAAGTGAAAGACCTCGGTTCATACACCGCCACAATCAAATTTCACCCCGAAGTGGAATCGACCGTAAAATTTGAGGTGGTGAATGAAGACAAATCCGCCCCGGCAGTTGTATCCGCTCCTGATGCAGGAGCCGAAGACGCCATCGAACCATCGGAGGTTTTGGAGGCTTCGGAAAAAACGGACAATGACGAGGAAATGGACGACTGATCACGATAGACCTCGCAGGTTTTTTAAACCTTTGAGGCACTATTGAGTTTTTTAAAAGCGAAACCAACTGCTTTGCGGAGGGTTTCGCTTTTTTTGTTTACCCGCCGTAGCTTTAGCGAAGGAGGGTCACCATTTTACCCGCCGTAGCTTTAGCGAAGGAGGGTCACCAATTTACCCGCCGTAGCTTTAGCGAAGGAGGGTCACCATTTTACCCGCCGTAGCTTTAGCGAAGGAGGGTCACCATTTTACCCGCCGTAGCTTTAGCGAAGGAGGGTCACTTACTACGCACATGAGAAACACAATCATTCGCCGCGTCATCGTACTGGGAGCTTTGGCAAGCCTCAGCCTGCTAGCCATCCAGACATATTGGGTACTACGCACTTGGGATTTGCAGGAACAGGAATTTAACCGCAGGGTAAATCAGGCTATGCTCGACGCTGCCAACCAGCTGGCCCAGATGAACCTTTTCGCCCTGCCCACCCAAAAACTGGTGCAACAGGTATCCACGAATTATTGGGTTGTAAATGTCAACAATGTGTTCGAAGCCAGCGACTTAGAACACGTTCTTGGAAAAGCCTTTGAGAGCCAGGGACTTAAGGAAGACTATGAATATGGTATTTTCGACTGTTCCAGTGACCAAATGGTGCGCGGCAAATTTGTAAAATACTCTACCAAAAAAGACGACTCTGAGTCGTTGACAGAACCTCTGCCCAAGCACTATGACCAGGATTTTATCTACTATTTTGGCGTGCTTTTTCCAGGTAAAAGCACCAATATCCTCAGTAGCATCTGGCTCGTGTTAGGTTTCACCGCACTCATGTTGCTCACGGTGGCGTTTTTTGTGTACTCAATTTTCGTTATTTTACGGCAGAAGCAATTATCCGAATTGCAACGCGACTTCATCAACAACATGACCCACGAGTTTAAAACACCAATTTCGACCATCAATATCTCCACCGATGTTTTTCTTCAAAACGACAAAATCAAAACTGACCCTCGGCTCAATCGTTATGCAGGTATCATCAAAGAACAGGTTTTGAGACTCAATACCCAAGTAGAAAAAGTATTGCAATTAGCCAAGATCGAAAGGGGCAATATCCAGCTAAATGTAGAGGAGATCAATCTTAGCGAACTTATCCACAATATCTCCCCGTCCATCGAACTGAAAGTCAACGACAAACAAGGCACGCTCCATCTTGACCTCAATGCTGAAAACCCACTCATCTTTGCAGACAAGATCCACCTCACAAATATTCTCCACAACCTCGTGGACAATGGCGTAAAGTATTCCAAAGAAAAGCCGGATATACGGGTCGGCCTTCGCAATGAAGATGGACAATTGGTGCTTAGCGTACAAGACAATGGAATCGGTATTCCTAAAGAACACCAAAGAAGGGTTTTCGACAAATTCCACCGTGTACCTACGGGCAATGTCCACAATGTTAAAGGCTTTGGACTCGGCCTGTTTTATGTAAAGACAATATGCAAGGAACACAATTGGAAAATCAGTCTAAGCAGTGAATTGGGCAAGGGAACGGTGATTGAGATTAGGATGCCGCAGGGGTGAGACATAGCCTGCGCTGTGTAAGGCTTTTTAACAGCTTTTGGAGAATATGAAGGAGCATTTTGAGCAATCATTTCAATCCATCGCAACACGCAAACTTGACGTAATCTACATAAGCCGGAATGGATGAGGCGGTATTCAAAGGCCCAAAATCATGTTGCCGTATTCCATTGAATGCCCCAAGCCCAATATACGCAGGTTCAAAGTCAAAGCTCATTTTTGCAAAAGAAGCAAATGGCCCATATTCATTTCTTAGGTTGTAAAAAAACTCAAATTCTTTGTCGCGCTTTTCTACTACAATCCACAGGGAATCAAGAACAGGATCAGTGTCAATATTCCTCAAAATAAATGACTGCTCATAGGCTAGGGCGTGGTCCCGCTTGATGACTTGGAGTTTTTGTGATGCCCCCCCTACCGCAGTGGTGACTCGGATATTGTGATCGCGATCTCTGGTTTCATTCAAAAATATCACCCCGATTTGCTGAAAATTTTCATTTGGGTGAAATTCCGAAATCTTAAAGGTCAATTTAAAGCAAGAACAATCGGGGAGTTTCTTCACCAAAAGATTGTGAATGACAGGTGTATCTGGCGGTGTAAACCAATAGTCGCCCCGTGAAGTTCGGAGGGTCAATAACCCACGTCGGTTTTGTGGAAACCAAAGGCTACTATCAAAATCCGAAAATTCCCAGTCATTTTTCTTGAGGCCTTCGAGTGAGGTGTCGTCAAAATGCTCTTCAAAATCACGCATTTCTGGGATTGACAAACACCAGTTCCTTGCCAGGGCAAAGAGCAGGCAAAAACCTCCGATAAGCATCCACCACTTTTTTCGGCTTTTGTGAGCGGGCTGGACTTCTGAGAGTGCAATATATCGTTCTAGTACCTCCAAAAAGTCTTTCCCAAAAGAACCCCGCTCCAACTGCTCAGGCGAGCATATTGCCGGATCGGTGTAGTAAAAGAATTTGCGCAGTCGAGTAAGGCTCACCGACGGCTCGGCATTGGGAAAAATGCGAAGAATATCACCTCGAAGCCCTTCGTAAGACCCCAAAAAGGTGTTGATGATCATTGGCTTTCGATTCAAGCCGTTGCTTAAATACCGCTTTTGCACACGAAGCCTAAGGTTTTCCAACTCTGCAACAGAAAGTATCTTTGTTTTTGCGACTCCATTCGATTCCATTGGCTGTGAACATTTTAGGTGATGGAAATTAGCCGGAACAAAAATAGGAATAAGTTGGAAGGATTTTCGGAATGGGGGTTTTTTGGAGCGGAACGCCATTTGAACATAGATTTGGATCACCTTAAAAATGGATGGGGTGATTTCTTCACCTAATTATGCCACAAAATTTCTTCACCAAACTTTTCTTCATCGCATGAAAAATCTACTGCTGACAATCTCATTTGCATTTCTTTCCCAGATAGTAATTCAGGCTCAAATGATCGTTAAAAATGACGACGCTGACCGAGGTGTAAATCAGAATACCATTAGGAACTCAGTACTATTGGGCGACCGTACCACGACGCAGAGATTCAATGGTTGGCTTACCCCATTTGGCTACCGAACAGGCGCAGAATTTACTACGCTCGTATCAGCAGTCCCCGTAGCCGATGACTTGCCATTGGATTTTATTATCAGAACTGGTGGCAACAACCTCCAAAATCGTCTGCGGATAGGCTATAATGGCTTTGTTGGGGTGAATTCCGATGATTTGCCCGGTCAATTTTCAATTACACAGTACTCAGACCAAAGTCCTGCCAACAGCACTTTGTTCATGGCACGCGGCGGTACGAGCCACAATGTTAAGACATTCCGGCTTTTTACGGATGCGAGCGATGTGTTGAATGCGATTTTGCAGGGCAATATGAGTTTGGTAAATGGAGGCAAACTCCAATTGTCTTCAACTTCATCCATTAACAACCCACAAATACAGCTGAATCCTAATGGTAATTCTTTCTTTATCGGAGGCAATATTGGTATTGGAACACAGTCCCCTGAATACACACTGGATGTGAACGGCACCGCAAGAGTTAGAGGTGAACGCCTAATCTGTAAAGTGCTGGAAATCACTGGCGGAAGCGATTGGGCTGAACCGGGAGAAATAAGTAATGGCAAAGTACTCAGCCCAGGTTCTGTGGTATGCCTTGACCCAGCTAACCCTGGCAAATTTATGCAGTCACGTACAGCCTACGACAAGAAAGTGGCCGGTATTATTAGCGGCGCAGGTGGTGTCAAACCCGGGATGATACTTAGCCAAGAAGGAAAATTTGACAAAGGTCAACCGATTGCTCTTGCAGGCAAGGTCTATGTACACGCTACTGCCCGAAACGGTAAAATAGAACCCGGCGACTTGCTCACCACGTCCGACTTGCCTGGTCATGCTATGAAGGCAACTAGCCACACAAAATCCTTTGGAACAGTCATTGGCAAAGCCATGACTTGCTTGGAAAAGGGTGAGGGTATGGTGCTGGTATTGGTACAGTTACAATAGACTCTTCATAAAATCAAACAGTTTAGATATGAAAAAGATACTCTTGGTTTTTACCTTATGCCTTGCGTCGCTCCTAACAAGGGCTCAAAAATGCATAGTGTACGACTACGAAGGATACCAAGGTGATGCATATTCTTTAAACCTTGGAGAATCAGTTACAATTCGCTTTGTTGATACCGTTCTCCAAAACAATCCAAATAACCCTACGGGGCCTCCAGATACTATTTTTCATTCAAGCTCCCCAAGTTGGCAACTCCAGTCAGGAGCGGCCGTTCAACTAAACTGGATCGGGACTCCTTTAAGCAGTGCTTATCCAAAAATGTTTATTTATTCAGAACAAAGTGCAAAAGGCGTTGGAGGCACCAGCCAATATTTCGGTTCGACGCTTGAAGTACGGTGTTTACAAACTGGATTTATTTCAGAACCCAGGGCATGGATTCCGATTGACAAAGAGAATATCAATGGCGAAAATGCAGAAATATCTGTGGGTGACAATGTCTTACTACTTCGTAGAGCATTTATTTGGGAAAATTCCGAAGACCATGATTGTTGTCATGGACCATATGGTTCTGTTAGCTTACATGTGCATCAAAAAAATCTTCTAACAGACTATAATACCGATTTTAATCTTATTGCTCAAGAATATTGTGGAGAGGGCGATGTAGATTTTCTGGAAGAACCTGCTAATGATTGCAATCCTGGTATGTTTTTTCAATGTTTTGATTTTGTAAATGATTATCCAATAATAGGAGGTAAAAAAGTCCCTGGGCCAATATATCACGCAGATAATTTGTGCAATGACTTTGGGGAAGGCTGTGGAAGTTTTTTGGGACTTGTGGACGATCCCAAAAGCGAATGGATAGATGGGCCATGGGGAGTGTGTTATTCAAGAATCCCGATATACAAGTGGCCTTCCAATACTCCTAACGAAATTGCCTTAATTTTGAGGGAAGGAGACGATCTAAATTGTGATGATTTTTTAGGAGGAAAGATTGTCAAAAAATCTGATACTGGAATCATTCGGCTTAACGCGTGGATGTTTGGATGGCTGGAGCTGGAAAACAAAGTTGTGACTGCAGAAGACATCTCCAACTCAGTGGATATTGCGGACTATTACTGGAACTATAATTGGAATGGGGCTAACCCCGAAGAAGTTCACTCAATCCCACAAACCCCTCCATACGATCAATTTGTACCATTACCAGGTGGGTCTATATTGGAGATGGAATCGACCTTTCCAATTGGAAATACTGTTGGGTTGATCGGGGGAGTATTCCCGAAAGGTGTCCTTAGCAAGCCAATGACTTACAAAGCTGCCTGTGTACCAGCTGTCTTTGGCTTTGATTCTCAAAGTCGAGAAAATGAAGAAATCGTTGAAAGATTTCAAAATAATTCAAGCAGTCGCCTAGTTCCTCTGTTTCCCAACCCCACCTCCTCCTATATCCAATGGAGCGACGAATTTGGCAAAAACGTTTCCGTAATCAACACACGGGGTGAGGTACTAATGATAAGTTTGGGCGCAAATCAAATCGACCTCTCTCCTCTTCCCCAAGGCATCTACTTCCTCCGTATCCAAGACGACAAAGGCGGAATCAAATACGCCAAGGTCATGAAAAAGTAGATATCCAATCTACCAGATGCACCCCACCCCGATTCGGACTAACCTCCGAATCGGGGTTTTTCTTTTCCTGCCCTAACTTCGCCCATTGACATGCATGCTTCTTTCATTCACACGGCCATATAAACAGCCAATGCAGAAAATCTGTAAATTTGCAACCACAATGACAAGAACAAACTACATTGAAAGCCACCGCGCGCTGTTTTGGTCGGTCAGCGACGAGCGTTTGACATCCATCAGCGATGAACTGTTGGTAGAAACGATCCTCAACTATGGCACATTGGAAGATGTACGCCAACTGATACAATTGATTGGCCTAGAAGAACTGTCCCGAGTGTTTTTCAAAACTACCTCTGGGCGATCGCGGCACAATTATTTTCCAGAAGTTGCCAACTACTTCAAAATATATTTCAGTCGTCATGTTCCCGAATATTCTGTCCGAACAGCAGCATAAGTTGCTGCCTTTTGTGCAGCAAATGAGCCGTGAATATTACTTGGTAGGCGGTACTGCTATTGCCCTTCAAATTGGGCATCGGCGATCCATTGATTTCGATCTGTTCAAAAAGGCTTCTGTTCGGAAAGAGAAAATTGCAAAACTTTTAAGCGATCAGGGGCTGAAATGGCAACTCCTATTTGCCGACTCAGAGAGCTTCCACATTCTCCTCAATGGGGTAAAGTTGACCTTTTTTCAATTCCCTTTCGATATCCCCACAAAATTGGTGTTTGAAGGCATCCGAATCCCCGACTTGTTGCATCTCGCTTCAATGAAATCTTATGCTCTTGGTCGGCGCGCCAAATGGAAGGACTATACCGATCTCTACTTTTTATTTCGTGACCATTTTGCCATTGAGGAAGTGATAGACAAAACATCGGAGCTGTTCCCTGGCTTGTTCTCCCCTAAATTGTTTCGACAGCAACTTTGTTACTTTCAGGATATAGACTATTCCGAGGAAGTATCATTCATCCCAGGTTGCGAAGTTTCTGAACGCGATATCAAGTCCTTTCTAATAGATATTGCAACGCTCCCATTTTAACAGGCAAGATGTTGACCGCCCTATCTTCGCCCCATGCAACCCGCTTTCCAACTTCTAAACTCCCCCATTTTCCTCGGCCCGCTCGCCGAAACCTTCCCCCTTTGGCTTGAGAAACAGCACTATTCTCAAATTTTTGTCCTCGCCGACGAAAACACGCGCCGCCATTGCCTTCCTTATTTTTTGGAAAAAACAGGGCTTTCTGAAAAGGTTATTTTGACCGAGATCCATTCCGGTGAAGCAGAAAAAAACCTTGCTACCTGCGAAAAGATCTGGCAGTCCATGTTCGCTTCCAAAATTGACCGCAAGGCACTCGTAGTCAACCTCGGCGGCGGGGTCATCGGCGATATGGGTGGATTCTGCGCCGCCACCTGGAAGCGCGGGGTTGATTTTGTGCACGTCCCTACAACGCTGCTTTCTATGACGGATGCGGCAATTGGGGGTAAAACGGGCATTGATTTTCAAGGGATTAAAAACGTGATTGGTGTTTTTCAGCAACCAGCTGCCGTGTTTGTTGATCCCCTGTTTCTCCAAACTTTGCCGGACAGGGAATTGCGCAGCGGCTATGCAGAAGTGATCAAGCACGTCTTGATCAGCGATCGGCGCCTTAGTGAGGGTCTCACTTCAAGTGAGGCCCTCTCTAAGCTCAACTGGCTCGACATCCTCGAAAAATCAATCGCTGTAAAGGTCCGCGTAGTACAGGAAGACCCACTTGAAAAAGGCTTGCGGATGCTCCTGAATTTTGGCCACAGCATAGGTCACGCCCTGGAAAGCTGGTTTTTGGAATCGGATGCCCCGCTTACTCATGGCGAAGCGATTTATATCGGTATGATCTGCGAATCCGGGTTTGTACAAAACGGAAGAAAGCTCCAGGATGAGGTGCTGGCATTGGGAGCGAATATTTATCCACCCAAAAACATTGATCCAGTGATCATTCCTCGCATTTGGGAACTGATGCTTCAGGATAAAAAAAACTCGTCCGGCACAGTGCGCATGGCTGTGCCGGACGAGACGCCGTATTCCCTTAAAATTATTGAGCCTACTCAAGAAGAGGTAGAACGCAGTTTGGTTTTTTACAATGCTTTGGCCTAATTGGTTCATTCTGAACGCGAAATGAATTTCGCGCTACTGAAATTTTGGCTTTACAATGGTGAAAACCCTCGAAATATTAAATCCAAAACGGATGCCCGTGAGTATTTTCCCATCTCCGTCCTCAAAAAACCAGTCCTCTTGCGTTTCTGTAATAAATCCTTTGTAGGTCATATGAGCCGAATTCGTAAAATGTAATTGGAACACGTGACCACCTGTTTCTATATCGAAACCAATTGAAAGGCTGTTCGCATAAGACTGTTCAATTTGCCCCTTTGGCACATAATAGTATTCTGCGTTGAGCGCCACCCGTTTGGTCAGTTTGACCCTGCCTGCACCGCCAATAGAAAAAACGTCATTTTTGTCGTTCGGCGAAAGCGTTAGGTTGCGATGAACCAGGGTTGGCATAAGTTGGAGCGAGAGCCTGTTGCTGAATTTTCGGCCAATTAGCACCTGATGGGTGTAGTAAAGTCGGTCGGAGAATTTGTTGTTCCGTTCCAAATCGGAAAACTTTACTGTTTTTATCTGTGCGTCAATGAGATATGCCAGCGTAATCGGCATGTTTTTGGCGCCTGAACTTTGCCGAAGAATTTTATATTTGGCAAACCCGTCAATGATCTTCTCGGTACTGTTTCGTCCAAAACCAACCATCAAGCGGTTGGTCACGCCGTAATCCGCTCCTATTCTGATAGTGGCGCCATCAAGACCAAACATATCATAAATACCCTGTCTTACCGGAGAAAACCGGTGCGAAAACTTGGTGTCAAGTACTCCTTTGGGCGTGTTTTCAATAGAGTGACCATTTACGACCCGATTCGCTTTAAATGCGGCGGTTGCATATTCTGTGGTTTGTTCCTCCTCCAGGGAAGAAAGCAAGTCTTCTTCTTGTCCATTAAGTGATTGAGGCAGCAAAAGGCCCGATGCGGTCAATACAACGAGCATGGCAAAAGAATGCAAAAAACTGAAGGCAGATGCGTAGATTTGTTTCATAAAATTAGTGCTTAAAACACTTTGACTTTAATGGTTGGACGCCAGATGCTTCCAGATCTGGCGTCCAATCGGATGAACATTATTTTGGCACAAGCGTCGCGTCCACCAAAATTCTGGCTTCTTTGCCAATTTTATCGCTTACCAGGGACGGGATGCTGATTTTGTAATCCGCAAGGTTCAGACTGAAACCTGCATTGACTTTTATATTGCCGCCTCCGATGGTGAGCGCACCGTTGGCCGTTATGTCTTTGGAAATCCCTCGTATTGTCATTTGGCCAGATACGATACCGTTGTAGGTGCCATCTTTAGCAAGGTTCACCTCACTTAGATTGGTTATTTTTCCAATAAATGTTGCCTTGGGAAACTTCCCCGAATCCATGTAGTTTTCATTGAAATGCTCCTGCATCAGGGCTTTTTCAAATTGAAATCCTTTTATCAGTACGGCCCATTGAAAATTGCCGTTGGAGGCATCGAACACGCAGGTGGCACTGTTGCTTAGCGCCTCGATTTTTTCGGGGGAAGAGGCTGCTGTTGCGTCAAATTTAATTTTTCCGTCGCGCGTGAAGTACTTTTGGGCATTCGCTGCAGTGCTCAGGGCGAACAAGGCGGCGCATAAGATCATTAGTTTTTGCATGAATGATTGTGTTTGAGAGTTGATGAGGAACGTGAACTATGAACGATGAACTATGAACTTATGAACTATGAATCAACATATCGTTTATAGTTCATAGTTCATAGTTCATAGTTCATAGTTCATAATTAAGTAGTTTATTTTACGATTTCGACACATCGAGAAATCTGTACATCCAGGTTCAGGCCATCGCATTTGCCTTTGAAAGTAACCGTTTCTCCTACCTGAAAATCAGTCCTGGCGTGCTGGCTCAATGCATCCAGTTCGCAGATCACGGCAAACTCATCCCCTGTTTCGAGTGTGACTTTTGCCGGCCCGTCTGCTGGCTTGGTCAACTCCTTTACTGTCCCGGTTACCGCTATGGTATTACCAAGGTATTTGGCATTAGCATTGGTTTCATCGGTGTTATACTCTTTAAAAAGCAGTGCTGCCTCTACCGAGGCTTCGGCTTTGGAGCTTGCCATGTTCTCATGGGGTTTGTTCCACAGGGCAATGCCTACGGCTGCACCGATAAGGCCAAGGCCGAGAATCAAAAGAAGGATGCGTTTTGCAGACATGATAGTTAGAAATTAGAAGTTCAAGGATTCTGCATTGATAAGGACTACTAATTATTAGGTGCCCCAGCCTTTACCCAGGCTGCTATTTTTAGTTTGTTGCAATCGGATATTGCTCCCGATGGAGGCATAATGTTAACTCCGTCGCCATAAACCCGATCCACAATTTCATGATTTAACGTAAAAATTTTCAGGCCTTCATAGGTGTCAAAAGGGCTGAATTCTTGTTGTCCTCCAGGCGCATGGCAGCTGATGCAATTGGCTTGAATAATTGGTTGGATGTCAGCGCTATAACTGATGGCCATCGTATCGCACATGGCCACTCCATATTGTTCCACTTCATTGTCATAATAGCAGGCCGTTTGCGCGAAAAAAACAAGTGCAAGGAGGACGGATATCGCCAAAAAGAAATGTTTCATGTTCGAAAAGCAGGAATAAGTTTTTGATTTAAGGCGGCAAAAGTAGGGCAGCCGACTCACAGTTCCAGAGGCCTTTTTGATTTATAGTTGTAAAAAATTAGCAAAACCCATAGTTGTTATTTACTGTTTCCATTTAAGCGGCCGTTTTCTTGTTCAGAATCTGAATATTTGAATATTTGGTCCCGATAATTTCACCCGCCAACTTAATTTCGCGCAAAAGTTACAAGATAACGTAAAAGCCAAACAATTGATACCCACCCTGTGCTTAACAAATTCTGAACAGGGAAAAAACCACCTCCTGTATATGGAAAAAAAGAACATCAAAGAATATTTGCGCAAACTGGGCTGGGCCGGTGTCATATTTTTTACCGTCAAGGGCACACTTTCCTTGATTTTTGGCGCATGGATTTTGCAAAAACTTGGCTGCACACAATGACAATGTCTTGCTACCTTTGCAGCCACTTTAGCTTTATGCTGATTTCCAAGCAATAATCTGTCTATACAAACCGATTTAATAATCTGGCTGTCCAAATGCAAAAACTAGTACTGTTCCTGGCCTTTTTATTGGCCAGTGTCTTTGTTGCTCATGCGCAACTAACGCTCAATGTAACGGCGATTCCCTTCAACACGCCCCCGAACGCGAACATTCACGTCGCAGGTACATTTAACAATTGGAACCCTGGAGATGCCACTAAAATCCTTACACCAAATGGCACAGGGCAATACACGATTACTTTATTTCCACCTGTTGGCACGGTAGAATTCAAGTTCACGCGCGGCAACTGGACCACCGTAGAAGGAAACGCCTCCGGGGGGCAGTTGCCCAACCGGATCACTTCCTATAATGGCCAGCCAAAAACCTTGAACCTGACCATTCTTACCTGGGAAGACCTTGCCGGAGGAAATACTGGTACCGCAGCACCCAACGTGGTGATTTTGGACAATGCCTTCTATATTCCCCAACTCAACAGAAACCGCCGAATCTGGCTTTATCTCCCGCCGGATTATCAGAGCACCGCAAAAAAATACCCCGTCCTTTACATGCACGACGGCCAGAATCTTTTTGACAACAATGCTGCCGCCTTCGGGGAATGGAAGGTTGACGAATCGCTCAACGATCTTCACGCTCAAGGCAACTGGGGTTGTATCGTAGTCGGCATCGACCACGGAGGCCAATACCGCCTCGATGAATACTCGCCCTGGATAAACCCGCAATACGGAGGCGGCCAGGGCGACGAGTATATTGAGTTCATTATCAATACCCTTAAACCATTTATAGATGCCAACTATCGAACGCTTCCTGGCCGAATGAGCACAGGAATCGCCGGTAGTAGTATGGGAGGACTTGTTTCCATGTACGCCTTCTCTGAAAGGCAGGATATCTTCGCAAAAGCCGGCATTTTCAGTCCTGCCTTCTGGTTCGCCGGAAACGCTTCGGCCAATCATGTGGCTACCCATCCAAAACAAGGGAATGCAAGGGTTTACTTTCTCGCTGGCGCTGACGAGGAAGGCGACGGCAACCAATCCAATTATGTGGTGCAGGACATGTCGGCCGTATCCGATGCAATGAGTACTGCAGGCTTTAACGCCGCCGAGAAGTCTTTCAATGTTAAATCCGATGGCCAACACTCGGAGTGGTTCTGGGCCCGCGAATTCCCCGCTGCCTATACCTGGCTTTTTTCAGATATTACCTCGACAAACTTCGAACCTGGCCATAACACCGCCCGCTTGGAAATATTTCCCAATCCCTCCTCCACCTGGCTGCGATTCGCCGGGACTGAAGCAGGCGATAAAATTGAATATCATATTATAGGTAGTGACGGAAAATACTGGAGTAACTCCACTGGGTTACATGGCGAGTCTGTCTGGACAGGTGATTTACCTGCCGGCTTTTATTTTGTAAAAGCAAGAAAAGAGGGAGAAACCTGGCAAATAATCCAATTGGTGAAGCAATAATTTCAGACAGGTCATGAAGGATTTTCTCAAAGGATAACCTTTTTAGAACACCGGCAATAAAACCCTTCGGGAAAATTTCTGTTTGCGCATGCAAATCAGATAAACCAATCGGCCCTTTCTTACCTTTGCACCTGCAATGAGCGACATTATCCAACATGAATGCGGTATAGCCGTACTTCGGCTGCTAAAGCCCCTCGAATTTTACCATAAAAAATACGGTACCGCTTTCTACGGCGTTCAAAAAATGCAGCTATTGTTGCAAAAAATGCGCAACCGCGGGCAAGATGGTGCAGGCATTGCCACCATCAAACTCAACCCCAAGCCGGGTACTCGCTACATTAGCCGCAAACGCTCCAATTCCCCCAACTACCTCGCCGACCTGTTCGACCTGGTATGGGCTAGATTAAATGCTGCACCGGTTGAACACCGGGACGATACTACATGGCTTCGAGAAAACATGCCTTATATGGGCGAATTGCTCATGGGCCACCTGCGTTACGGTACCCACGGAGATGGATCTATAGAACTTGTTCACCCGTTCCACCGCCAGAACAACTGGATTAGCCGGAACCTTCTGCTCGCTGGCAACTTCAATATGACCAATGTTGACGAGCTCTTTCAGGAACTCGTTGATCTCGGCCAATATCCTAAGGAAAAAAGCGATACGGTAACTGTGCTCGAAAAGCTTGGTCACTTCCTCGACGACGAGGTACAGCGCCTTCATACCTGGTACAAACCTGACGGACATTCAAATTTCGATATAAACCAACTGATTTATGAAAACCTTGATGTCCAACGACTACTTCGTAGAGCCAGCAAAAAATTTGACGGCGGTTATGTGCTTGGAGGAATGATTGGCCATGGAGATTCATTCTTGATGCGTGACCCCAATGGCATCCGTCCAGCTTATTGGTATCAAAACGATGAAATTGTGGTCGGAGCTTCGGAGCGCCCTGCCATACAGGCTGTGTTTAATGTCCGCTACAAGGACATGAAAGAACTCAAACCTGGCCACGCCTTAATAGTAAAGTACAACGGGAAAGTTGATGAACTGCCCTTTCTTGAACCTCGCGAACACCTGGCCTGTTCCTTCGAACGGATTTACTTCAGTCGGGGCAATGACCGTGAAATTTATCAGGAGCGCAAAAAACTGGGCGAATACCTCGCACGACCCGTGCTCGAAGCAGTAAATTTCGATCTGAAAAACACGGTGTTCAGCTATATACCCAATACTGCAGAAGCCGCTTTTTATGGTTTGATGGAAGGGCTTGAAAATGAACTGAATGTTTGGAAACAGGAACAAATTCTTGCGCTGGGCAAGAACACTACCCCAGAAAAAGTGGCTGAAATCCTCGCCGTTCGACCACGGAACGAAAAACTAGTACACAAGGACGACAAACAACGCACCTTCATCGCCAACAAAAAAGTGCGAAACAACATGGTAAATCATGTTTATGACGTCACTTATGGTATATGCCATGACGACAAGGACACCTTGGTGCTTCTCGACGATTCCATCGTGCGAGGCACAACCTTGCGCGACAGTATCGTTAGCATTACAGCCCGTCTTCGGCCTAAGCGGATAATCATCCTCAGTACAGCGCCGCAAATCCGCTATCCGGATTGCTACGGTATAGATATGAGTAAAATGCGTGATTTCGTGGCATTTCAAGCCTTGGTCGAGCTGCTCAAGGAATCTGGTCAGGAAAAACTGTTACAGGAAACCTACCAACGCTGTAAAAGTGCGGAGTTCATGCCCGTTGAAACCATTCAAAACGAACTGCCTGCGCTTTACGACCTATTTGACAATTGCCGAATCAGCAACAAGATAGCTGAGTTGGTTCGTCCGAAAGACCTTAAGCCAGAATTGCACATAATATTTCAAACCTTGGAAGGCCTTCATTCCGCTTGTCCCAAAAACAAGGGCGATTGGTATTTTTCAGGACGGTATCCCACACCCGGTGGCAACCGGGTTGTCAATCGCGCCTTCATGAATTTTATGGAAAACAAAGATGAAAGGGCCTATTAAGCCCGTTTATCATCAAGGATCAGGCGCTTGATTCAATTCGGCCCATAGATATCGGGGGGCTCAAACCAAATTCTTCATTGGTTTTCAGGGTTTCCACTTAATTGCCACCTCAACGGCGCATTTCCAAAATAAAGTTTTTTAAAAAATATTTACGTTAGGGCTTGGTGAAACAAAATTCGTTTTTACCTTTGCGCCCGCTTTGGAAGGAAACGGTTTTTGGAGGGGTGATTTTATCAAAATATCAGGGCATAAGGGCGGTTTTGGTGTTGAAAAAATGTTGAAAAAATTTGCTCGTGTTTGTTTGGTTAGAAGAATAAGAGATTGCTACCTTTGCGGCCCGATTATGAGGAATGGTTGAGTTGAAAAATTGCGGAGTAAAAAGTTGCTCCTTTTAAATTGATAGTGATTGCCACATTTTCGTGGTTTTTCTATACGAGTTCATTGACGTACTGACAGTGGAAGGAAAATAAGAAAGGTAAGGATAATTTAGAATTTGGCAAGGTGAATTGAGGATAGACCTGAGGAACAAAGTTTATCTGATTTGACTTTGGTTAGATCAGAGGCGAAGAATACACGATGGAGAGTTTGATCCTGGCTCAGGATGAACGCTAGCGGCAGGCCTAATACATGCAAGTCAAGGGGTTCAGCAATGGACACCGGCGGACGGGTGCGTAACACGTACAC
>JBJXGO010000121.1:0-4344 GCA_046160345.1 Saprospiraceae bacterium
GAGTTTGACCTGGTTATTCCCGTGTTGCACAAGAATGAAGCCATCGCTTATGCTTTTATTGGGGGATTCAGGGATGACGACGATGTTTATAACAAGGTGCAATTCGTCACCACCATCACCAATGTCATTGCGGTTGCCATTGAAAACAAACGGCTTTTCAAAGAGCGGATGCGCCAGGAAGTAGTGAATCGTGAGGTGGAAGTGGCTGCAGAAATTCAGCGCACCCTCGTACCCTGGCGGCTTCCTTCGGGCAAAAACTACGAACTTTCGAGCATTTACAAACCGCACTTTGCGGTGGGCGGCGACTACTACGATGTGGTGGAATTCCCCGACGGGCAAATAGCCTTTTGTATTGCGGATATTACGGGTAAAGGCGTTGCGGCGGCCTTGCTAATGGCCAATTTTCAGGCCAATTTTCGCGCCCTCATCACCCGCCGCCCTACGCTCGAAGAGATTGTAAATGAACTCAATACAGCGGTTTTCAATGTGACACAGGGCGACAAGTTCATCACGCTTTTTCTCGCTAAATATGATAGTGCCACGCGCACGCTCCACTACGTGAATGCTGGCCACACGCCCCCGGTACTACTCTCCAACGGCGAAGCCATTCTGCTGAAAAACGGCTGCACCTCCCTGGGCTGGCTGCCCGAACTTCCGTTCCTTGAAATCGGCGGGCTATGCCTTACCGATGAGGCGATTATTTTTTCCTATACTGACGGCCTTACCGAAGTGCGAAATGCAGCCGGAGACGAATTCGGGGAAGACAAGTTATTAGACTTTTTACGCAATCACGCTACTGAAAGCGCGAAGGAATTGAACACCAAGCTACTCAATCATATTGAAATATTCCGGGGCAGGGAGCCCTGGCCGGATGATATTACGGTGTTGACTTGTAAGGTGTTTTGTTGAGGTCAAATCTTGGTCGAACATTCCAATAGCGTTGGTTGACAATCATTGGAAAACGACGAGCAGGAAAACAATTTCAGATTTCGCTCAAGACAAATAAACCTAAGGCCGGAAAATCCATTTTCCTGGCCGACTAAAAGCTTCTAATCTCCATGAACAAATTCAGAATTGGCCTTCTGGCCGCGCTGCTGCCCTTTTCACTGTTCGCCCAGACCTTGGAATGGGCCGGCCGGGCGGGCGGTAATAACAAGGATGTTGGCAATGGATTGGAAATTGATGCAAATGGCAATGTTTACACAACGGGCATATACCAAGGTACCGTTGACTTTGATCCAGGGCCGGGCCAGTTCAACCTGATTTCCCTCAATAGCACTGTAGATATTTTTATCCAGAAGCTCGATCCTGCGGGTAATTTCATCTGGGCTAAATCCATAAGAGGAATGAATTGGGATCAGGCCTGGGATATGGTCTTGGATGCTCAAGGAAATATTTACCTGACGGGCTACTTTCAGGATTCGACCGACTTCGATCCAGGACCGGGAATTTATCGGCTTGGAGCCACGGGCAATTCCGATGCATTTGTATGTAAGCTGGACAGCACAGGCAACCTGCTCTGGGCGCGTAACATGGGTGGCGCCTTCACTGATACCAAGGGCCGTGGCATTGCAGTTGACCCCGCTGGTAGTGTATATACAACAGGATTGTTCGAGTTTGAAGGGGACTTTGATCCCAGCCCGGCAGTGGCGGACACCTTTATGCTTATTGGCAGTTTTCAAGACGTTTTTATCCAAAAACTCGATGCCAATGGCGATTTCCAATGGGCCAGGAGATTTGGCGAACTGTATTTCGATCAAGTTTACAGTTTGAAAATCGCCTCGGATGGCCAAGTGCTTGTTTTCGGGCATGTGACTGGAACGGCTAAGTATGGAACCATCGCCACTACCGATTCCATCACAGTCAATGGCACGGATCCATTTATACTCCGAATTGACCCTGCTAATGGCAACCTTGTTTGGGCCAAGCACTTCGGCGGCCCTTTGCTGGACCAAAGCCATTTTATGCAAGTCGATGCCGATGGCAATATCTATACCTGCGGCTCTTTTTTGGGTACCGCCGATTTGGATCCCGGCCCCGATTCATTCTTGCTTAGTTCTGGAGTTACGCGCGACAATTTTTTGCAGAAACTGGACCCCGATGGCAATTTCCTCTGGGCCATTCAGTACCAGACCGGTGCTTCCCCATCAGGCCTGCAAATTGATGCTAATGACAACCTGATCCTGATGGGCACGCTGGTGGGTAAAGCCGATCTGGATCCCGGGCCAGCGGTACATTATTTTACTGCTTCAGGAGACTACGATTTTTTTATCCAGAAACTAGATGCAGATCTCGAACAAGTTTGGGTCCAGGTGTCCAGAGGGCCGGATACAGAAGGTTGCTCCGATATTAAGATTGACACGAGTGGTGCTATTTTCCTTATTGGGGGTTTCCGCGATAGCATTGACGCGGACCCTGGCCCGGGAATTACGATACTAAAAGCCAAGGGTTCGATGGATGATATCTTCATCCTGAAATGGCAGCAAGGTCTCGACTTTAATGGCCGGGTATTTCAGGACCTCAACAACAATCAGGTGCTTGACGCCGGAGAACCCCCACTGCCTAACATTGTAATGGCCGTTCCCGGCAAGGGACAGTACACCACCAGTAATAGCTTGGGAAAATTCAGGTTCAACGCCGCAGTCACAGGCGATACCCTTGTTGCAGTCATGCCTCGAAACTTTTGGACTGCTACACCGGCATTTTATGTGCCTGATTCCAGCCAGGCGCCGATGGATTTTGCCGTTTTCATCCAACCGGGTTTACTGGATGTAAACCTGAGCGCCATTGCCTTGACGCCTTTTCAGCCAGGTAGAAAAACGGACATTTTGATACAGCTGCGCAACAACGGTTCCGCGCTGGCCGACTCTGTCCTCCTGAGCTTCTCAATCGACGACCTGCCCGCCTGGATAACAGTGGAAGAGGCTCATCCGGCACCTTTGGCTGTCTTTGGGGATTCATTGGTATGGCAAATAGATTCACTTGATATTGACTCAGTTGCATTGATAAAGCTTAGCTTGAAAACCTCGCCCAATGCGGTGCCGGGTACCGAGCTCGCCTACCTTGCGGAAGCTTCCCTGGCCAATGACATCTTCCTGCAGGACAATCGTTTTGAGGTGGAAACCCAAATCGTAGGTTCCTTCGATCCAAATGATAAACAGGTTTCACCCGGGCTGTTTTCGCCGTTGCTATTGGATTCCATCGCGTTGCGCTATGTGATCCGTTTTCAAAACACGGGTAATTTTCCTGCGGAACAGGTTCTTATTCTAGATACTTTGGCGGAAAGCCTTGACCTGAGCTCCCTGAAAGTGATCGGCACAAGCCATCCCTGTACCTGGCGATTGATCAATGAAAGGGTACTGGAATTCCTTTTCGCCAACATCGCACTACCAGACAGCATCAGTAACGAATCTGGCAGCCACGGTTTCGCCGCCTTTGCCATACAGCCCAGGAGCGAGCTCGTACAAGGTGATTCTATACACAACCGCGTTGCGATATATTTCGATTTTAACGCGCCCGTACTGACCAATCACGCGATCACTGCAGTTGATCGCGACCAGGATGGAGATGGCTTTTTCAGTGCGCAGGATTGCGACGACCTTGCTCCCCTAGTCTATCCGAATGCCCTTGATATACCGGGCAACGGTATCGACGAAAACTGTGACGGCCTGGACGCTGTCGTGGCTACCGGGGAAGCATCGTTACCGCTGCCGCTGTTTCTCTGGCCTAATCCTGCGCAGGATCAATTATTGGTAGGGTTCGGCACATCTGAAACCGGCTTTTTGGACATCTGGACGGCAACGGGACAGTTGTTGGAGTGTAAGCGCATCGAGGGGCTGGCTAGCTATACCCTATCGATGGGTGATTACCAGCGAGGGGTTTGCATTTTGCGTTTTCGTAGCGATAGTGGGCGGGTGATGGCGGGACAAATTGTTTTGAAGTGAGGAGTCAGCACGGAAGGTTCTAACCTTTACAAGCTGGACAGCACTAGCACGCTTTATGAAGATGGTCCATCAGCCACATATTGCGCGTGTTTCGTCCATCAGATCGCCTAAGGGAAAATCCACAATTTTTTTTGACCCGGAAGAGAACCTACAATCATTTCATTTTCAACATTTTATGAGGTTTAATGTGACATTCTTGCTGGAATCAGGCCTTTCCTTTACTTTTGTTCCTGGGGCGGCTTTGTTGCATGAATCTCGGTTTTTTCTAGGCAACCCCTTTCCCGTTTAAGGGTCAAGCGACTTTAACCGATTTCGGGGCAGCGATTTGAATAAATTTGTTCAACACCGCTGCTTTGACGGCGGCTTCGGTTTTCTGGTTTCCAAATTCTCTGGCGTACAT
>JBJXGO010000122.1:0-3649 GCA_046160345.1 Saprospiraceae bacterium
GCCGGGCCTACTCCTTTGATGCCCTTCATTTCGGCATCCGACAATTCGGCCAAGGGCGAATCGAGTTTGCGTAGTGTCAGGTAGGCACTGGCATAGGAGCGTATGCGAAAAGGGTCTTCCTCGTGGAGTTCCATGAGGTTTGCAAGCTCATCAAATGCCAGGGCAATTTGTTTATTCGTCATTTCTTGGCAAAATAATCCAATACCAGATAGCAGAAGCTCTTTACGCCCAATTTCATCCCGCTTTCGTCCACAAAAAAATCGGGCGTGTGGTGCGATGGGGCAGTTTTCTCATCGCCTCCTTTGGGCATCCCGCCAAGAAAAAAGTAAAAGCAAGGAATTTTTTGTGCAAAAAAGCCAAAGTCCTCCGCACCTGTCCGGGCTTTATTCTCCGAAACGTTTTCAGCTCCTGCGGCTTCTTGCAGCGAAGGCAGGGCCCATGCTGTAAGTGCGGGGTCATTGTACGTGACCGGGGTCTTGTTTTCGATGCGCACTTCGGCGTTTGCGCCAGCGCTCTCCGCAATTTTGGTTGCTGTGAGTTCTATTTTTTTGTGAATGAGTCGTTGCATGGCGGTGTCAAGGGTGCGGATTGTGCCCACCATTTCTGCCAGTTCAGGAATTATATTGGCCCGAACGCCGCTCGTGATCTTGCCTACCGTAACCACTGCAGGAAATTCGGTAAGGTCCACCTGACGGCTTACAATGGTCTGCAAGCCTTGAATTATTTCCGCACTTACCACAATGGGGTCGATGCCGCTCCAGGGGGCTGATCCATGGGCTTGTTTGCCATGTACAGTTATGTAAAACCAGTCGGAAGCAGCCATTGCGCCGCCAGCGCGGTATTTTATTTTGCCTACTTCTGTACCTGAATTGATGTGAAGGCCAAACATCACTTCCATTTTGGTATCACGGAGCAGGCCTTCTTTGATCATTAATGGCGCCCCGCCTTCTTCGTCGCCGGGAGGGCCTTCCTCTGCGGGCTGGAACACAAAAACAACGGTTCCAGCCAGTTGATCTTTCATTTTAGAAAGGATCTCTGCCGCGCCCAACAGTATGGCTACGTGCATATCGTGGCCACAAGCGTGCATCACACCCACTTGTTCCCCGTTATATTCGGCCTGGACAGTTGATTTGAATGGCAAATCCACGCGCTCAGACACCGGTAGTGCGTCCATGTCCGCACGCAGTCCTATGACCGGGCCGGGCTTGCCGCCTTTTAATATGCCCACGACCCCGGTTTTAGCGATGCCGGTGCGAACCTCCATGCCAAAGGAACGGAGCTGGGCGGCGACTTTTTCAGCGGTTTTAAATTCGCGGTTGGAGAGTTCAGGGTACTGGTGAATATCGCGACGCCAGGCCACCACTTTAGGTTCCACGGCATCGGCCATTTGATCTACCTGCCTTTTCAATGTAGGCTGGGCAAAAACCGGGGCGATAAACAGAAGATTCAGGAAAAGAAAGTAAAGTCGTTTCATACCAAGTTTGTTTGGGGCGAAAGTAGTAAGAAATCGTTATTGGGCACAGCACAAAAATGACCTTGGACAAGGTTCATTCTTTGATGGAGGTAGGATATTTCAATGTTCTTCCGCTCGCCCCAGTATCTTTCCACGTTCAAAATCTTTCCGCAAACGCTCCTCCTCCTTTCTTTCCGCTTCATTAATAACCGGAGCGCCCATTTTAGACAGATCCGGCTCGCCGGCATCGACCCAGGCTGTGTACCAGGCACTGCTGACCGCGTGAATAGCAGCGCGCATACGCCGTTCCACCATGCCATTCATGGCATCCTGGTATGCAGCGGCAAAGTCGCGGCAAGGTGTAACTACCATAGTGCCAAGCCGCATGTCAGGGCACATTTGCCGGTCTAAGGGAAAACTTCGGCGCAATCTTTTTTCAAAAGTTAAAACCGTGTCAACCAACTTGTTAGACTCCAAAACAGCGTCCCAGAACCAATCTTCCGTGTTTTCAACGTATTCCGGCTTTCCCACAAAATAATCGTAGGATTCATCAGCGAACAGTTCAGGAATGCGGCTTTCCCAAAAACCATGGATACCATGCTGTTCCGTTTTTTGTCCGTTGTAATTGCTCGTGGTATGAAGCGGCACATGTGCATCGCCGATGTAATGGCCCATGTCCCCGCAAAGTTTGAGAATTCGACGACCGTCGCGCTGTCGGAAAGCCTCGGTAAGTTGGCGCTGCATCCGTTGCAGGTTCCAGGGCAAAACGCCGTGTTGGGTTAGCTGTTCTTTGTAAAACGCCGCTGTAGGTCGCTCCGACCTTCCCATAAATTTCAGAAAATTTTTCAGGGAGTCCAGTTCCAAGGTTTCATCATCCTGATAGAACCGGGGCATCAGGTTTTTTGAAAACCAATTTTTGTAATCCCGCTCCCACACTTCTTGCAAGGGTTTTTTCTGTCCCCAAAGTAACACCGTATCGCCGGAAGCCTTTACCATCCAAATATCCGTGTGCGCCATGAGCGCATCCACCCACTGCCGCGGCAGATCGGCAAAGGGAGCTTCGCCGTAGTTATCGAGGTCAATGTAATGCCGGGGCGCCTCGTGTTTGCTGGCATAGCGGCGCATATCGGGATCCACCGCATGGTCGGTGAGGTAATCAATATTGGGCTTGAAAAACACCATCATCTGCGGCGGCAGGGTGAGGACGGCGAGGCGGTTGATGCGCTTGTGTGCGAAGAAACCCCAAGTGGGAACTGGGGGATTGTTTACCCGCCGAAGCTTTAGCGAAGGAGGGGGATTGTTTACCCGCCGAAGCTTTAGCGAAGGAGGGGGTGATTGTTTACCCGCCGAAGCTTTAGCGAAGGAGGGGGGGATTGGTGATTGGTGATTGGGCGATTCAAACCTATAAGGTTTTGAAAACCTTATAGGTTTCAAAGCGCAAAGGCCGATGAATATCAAGGATAAGGCAAGTAAACGGGCGAAAATCGGATACGGCATGGGCGGTATGTTTTTTGGGATGAAAGGTAGGGGTTTCGCAGCATCCCGAAAGTTTGAAACTTTGGGGAAAGTTAGAAGCCCCAAAAAATTTAGATTATCTATCGCCAAATGCTTACTTTTGTAGCAAATACCAGTATTATGAGTACCATTCAGCATATCAATGTCTACTTAGAAAGCATCCCTGCGCAGTTGCAACTTCAAGTCTTGCACTATATTGAAAGCCTTGTTCCCCAAAAGGCAAAACCTACTCCCGTAAGCCCCCAACGCACTTTCCGCTTCATTGGCTTGGGCAATTCCAAGGGTGCAGTGAACCAAATTGAAAACTTACGCGATTTCGCTTACAATGACTGATCTGCTGCTGGATACCAATATATTTATCTATGCTTACGATAGTTCTTCGCCCTTCCATCTCAGAAGTGCTGCCTTGTTCAATTCTCAACAACTAAGACTCTTCACGACCACCAAGAATATAACTGAATGTGTGGCCGTAATGACCAAACTGGAGTATCCCAAAGCACACATCGAACAATTGCTAGAAGATATTTCCAACAACATCGTCATACTGTACCCCAGTGCCGTGAGCCTTCAGATTTTTGGATCGCTTTTCAAAAAATATGCGCCGCGCGGGAATCGTGTATTTGATTTGGAGGTGGCGGCTGTTATGTTGGCCAATGGGGTGTTAGATATTGCTACGATTAA
>JBJXGO010000123.1:0-3713 GCA_046160345.1 Saprospiraceae bacterium
AACAACTGCAAAACACTGGCTGCCAGGAACATACGCGCTGCCGAGCCCAAGGTGCGCGATAGCAAAAAGTACCCCGCACCTGTTTTGTATGACCACCAGCCAAAACGCTGTTCAAGATAACCGTAAATGCTGGTCAGGTTCAATCGATAATACAGGGGCATCAAAACGGTGGCAATAAAAAGATAGCCTGTCAGATAGCCCAACACCACCTGCATGTACGAAAAGGCCATGTTCACCCCGGTGCCGCCCACTGCCCCGGGAATACTGATAAATGTGACCCCGCTGATACTCGTACCGATCATTGCATAAGCCACCACATACCAGGGAACCTTTCGGTTTGCCAGAAAAAAACCTTCGTTGCTGGTGTTGCGTCCTGTAAGCCATGCCACGCCTACGAGCATGGCGAAGTAAATGAAAAGGAGTAGGAGGACGAAGGTAGGAGTGAGTTGGGTCATGGTTCAGTAGCCAAAGATGGGCAAATGTAATCTTTTCCCAACTTCCGTTTACGGCGCCTTGTTTTTTGGCGGAGGGGAAACTTCTTGAAAGCTCCACTCAGGACCAAACGGATCATGCAATTTGATTGCTTTTGATTGATTCACTAAAATAAGTATGCCAAGCAGCAAAGAAGCACCACCAAGAGCCAAATAGCTGGTTGGAATGCCATCGCCGCCTCTTCCGGTAGCTGCTAGCGTTAAAAGTATTGCCCCCAGAATAAAAATGCTAATGTAAATCAATACTCCAGCCAGCATGCTTACAAACACGTTTGCTTTGCTCTTTACTTGAATGTCTGTGATTCGGTCATTCGGAATATTGACTATTTTACGCTTAATGTCAAGTAATGTGGAGTCTGCACTGATGTTCAGTAAAATTCCAGTAGAAGTTTTACGGCCGCTTATGCCTTGCCATTTCACTGTAATTGGCCTCCCTTTTTGAAGGGCCTTTGTTATCTGTGTAGTTTTATGCTTGAAGAGCCACTCTTTTACTGCTTTTTGACCATGAGCTATTGGCGCCAAAAAGCAGGTGACCAAAAACAGGGAAGTAAGAAGTCTTTTCATAGTTCAAGCGATTTGTGATGGCAGGGTGTTCACCGCTGGTTTGAGTGCAGCGGAATTGCCGGCCATTGGCAAGTATTCACAAATGTAAACCTTTCCCAATTCTTCTTATTTTATCGGCAACCCGCCCTATAAATCTATCTGAAAACTCAACACCGGCGTAAGCCCGCTCTGCTCCCGGTAAATCCATTGATTGAGGCCAGGGTCATAATCGCGGCTGAGCGGGTCAATATTTTTTCGCCGGATAACATTTTGAATGTCAAGCGCTAAGGTCCAGGCTGTTTTTGGGAAAATGTTCAATTGTTTTGCAGATACAATATTCAATATTATATTTGCAAAAAATATTTTTAAAAATCAGTGTTAATTTTCAAATTAATGATGATAATCAGGCAATTAGGCGAAAAAATTCGGCAGGCTGCGAAGACTATGCCCGTGGTCAGTATTACCGGCCCGCGCCAGTCGGGGAAAACAACGCTGGCACAACAGGTATTCCCCGGCTATCAATACGCCAATTTGGAAAACCCCATGACCCGCGATTTTGCCCGCTCCAATCCGGTACAATTTCTGAAACAGGGAAATAATGGTCGAGGCTTGATCATTGACGAGGCACAGTATATCCCAGAGTTATTTTCATGGATACAAGTTCATGTTGACAACAGCCAACGAAACGGTGAGATAATTCTCTCAGGCTCTCAGAACTTCCTGTTGATGGAAAAAATCACGCAGAGCCTCGCCGGGAGGGTCGCTATTTTCAACCTGCTGCCTTTTTCCATGGAAGAGTTGAGGGGCACTATTTATGACAATGGCAACCTTTACGACTACATTTTTCAAGGACTTTATCCCCGTGTTTATAGCCAGCAAACAGCGCCTGATATTTTTTACCCTTCCTATATCCAATCATACGTCGAACGCGATGTACGACAAGTGCAAGTCATTGGCGACTTGGCCTTGTTCGAAAAATTTCTGGGGCTTTGTGCCGGCAGGGTCGGCCAAAATTTCAACCAAACAGCACTGGCCAATGAAACTGGGGTTTCCCTCCCCACCATCAACCGCTGGATGTCTGTGTTGCAAACCGGCTTCATCGCTTATCTTCTCCAACCCTATTATCGAAACTTCAATAAACGGCTGAGCAAGACCCCAAAACTTTATTTTTACGATACGGGGCTGGCTTGTTCCTTGTTGCGCCTTCGTTCCTCCTCCGAGCTTGATCTTCACTTTGCACGCGGAGCTTTGTTTGAGAATTTTGTCATTAATGAAATACTGAAAACCCATCTCAACCGTGGCTTGCGCCCCAACTTGTATTTCTGGGCCGAAAGCTCTGGCTATGAAATTGACCTTATTGTTGATACGGGTGCGAGCATTTATCCCATAGAAATCAAATCTGCCGACACGATACGACCTGATTTTTTCAAGAACATGGAACAGTTTCAAAAAGCCTCCCAAACCGCTGTTGAAAACTGCTTTCTTGTGTACGCTGGTGACCAACGACAAGATCGCGCGCAGGCAAAGGTCAGGCCTTGGCAGGATTTGGGAGCCTTGCCTTTTTATTGAATCTGCCCTACAGATCTATCTGAAAACTCAGCACCGGCGTAAGCCCGCTCTGCTCCCGGTAAATCCATTGATTGAGGTCAGGGTCATAATCGCGGCTGAGCGGGTCAATGTTTTTTCGCCCCATAACATTTTGAATGTCAAGCGCTAAGGTCCAGGCTGTTTTGAGGTTGTTTTTGCGGAACGCGATACGCATATCCGGGCGAAAATAGGCTCCCACCTGCTCCGAAAATGCATTGTCCTCGTCCAAAAGTGGCTCTTGTGAAAAACGCGAAACTGCTTGGCCGGGCAACAAAGGGGTAAGTCGTTGGCCTCCGTTGTAGAGCAGCTTAAGGCCGAACTGCAGCACCGAGGCGTTTTTAAAACTCCATTCTTTGCCTGCCATGAGCGAACCGGAAAGCCCGCTGTCGAAAACTGTGGAGTGTTCCCGGCCCGCCGCATCCGTGTAGTGCGATTGCGATATCGAACCGCTCAACAAAAAGAAGGTGCCACCCGCGAAGGATTTCTCCACACTCAGGTCCAGGCCGATATTCTGGCCTTTACCTGTGTTTTCCATTTCCCGGTTTGCAAAGCCATGTATCGTGTTCAGGATGCTCCAGCTGCTTGTTGTGTTTTTTGCCACAGGCACGTCTTTCATTTTTTGGAAGTATACCTCGGCGTGCAAACGCATGGATTTTCCCGCCAGGAAATCCCAGCCTGCCACATAGTGTTGAGCGCGTATCAAATCCACTTCACGATTTACTTCGCGGCCATTCACGCGGGTGAAATAATTGCCCAGCGGCAGCACCCGCCCATGGATGCCCCAGGCGAGGCTAATAGATTGTTTTTCAGAGATTTGGTACTTCGCGGCCAAGCGCGGCTCGATGCTCGAGCTTTGGTTCAAGGCGAAATACAGTCCATGCAGTCCCACATTAAAAGTCCATTTTTCAGTGGGTCGCAGGCGAAAGGTGGCGTATGGTTGAAGCTGAGCCGTCATGCCTTCAGCATCAAGTCCCGTCGAGTCTCCAAGGGTGTTTCGGAAAAAAGAGTAGGGCATGAGGTTGACAAAAAAGCCCGTTTTGAGCGACACACGACGGCTGAATTTTTTATTCAAAAAAGAGGCCACTACATACC
>JBJXGO010000124.1:0-11831 GCA_046160345.1 Saprospiraceae bacterium
TATAACTGAACATTGAAGACTCTACCATTAATCCCCGGTCAATGATCAATACCGTATCTATGGCGGAACATCCGTTCACATCCGTCACGGATACCGTATAAGTGCCCGCGGCCAGATTTTCAATAAATGGAATCGTGTCTCCATTGCTCCATTGAAGTTGGTAGGGCGGAGTTCCGCTCATGATCGAAAAATAGGCTTTGCCCACGTCGTAACTACAATAGGTTGGCATCGCCGAAACGGAGGTAGATATCCCTTTGTAAGTAGCGTCTACCACCAGAGTTGATTTCTGCTTTGTACATCCTTTAGAATCCGTCATGGTGACTGAATAGATTCCTGCTAGTAGTTGGTTAATCTGTTGAGCCGTGCTACCATTGCTCCAGATAAACGTGAATGGCATTGTGCCACCAGAGGGAATACATTTAGCTGTACCGTCGGGAACAATGCTACAGAATTGCGGAGTAGTAGGCATACTCGCAGCGATATTGTTCGGTTGCGTTACAGAGCCAGAAGCGGATTTGGTATTCGCGCCGGCATCGCTTACCGTCACGGTATAGTGGCCAAAGGCGAGGTTTTGAATGATCTGAGTCGTGCCGCCGTTGCTCCAAATGTAGGTATAGGGCGGGAGGCCACCTGATGGATTAGCCGTGGCCTGACCGTCGGGAACGCCATAACAGCTGAGGCGGGTAGCGGTGACCGTGACGGCTAACTGCGCAGAGAGCAGGCAAGGCAGCGCGAAAAGGCTGAGGCAAACAATAAGAGATTGCAGAGAAAAGCGTAAGCAGAGATAGGTTTTCATCAAAAAATGAAGATTGAGTGAATGAATGCGATTACAAGATACAAAGGCAAGTTGATTGGCTGCATTACAAAATGTCATTGTCGTTTGGGCGCGCGCAGACTTTTTGTTCAAAACCCGCTTTGCGCTTTCCCTTACCCCGCCATACTTTCGCTGCGGAATAAATGTGTTCAATGTTGGTGTATTTACACTACTGGGCATTTTCTCGCAGATGTTACGCAGATTTTAAACACAGATGTCACACAGATTTTATCTGTGTGACATCTGCGCGAATTGTCTGTGTAACATCTGTGTGAAATAAAAAAGGTCAGCAGTATGGAAATACACCAACCTACCACCTAAAACACATTGACCACATTCAAAAAACATGCAAGATAAAATCCTAATAATCGGCGCTGGCGGCCAAATCGGTGCCGTTTTAACCGACGCGCTTCGCCAAGCCCACGGTACTGACAATGTCATTGCCACGGATCTTCGTCCATTGGAAAACCAAAGCGGCCCCTCCGAAATCCTGGACGCTCTCGATGGCAACGCGCTGGTGGAATTGGTTAAAAAATACCGCTGCACCCAGATCTACCACCTCGCAGCGATCCTCTCTGCCACTGGGGAAAAGAACCCGATGTGGGCCTGGGATGTGAATATGCGCAGCCTGTTCAATGTGTTGGAGGTCAGCCGGGAAAACCAATTATCGAAGGTTTACTTCCCATCTTCCATAGCCGTTTTTGGGCAGGAAGCGGCCCCTGCCATGACCCCCCAATATACGGTATTGATTCCTGAAACAGTCTATGGAATAAGCAAGGTGGCGGGCGAAAACTGGGCGAACTACTATTACCGTCGATATGGGCTGGATGTGCGATCGCTGCGTTACCCAGGCATCATCGGATATCAAAGTATGCCGGGAGGTGGAACCACTGATTACGCGGTGGACATTTACCATTACGCTGTGCAAGGCAAAGATTACGAGTGTTTTCTCCGCGCCGATACGCCCCTGCCCATGCTGTATATGCCCGACGCTATCCGCGCCACGCTCCAACTGATGGAGGCGCCGGCTAATAATCTCACAGTGCGTACGAGTTACAACCTTGCGGGCATGACGTTCAATCCCGGCGAGATCACCGCCAGCATTCAAAAGGAAGTGCCTGATTTCAAAGTCAGCTACAAGCCCGATTTTCGACAGGCCATTGCAGATTCCTGGCCGGCCTCGATCGATGATTCAGCGGCGCGAAAAGATTGGGGCTGGAAACCGGAATATGATCTGGATGCGATGACCCGGGATATGCTGTTGCATCTAGGGGCGCAGTATCATGGCCTGATAGATTAAACCGCTTACATGAACCATATTAGGCTCACAAGGCCATTTAATTATGATTTTCAGCACCATGTGGCTTTATGTGCCTAATGTGGTTCAAAAATTTTTATTCCAATAACAAATACAATCTCGCTATATTTCGACGGTTTTTCAAGTAGAAAATCTTGTTAAAATCGCTGACATGAAAAAAGTCTGCCATTCCATCCTCTGGCTCGCCTGTTGGCTTTCGCCACTATGCACCATTGCGCAGGAGCGCTACAAACCGGACTCCCTCCATCAAGTTTTGGACAAAGCAAAAGGCCGCGAGCGCGTCGAAATCCTCCGCTACCTAAGCCAAGCCTACATCGGGGACGACAAGGAGAAGTCCATCGCTTATGCCGAAGAATCGGTAGCAGAAGCCGAAAAACTCGGCAACGACACCTTCGTCGTGCGCAGCCTCAACAATCTGGCCGCCGCTTACCAGCATAGCGGCGACTACCGCAAAAGCATCCAATATCTTGACAGAGGCATCGAAATAACCCGTAAAAACGGCAACCGCTCCCAACTTTTGGAGTGTCTCGAGTTCAAATCGAGTGCTTATTCCGGGATGAAACAAATTGATCAAGCACTTCCTTTTGCACAAGAAGCACTGAATATTTCAAAAGAATTGAAAGATTCGGTGGGGATACTCAATGCAATGGAAATCATCGCCGCCGGGCATAAAGACCTCAAGCAATTTGACGAGGCGGTCAAAGTTTATCAACAAGAGATAGACTTGCTCAAATATTTGCCTAAACGGCTTTTCGAAAAAGGACGCGTCAGCGTTAGCCTCGGCGAAGTGTATGTCAGCATGGGGCAAAATGCAGAAGCCATTGCTCTTTTTGAAAAAGGGGGGCAATATTACCATGATCTGGGCTACCCAGCGGGAACAGTGATGGCTACTCTGCGCCTGGCGGATTGCTACCTGAACAATGGTCAACCCGACAAAGCGGGGGAAGCCTATCGCAAAATATTGGAGAAAAACGAGGATATCCAAGACCCGGAATTTGAGGCTTTGTCCTTCACCGGCCTGGGGGTAATTGAGATGGGAAAGCGAAATTACCCCCAGGCTTTGGCTTATTACAAACAAGCCGAGTCCACTGCCTTACCCGCAGGACTCCATGCCGTGCTGAAAGACATCTACGACTACATGGAGGACCTCCACTGTCTGAAAGGCGACTACACAACGGCTAAGACCTATAAAGAACTTTCAAAAAACTATGCCGACTCCGTGCTGACTGCCGATGTGCGCAACCGCATCAGTGAGTTGCAAATCCAATACGAAACCACTGAAAAAGAGCTCCAGATCGCCCAACAAAAAAGTGCCTTGTACCGCACCAATGCCGTTAATTATGGACTTAGCGGGAGCCTTGTCGCCTTTTTTGGCTTTGGCTACCTGTTCTACAACCGGTTCCGTCAGCGTAAAAAAGCCGAACTCGACGCAGCCATTATCCGCGAACAAAAACTGGGGCTGAACGCCGTCATCGAAGCCCAGGATGCGGAGCGAAAACGCATTGCCCGCGACCTGCACGATGGCATTGCGCAGGAACTCGTGGCCTTGAAACTTGGCCTTGACGCGCTCGGAAGACAAGTTGGTAAAACAGCGCCAGAATCAACCCCTCGTTTCGCTGAGTTGAGCGATCAACTGAATTCCTCCTGTACGGAAGTGCGCAGCATTTCTCATGTGATGGCGCCGCCCTTGCTCGAACAACAAGGGCTTGCTCCAAGCCTCGAACAATTGGTGCGCCACACTTTGCAACATGCCGGACTGGAGGCCAAATTCAAAGCACACGATCTGCCGCTTCAATTGGATGAAAAAACTGAAATTGGCCTTTACCGAATCACTCAGGAATTGCTGAACAACATTGTGAAACACGCCCGAGCTGCCAAAGTGATAATAGAACTTCATTCGGTTGGCCCGGATCTGGTGCTGCGCGTGGAGGACGATGGCACCGGCTTCGATTTTGAGGTGGCACGAACCCGTGGCACCATGGGAGTGCTGAATATCCTCAGTCGGGTGAGCACGCTCGGCGGGCAATTTTTATCACAGCGGAAAATACCTCATGGCACAATAGCGCTGATCAGGATACCTATTTAAAACCTGGACCCATTTATCGGATGAGCGGTTTTGTGCACAGAAACCTATATTTGTGCCAGCAATATCAAATATTATGGGAAAAACCTGTTCAGTGGCCATATTCTGGCTTCTTTACTTTGCCCCCCTTCGAGCCCAGCCCTCCTACGCTCGCGAACTTTGGGCCACTTACAATAATGCCCCCAATTTCGAATTAAAAAAAGAAGCCTTCAGCAAGTTGGAGAAGTTCTACAAGGTGTATCACCTGGATTCTGCCTTATTGATCTGTCAACAATTTCGGGATCTGGCCAGTCAAAATCAGCCTGAATATGTTCCATTTGTGGATATTCGAATCGCAGGAACCTACACCCGGAAATTGGAATTTGAGCAGGCCGGCAATATACTTCTTCCCATATTGGAAAAAGCCGAGCGAGCGCACAATGATTCATTGCGGGCTGCTGCCTTGCTCAACCTCTCCAATCTTGGAAGAGTCCAGAAAAAACTGGATATCGCATTGCAACGGGGGTTTGAAGCGGCTGCACTCCATGAAAAGTTGGGAAACTGGCGTGACCTCTGTGCAGACTATACGGCGATTTCAAATGTTTATTCATTTGATCAAAATGACACGGCCTATGTTTTTCTTCAAAAAGCGCTGGAAATATCCGAGAAGCACGAACTTTTAGATGTACAAGGAACAGTGTTGAACAATATTGGGGTTTATTTCCATCGAAAAGGGGATTTGAACCTGGCGATGGATTATTACAAAAGGGCCGCGGTGTGCTATAAAAAAACTGATGAGCGTTATGGCCTGTGTTTTACCCTGTTGAACATCGGACACGCTTATCGGAAACAGGCGAAATGGAAGGATGCGATACCTTGGTACGACGAAGCAAGACCGGTCTGTGAATCCTGTGGCAATGTGGAAGGACTGGCCAGTATTCACCTTGGCATGACGGATGTTTATGAGGGCCTGGGAGATTACAAACTGGCATTGGCTGAACAAAAAAAAATGAACGAGACTGACCAAAAAATCAATCAGGAGGCTTACAACCGAGCCAATCAAACCCTGGAAGCGAAATACGGTGCAGAAAAAAAAGAACGGGAACTCGGCGAACAACGCGCAGAAAATTTTCGACAACGGGTGGCTCTGATTGCTCTTTTGGCGACATTTCTTGCGGCTCTTGTGCTTGGCTACCTATTCTACAACCGCTTTCGGCTCCGCAAAAAAGCCGAATTCGACGCTGCCATTATCCATGAGCAAAAACTGGGGCTTGCCGCCGTTATTGAAGCCCAGGAAGCGGAGCGCAAACGTATCGCCCGCGATCTGCACGATGGCATCGCACAAGAACTTGTGGCACTAAAACTGGGATTTGACGCGCTTGGCAGGAGAATAGGAAAAGTCGCTCCGGAGGAATCTCCCAAAATCGCAGAATTGGGTGAACAACTGAATTCATCCTGCACGGAAGTGCGCAGTATCGCCCATGTGATGTCGCCGCCCGTACTGGAACAACAGGGTCTGGCTCCCAGCCTCGAACTCCTGTTGCAACACACCTTGCAACACGCCGGGCTGGAGGCCAGGTTCAACGCCCACGATCTGCCGTTACAGTTGGATGAAAAAACCGAGATCGGCCTTTACCGCATCACTCAGGAATTGCTGAACAATATTGTGAAACACGCCCACGCGGCCAAAGTGATGATAGAACTTCATTCGATTGGCCCGGATCTGGTGCTGCGCGTGGAAGATGATGGAGTGGGCTTTAATTTTGAAGAGGCCCGTGCAAGAGGCAGCATGGGCTTGCTCAATATACTCAGTAGGGCCACTGCCCTGGGCGGCGCTTTTTTCACAGAAAACAAACAGCCGCACGGCACAGTGGCAATGGTACGGGTGCCGATCTAAGCCAAAAAAATTAAAATTAATGACAGACAAGATCAGAATCCTTCTGGCCGACGACCACCAACTGGTACGCAAAGGCTTCCGCGCACTGCTGGAAGAACTTGATTTTGTGGAGATCGTGGGCGAAGCTGCCAATGGAAAAGAAGCCGTCAACCTGCTCCGAAACGGCGCCAAGCCTAATGTGGCCCTGCTCGACTACGAGATGCCCCAAATGAACGGCCTCGAAGCAACGGTAGAGATACGGCGTGATTTTTTGGGCGTGAAGGTTATCATGCTTACCATGTTGCAAAACAAGGAATTGATCGAAGATGCCGTGGGAAAAGGAGTAAGCGGTTTTTTGTTCAAAAACACTTCCCTGGAAGAACTCAGCGAAGCGATCAAACGAGTAGCCGCCGGCGACACCTACTTTAGCAGCGATGTTACCTTCACCCTGCTCAAGCCCGTTCACAATCCGGACGCACCATTGCTTGCACAATTATCCGACCGCGAAATTGAAATTCTGAAACTTGTGGCTCAAGGTTTCAGCAGTACGGATATCGGGCAGCAACTTTTTATCAGTCCTCGCACGGTTGATACCCATCGCAACAATATCATCCAAAAATTGAATGTGCAGGGCATTGCCGGGCTGGTGCAGTTCGCGGTGCGGAATAAAATGGTTTAATTTGTGGATCAGGTTATTTGCTGGCCCCGAACCTATAATACCAGACTCGGGGCCAGCAAATAACTCTATCCGCTAATTACCATCCCATGCAATTGCTCAGACTTATCTCTATCCTTCTCGTGATCTTCAGTGCTTGCGAACCAGGCAAGCAAGCATCTAATGCTCATTCATTGAAGGATAATTGTTTTCTAATTGTCCTTGGCATTGCTCAGGATGGCGGTTATCCCCATGCTGGCTGTCAGCGCGAATGCTGTCAGCTCGTTTTTTCTGGCAAGCAAAAGCCCAAGTTTCCGGTTTGCCTCGGATTGGTGGACAAACGGGCTGGAAAAGTATTTATGCTGGAAGCAAGCCCGGCATTTGCCGACCAATGGCGGCATTTGCAGGAAGCAGCAGGCTTTCGGGACAAACCATTTCCTGACGGTATTTTTCTGACCCACGCACATATTGGCCATTATACCGGTCTGATGCAATTGGGGCGAGAGGTGATGGGAGCCAAAAATGTGCCTGTTTGGGCCATGCCAAGGATGGAAAATTTTTTACGGGAAAATGGGCCCTGGAGCCAGCTTGTACAGCTTCAGAACATTGAGTTGTGGCCTCTCCGGGCTGACAGTACCGTGCAGCTTACCCCAGATTTGAGCATCAGGCCATTCCTGGTGCCACATCGGGACGAATATTCCGAAACCGTTGGGTACCAGATAGAAACCCCTCGAAAAAAGGTGGTTTTTATTCCCGATATAGACAAATGGGAAAAATGGCAGCGCAACATAGTAACTGAACTGCGCTCCGTTGATTGTGCCCTGCTCGATGCCACCTTTTTTAAAGATGGCGAATTGAAAGGCAGGGCTATGAAGGACGTTCCACACCCCTTTGTGGTCGAAACCATGAAGTGTTTTGCGCAGGAGCCAGCCCTGGAAAAAAAGAAGGTCACTTTTATACACCTCAATCATACCAACCCTTTGCTTTGGGACGAAAAGGCCCGGAAAGAGGTGTTTGATTCAGGCTTTTCCATAGCTGAAGAAGGAATGTTGATCGATTTGTAAGGCGTTGAATTAGGTCAGCCGCTTAAGAAACTCAACAACCAGATTGCAGAAAGGTGCATTTATTGGCCAATGCCCTATCCTATCCAATTAGCTGGCCATTTTAAGGACAATAATACCGAAAAATGCTCCAAACAACAAGCTGCCGGAACTTTCCCCCATAAGCTTTCGTTTCTTTGCACCTCGAATATGGAACAACCAAAATTCTCTGTTGACAAAGAAAGGCTCCGTCAGCGCCGCGCTGCGCTGGAAATCATCCGAGTACGCCTCAAACAAGATTTTGTCGGTATTGACGAAATTATTGACAGCTTGCTCGATTATATCCAGGTCTGGTATCTAATGCCCGAAGTACTCACCCGCCCGATCATTGTTTGCCTCTGGGGCATGACAGGGGTGGGCAAAACCGACCTGGTTCGTCGATTGGTGCAACATCTTGATTTTCAAGAGCGTTTCGCCGAGGTCGAACTGGGCAATACAGACCAAACCACCTATTTTAGCAGTGTAAACGCCATCCTGAAATCCAATGGTTTGGTGGACAGCCAGCCTGCCATCGTACTTTTCGACGAGATTCAACGCTTCTATACGATCGAACCGGATGGCTCACCCGTGCAAGCCACCAAGTTCAACGATTTCTGGGAGTTGCTTTCAGATGGCCGCCTGGCTAAGCGTGAAAAAGAGGACTTCGATTACTACATTTCCGATTTTATGTTCAACCAGCGGCAGCGCAACCGCCGCCCAGCTGGAGAACCTGTGCAACCTGAAGACCCCACACAAGATAATGTTGGGATCTGGGAGGCGCGTAATTTGAAAAAAATGCTCGAATTGGAAGAAGATGTGCTGGATATCGCCGATATGAGCAAAAAGCAAATGCTCGACATTATTATTGAAGCCAAGAACCGCCGCCGGGTGTTTGAGCCGATTGATTATTCCCAAACGCTTATTCTCATCAGCGGCAACCTGGACGAGGCCTTTCAAATGGCTACACATACATCCGATAGTGAAGTGGATGCAGACATTTACCATGCTTTTACCAAAAAAATAACGGCAGTTGACATAAAGAATGCGCTTACCCGCCGATTCCGCCCGGAACAGGTGGCGCGTTTTGGCAATATTCACCTGATTTACCCCAGTCTCCGAAAGGCTGATTTTGAGGCGCTTATCCGCAAGGAAGTAGGTAAAATAATTAACCGTACCGAGGAGCGGTTCAATGTGGAAATTCAAATTTCCGATCAGGTTTTTGCCCTAATTTATCGAAATGGCGTATTCCCGGTGCAGGGTGTTCGGCCCGTATTTAGCAGCGTGACCGATATTTTGGAAACCAACCTGAGCAAGTTTTTATTCGAATGCATAAACGACGGTTCAGATTCCTTTTCAATTGATTACGACAATGAAGGGAAAAAAATATTGGCCCATATTGGCAACAGAAAAGTCGAAATACCCTTTGTAGGCCGTATCGACAAAATCCGTCAAGGCAATATTGCCGATGTCGTGGCGAATGTCAGTGTGCACGAAGCGGGCCATGCCGTTGCCTACGTCGTACTTTTTAGTATTGCGCCCTTGCAACTCAAATCGAAGGTAGCCAGCAGTTATGCTTCCGGTTTCACGTTCCCGCACGAGATTTATGAAACCAAGGAGAACTTGCTCAAAAAAATAAAGGTGTTTCTTGCTGGCGGGCTGGCGGAAGAACTGGTTTTTGGTCATGAAAATGCCACAGTCGGGCGCTCTAACGATCGCGAGCAGGTGACCATGCTCGCGATGGACTATATCCGTCGCCATGGTTTTGACGAGCGGTATCAAGCTAATTACACCTTGGAGTACGGCTTTTCTATGGACAAAAATGCGACAGATAAGGATGTGGAAGCGATGATTGCGGGTCTTGTGAAAGAAACCCGCACTTTGCTTGCCGAACAAATAGAATTCCTGCTTGATCTGTCCCGGGTGCTCAATGAAAAAGGAAGCATGGATGCAAAGGCGGTGGCGGAAGTAGCAACTCGTTTTAATCTTCCAGTGGCCATAAAAGAAGAGGGTTATTTGCATTTGTCAGGGTATAAGGAAATGTTGGAAGAGAAATAAAAGACTGTCAGTAGTGGTCGCACTGCTGTATTTCCAAAATTTTCCTTGCCCACATCAGCTCAATCCACCCAACAATATTTACTTTTGCAACATTAATTGCCAGAGGTCGTGACGACAATACTTCGATACGCACCATTTTTTCACCAAACCATCACTTTTAATTGGCATTCAAACCTTACCGACCTAAACCCCCCGGCGGCGCTCGCCCCCCCGGTTCCCGCCCAGGTGGCGGAGGCCGTCCATTCAATCGCGGGCCTCGTGCCCCAGAGCACAACATCAACAGTTTTATTCGTGCTACCGAGGTGCGTCTTATTGGCGACAACCTTGATGAAATAAGTGCCGCTGCAGGCCATCTTGTAGAATCTGGCGTGTACCCTACTTCCAAGCTCCAAAAATGGGCGGAAGAACTGGCACTTGATCTGGTGGAAATAACTCCGAATGCCGTGCCACCTGTTGTGCGCATAGTTGATTACAACAAATTTCTCTACCAAAAAAAGAAGCGTGAAAAGGAACTAAAAGCCAACGCCGTAAAAGTAGAATTGAAGGAAATCCGTTTTGGACCAGAAACCGGCGAACACGATTTTGATTTCAAACTTCGTCATGCCAAAAGTTTCCTTGCCGAGGGTAATAAAGTAAAGGCATATGTCCAATTCCGTGGTCGCGCCATCGTATTCAAAGAACGCGGCGAACTTCTGCTCCTGCGTTTTATGAAAGAATTGGAGGAACACGGCTCTGCAGACCAGCTGCCGCGTTTGGAGGGCAAAAGGATGCACGTAATTCTTTCGCCTAAAAAGGCTCCTGTGAAGAAAAAAGAATCTGCTCCTTCAGCTCCGGCTCCGAAGCCTCCAGTATCCGAACCTCCACCTCCGCCGCCACCTGCTGAGGTAGAATAAATATATTGCAGATATCAGCCTGAGTAATGAGCTGAATTTACCTAATATTTGAACCCAGCAAGACAAAAACCTTGCTGGGTTTTATTATGATACAGTATGGCTTACCTTAATCGCAACAAAATGAGTGTCTTACCCCTGTGCTTGAAATGACGGTTTGTTCTACTGGGACGCATAAAATCACTTCGTTTTGTTTTTGTCCGATAATTTTCAAACTTTCCTTTTGTCTTTTGCTAAGGAATCGTACTTTTGCGCTCCGTTTTTCAAACAGATATTTTTGTCATGCCTAAAATGAAGACCCACTCCAGCGCCAAGAAGCGTTTTTCGGTGACTGGCAAGGGGAAAGTAAAGCGCAATCGCGCTCGGATGCGTCACTTGATGCGCAAAAAGACGACCAAAGCCAAGCGCCACCTGCGCCACGGCGTGGTTGTTGACAAAAGCGAACATGCACGTATCGAGCGTCTGCTTGTCGCTTAAAACCGTCGTTAGGTTGTAGGATCAACCAATTCGACAAAACCAGATTCCCGCAAAGGCGGGGACTATTTCAACAAACATTTTTTAACGAGGACATTGGTTAAAAGTGTCAGTAGTTAGGTCGGGGTTTTCATTTTGAACGCACTCACATATTAACTGCTTCCCCCGATGTCGCACTAGAAAATCTATTTCATGCCAAGAGCAACAAACAACCCGGCCAGCCGCGCTCGCCGGAAAAAGATCATGCTAGCCGCCCGAGGTTTCTTCGGCGCCCGCTCCAAAGTTTACACCGTAGCGAAAAATGCGCTCGAAAAAGGCTGGAAATATGCCTACCGCGACCGCAAATTCAAAAAACGCACTTACCGCCGACTTTGGATTGCCCGTATCAACGCCGCAGTTCGTCCTATGGGCATCAATTACAGCAGTTTCATTCACCTGCTCAGCCAAAAAGGAATCGGCCTGAACCGCAAAGCACTGGCGGATTTGGCGCTCCACCACCCATCGACTTTTAAAGCGGTTGTGGACGCTTCCAGAGCAAAAGGATAAATTGGCTTCGGCCACTGGAAAATATTTACGGGGAACCGGCTTAAGGCTGGTTCCCTGTTTTT
>JBJXGO010000125.1:0-29163 GCA_046160345.1 Saprospiraceae bacterium
AACTAGACCACACCAAAGAACCTTTGAAACCATTGTACGAATTTCTGAAACAACACCTTGGGCTATGACCACCCAAATCCAAACCGAACTAAAAAACCTCGAACAACAACATGGCATCAAAATCCTCTACGCCATAGAGAGCGGAAGCCGGGCTTGGGGATTTGCTTCAACGGATAGCGATTGGGACGTGCGGTTCATTTACATACACCGAAAGGACTGGTATCTCTCAATAGACGACAAAAAAGATAGCGTTGAAATAATGCTGCCCAATGACCTTGATTTGAGCGGCTGGGAGATGCGAAAAGCACTGAAATTGTTCAGAAAATCAAATCCACCGCTTATGGAATGGCTGAACAGCCCTATCATTTATCACGAAGAAAAACCGGTGGTAGAGCAGTTTCGAGGGCTAATGGCGGAGTACTTCAACCCAAAGTCATGCCTGCACCATTATCTGCACATGGCCGAGGGGAATTTCAGAGAGTATTTGCAACGTGATCTGGTGCGAACTAAGAAATACTTCTATGTTATCCGCCCGGTTTTGGCGTGTCAATGGATTGAGCGAACGGACACTATGGCGCCAACCGAGTTTCAAAAACTGTTTGAAACCCAAATTGAAGATGGGGAATTGAAAAGGGAGATCGAGAAACTGCTAGCAAGAAAACGGAGCGGTGATGAATTGAGAGAAGAACCTAAAATAAAGATACTCAATGATTTTCTGGAAGAACGGATTCAATATTATGCGAATTATGTCAAGCAGTTTGAACTCAAAAAACAACCTGACACTGAAAAATTGAACGATTTTTTCCGAAAGACACTAAGCCAATTTGGGAATGTGTCAAAGGTCAAAATGGAAGAAATTTCACTAGAAGGCGATCCTTTTGATTCCATGGAATTGGTTTATTCAAAAGACTTGAAAGCACTTGAAGACATTGCACGAACGAAGATTAGACGATAACAAAATGACCCGCGTTAAAAACACAGCCCAATAATATGGCAAAAGTTACCATAGACGGACAAACAATTGAAGTCGCCGACGGCACTACCATCCTGAACGCAGCCCGCCAACTTGGCGGTGAACTCGTACCGCCTGCTATGTGCTATTATTCCAGCTTGCAAGGCTCTGGCGGCAAATGTCGCACCTGCCTTGTGCGTGTCACCAAAGGTTCTGAAAAAGACCCGCGGCCCATGCCCAAACTCATGGCTTCCTGCCAAACAATGGTCATGGATGGTATGGAAGTAGCCAGTAAAAGCGACCCAATGGTCACAGAAGCCCGTGCAGCGGTTACGGAATTCCTGCTCATCAATCACCCGCTTGATTGCCCAATTTGCGACCAGGCTGGCGAATGCCATCTGCAAGACCTCTCCTTTGAGCACGGCAAGGCCAGCACCCGCTACGAATTTGAACGCCGCACCTTTGAAAAGATCGACATTGGTCCTTACATCAAACTTCACATGACGCGCTGTATCATGTGTTTCCGTTGCGTGTATGTCGCCAACCAACTCACCGAAGAGCGCGTTCACGGCATCATCAACCGGGGCGACCATGCAGAGATCAGCACCTATATTGAGAAAGCGATTGATAACGATTTCAGCGGCAACGTCATCGACGTATGTCCGGTAGGTGCGCTTACTGACCGTACATTCCGTTTTAAGAGCCGGGTCTGGTTCCTAAATCCTATGGATGCACACCGCGATTGTGATAAATGTTCCGGAAAAGTAGTCGCATGGATGTATGGTGGTGAAATTTACCGGATCACAGGCCGTAAGGACAAGTATGGTGAGTTGCACGATTTCATTTGTAACACCTGCCGATTCGAGAAAAAGGACAAAACAGACTGGATTATCGAAGGCCCGCGTGATCTAGACCGTCACTCGGTCATTTCACAAAATCATTATGAGCACGGAGAACTGACCGTCAGCTAACCAGATCAACAAATAAGCAGACAAACAAATCCCCAGATCAACAAATAACCAATAGATATGACCGCACTCTTACTTTTCAGTCTCGGGATAATCATCGAAAAAGCCGTGTTGATCCTCGTGCTTTTCGTCGTTACGCTTGGTGTGGCCGCCTACTCTACTTACGGAGAGCGTAAAATCGCGGCTTTTTTTCAGGACCGGCTTGGCCCAAGCAATGCCGGACCTTGGGGTATCCTCCAGCCATTGGCCGATGGGGTTAAAATGTTCACCAAGGAAGATTTTGTACCCAACCAATCTGAGCGCTGGCTGTATATCCTTGCGCCAGGAGCATTCATTTTTGTAGCATTGATGGCCTCCGCAGTTATTCCATGGGGCACCACTTTAACATTGGGTGGACTCAACTGGAATTTGCAGGTAGCGGATCTGAACATCGGGATTTTATATGTTATTGGCCTTGCCTCCCTTGGCGTTTATGGTATCATGCTGGGCGGTTGGGCATCAAACAACAAATTTTCACTGTACGGAGCCATACGCGCCAGTTCTCAAATGATCTCTTACGAACTGGCCATGGGACTGGCACTAATTGCTGTCGTGATGTTAAGTGGATCATTAAGCCTCCGAACAATTGTGGACCAACAGGCAGGGATGTGGAACGTTGTCTATCAGCCGCTTGGGTTTATCCTTTTTCTTACCTGTGCCCTGGCAGAGTGCAATCGCGCTCCTTTTGATATGGCCGAGTGCGAAACGGAATTGATTGGTGGTTACCATACCGAATATAGTGCCATGAAACTAGGGATGTTCCTGTTCGCAGAATACATCAACATGTTTATTTCCTGCACCATCATATCCTGCCTTTATTTTGGAGGTTACCATTTTCCTGGTCTCGATCCGGGATGGTTAGGTGGTTTGATGGGGCCTATAGTGTTGCTTGGCAAAGCATTCTTCTTCATCTTTGTATTTATGTGGATACGCTGGACACTCCCGCGTTTCCGCTATGACCAATTGATGCACCTGGGCTGGAAATCGCTTATTCCGCTGGCGATCGTGAATATGATGCTGACAGGGGCCGGGATATTGTGGCTGGGGAAATAATGAACTATGAACTATGAACTATGAAGTATGAAGTATGAAGTAAGAAGTAAGAACGATTGAGGTAGATTCCATAGTCCTGATCAAATTTTTATCCGCTGAAGCCTTTGTGTAGGCGGGGACCAACAATAGCAAATCAAAAAAAATGCAACTCACTCAACGGTCGAAAAACGTCGTCAACAAAAAAATGAGCTTCATGGAGCGCATTTACCTGCCCGCTATTGCCAAGGGCATGTGGACGACGCTCAAGCACTTTTTTAGAAAATCGAATACGGTTTCTTATCCAAAGGAGCAGCGCGAATTTGCCCCTGTTTATCGCGGATGGCACGTGTTAAAACGCGACGAACAGGGCCGGGAAAACTGCACTGCCTGTGGCCTTTGTGCGGTGGCTTGTCCCGCGGAAGCTATCACGATGGAGGCTGCCGAGCGGGAACATGGCGAGGAGCACCTCTACCGGGAAGAGAAGTACGCAGCGGTATATGAGATCAATATGCTTCGCTGTATTTTCTGCGGACTTTGCGAGGAAGCCTGCCCAAAAGAGGCAATTTTCCTAACCGACCGCATTGTACCCAGCGATTACGCCCGAAACGGCTTCATTTTTGGAAAAAATTTGCTGGTTGAAGGTGTGGAGCCCGAAAAACGCATAGACGTTACTAAAAGGCAAAAACACATCACAGAAAATGTTATGAGTTAATTGTTATTTACGCAGACGCTTTTCCTAATAACTCATAACCCATCACTCATAACTAAAAAAATGGCTCAATACATATTCCTGACCCTCGCCGCCATTTCAATGCTCACGGCGCTGCTCATGGTTCTTTCCAGGAACCCTGTTCACAGCGTTTTATACCTGATCCTCACGTTTTTTGCCATTGCCGGGCAGTATATTTTGCTCAATGCGCAGTTTCTCGCTGTAGTACACATCATTGTATATGCCGGAGCGATCATGGTTCTATTTCTGTTTGTTTTGATGCTTTTGAATCTGAGCAAAGAAACCGAGCCTCAAAAATCAACCAGGTGGAAGATCACTGCGGCCATTACCTCGGGGATGTTACTTGTCACCCTCGTCGGCGCTCTTCGGGGTGGCATCCAGGTAAGCATACCGGAAAATGGGAACAGTCAGGTTGGCTTGGTGGAAAACCTTGGAAAGGTATTATTTACTGATTTTGTGGTGCCCTTTGAGATTGCCGGGATACTGTTTTTGGCGGCCATGGTGGGGGCGGTTTTGGTGGGGAAGCGGGATTTGCAGGTGTAGGACTCGTGAACGGATTAATCCTGTCCACCTCACATTACTATTATGCCGAAAACTATAAGCTATGCCAAAAGAAATCTTTAGATATAAGTTTGATGACCTGTTTAATCCAACGATTCAGGCATTAAATGATTTGGGAGGATCAGGTTCAATTAGTGAAATTGAGGAACAGGTAGCCAAACTATTGAATTTGACTGAGGATGAAGTCAATGAAATGCACAAAATGAATAAAGGTAATATTACCAAGTTCTCATACCGATTAGGTTGGACAAGGAATTACCTTAAAGGATTTGGTGTTTTGGAAAATTCAGCAAGAGGCGTTTGGGCTCTCACAGAGAAGGGGTTAAAAATCAAAGAGGTTGATAAGGAAGTGGTAAAACGATTCGTAAGACAAAAAAGGGAGGAGGGTAAACCATTGGTTGACATTAAAACTACTGAAAACCCGGAAGTTGAAGAGGATCAATTACAGACTTGGCAAGAAACACTTCTTGAAATCTTAAAAAAAATTGACCCAATTGCATTTGAACGGCTTTGTCAAAGATTTCTGCGAGAACTTGGATTTCAAAATGTGGAGGTTACACAAAGAAGTAACGATGGTGGGATTGATGGTGTTGGAATTGTCAAAATTGGAACGGTTATCTCATTTCGTTGTGTTTTTCAAGCAAAACGATACAAAAACACTGTTTCCTCAGATATTATCCGGGATTTTAGAGGCGCGATGATTGGCAGAGGGGATCGCGGTGTAATAATTACAACAGGAACATTCACAAGGGAAGCTAAAAAAGAGGCCATTCGAGATGGTGCGCCTCCAATAGACCTGATTGACGGCATCGAGTTAGCCGAGAAACTCAAAGATTTAAGGTTAGGTATCGAAGTTGAGATGGTAGAGAAAGTAAACATAAAAAATGACTGGTTCAAATCAATTTGATATGCTCGAAACAATACGTTCCATCCCCATTGACTACTACGTTTACTACGCCACCATACTTTTCGTCATCGGCGTATTTGGTGTGCTGGTGCGCCGCAATGCCATCGTGGTATTGATGTGCATTGAATTGATGCTCAATGCCGTAAACCTGCTCCTGGCGGCCTTTTCCACTTACTTGTCTGATGCACAAGGCCAAATCATGGTGTTCTTCATCATGGTCGTCGCGGCAGCTGAGGCGGCGGTCGGGCTGGGTATTCTGGTTATGATCTATCGAAACACAAAGAGCACAGATATTTCTTTGCTCGATAATTTAAGAAATTGAATAGCCAAAGCGGCTATATTAAAAGGGCGATATGGCCAAAGCGATCGTTATCAGAAAATCGATTTTCGTGTCCGCCAGTCCAGAGGTAGTTTGGGATTTTACCCAGGATTACAATTTGCGTCCTCTTTGGGATAACACTGTAAAAAGCGCGGAAGTAATTGAAATCGAGCCATTTGTGAAAGTGAGAATAATTGGGCGCGATGGAAGCAAGCTGATCTTTGAGTACAAATTTTTTGAACGGCCTGCTCGCACAACTTTGAGCATGGAAGTCGAGAGATCAAGGTTTTTTGAAAAAGGAGGAGGCTCATAGACTTATGAACCGTTGGATGGCGGAGCGCTTTGGACCCAAATCAACTCCGTCCAACTTCGAAAAAACAACTGGGCTCAATGGATGAAACACTTTATCCAATGGATGTTAGAAACCAGCACCAGTAAAGCCATGAGAATTGCTAAAAAATTGATTGAAACAAAACGATAAAAAATAACGGCATTCCTAATGCAGTCACTGATACCATTAATACCCTTTCTGCCGTTCATCGGCTTCGCGACCAACGGCTTGTTTGGCAAACGCCTTAGCAAAAACCTCGTTGGACTCATCGGCAGCGGCACCTTGCTGGCATCGTTTGTGTTGAGCCTCATGTGCTTCAACCAAGTTGCAGTATCTGGCCCAATCCAGGTGACCTTGTACAACTTTTTCACAGTAGGCAATCTGAGCGCTGATTTTGGTTTTCTTGTGGACCAACTTTCGGTCTGGATGATGCTGATCGTGACAGGCGTAGGCTTCCTGATCCATGTGTACAGCATAGGTTATATGCACGACGATGATGGCTTTTGGAAATTCTTTGCCTACCTCAACCTGTTCATTTTCTCCATGTTGTTGCTCGTTATGGGCGATAATTTCCTGATGCTGTTTTTTGGTTGGGAAGGCGTAGGACTTTGCTCCTACCTGCTCATCGGATTTTGGTACACGAACAAAGAATACGGCAAGGCGGCCCGCAAAGCGTTCATTATGAACCGAATCGGTGACCTGGGTTTACTGATCGGGATGTTTATGATTTTCCAAATCTTTGGAAGCCTCAATTTCACGGAGATTTTCAATACCCTGCCTACCATCCGACTTGAAGCAGGGGTTATGACCTTGATCTGCCTGCTGTTGTTTATCGGAGCCATGGGTAAAAGCGCCCAAATCCCGCTCTACACCTGGTTGCCCGATGCCATGGCCGGCCCTACGCCCGTGTCGGCGCTGATCCACGCAGCCACAATGGTGACGGCGGGCGTTTACCTCGTAGCCCGCTGCCATCCGCTCTATAACCTCTCTGCCGATGCCATGCACTTTGTGGCGCTGATCGGGGTGATCACCTGCATATTCGCCGCCATCATTGGTCTGCGGCAAAACGACATCAAAAAAGTGCTCGCCTATTCCACTGTGTCGCAGTTGGGGCTGATGTTTGTTGCACTTGGCATGGGCGCTTACGCCAGCGCCATATTTCACGTCACAACCCACGCTTTTTTCAAAGCCCTGTTGTTCCTGGCAGCGGGCTCGGTGATACACGGAATGGGTGGTGAACAGGACATCCGCAACATGGGAGGGCTTCGCAAAGCCATGCCGATCACGTTTTGGGTATTCCTGATCGGCACTTTTGCGATCGCGGGATTCCCGTTGATGGCGGGCTTTTTCTCGAAGGACGAAATATTCGCGTTCACCTTCGCACATAGCGGTGGATGGTGGTGGGGTTTTGCCGGTTTAGGGGCTATGTTCACCGCAATTTACATGTGCCGCCTTCTTTACGTTACATTTTTTGGCGAATTCCGAGGCACGCATGAACAAGCCCACCATTTACATGAAAGCCCAAAAGTGATGACCGTGCCGTTGATAATTCTGGCAGTGCTTTCTATTGCCGGTGGTTTTTTGAATACCCCCCATTTCCTGCATCTGGGTAATGAGCAATGGCTGGCGCACTGGTTCTCCGGCGTTATTCCGTTCAACGAAATACACCTCGATGCGAGCACAGAATGGACTTTGATGGTTTTCACCACCTCGCTGGCGGTGCTTATCATTATCGTGTCGTACTTCATTTACGGAAAAAAATCAAACCTCCCGGTGGCGGATACGGCGCAATCAAGCCTCACCCGTTTGGTAGCAAACAAGTTCTATGTAGATGAATTGTATGACTTCCTGTTCGTTCGTCCGGTAGAAAAAATGTCCAAATTGTTCCACTACTATGTTGATATTCAGGGAATTGATGGGATGGTAAATAGCATAGGCGCCGGAGTACAGCGACTTGGCGCGCAGTTTAGAAAATTGCAAAACGGAAATATTGAATATTATTTGCTGGGCATGGTGCTTGGGGGGGTATTGTTGTTGTTGACGATGTGGGTGTGAGATTTTTAATGGAAAAACGGCAACTTTGCACATAATCATTACCAATTCAAATAGGTTTGAACGATGAAATACTTGACAGAAAGAATTACCACCGACCCCGACCTTTGCGGAGGTCGCCCAACCATTAGAGGCATGCGGATGACGGTACAAACGGTATTGGAATATTTGGCCGCTGGCGACTCCAAGGATGACATCTTGAAAGGCTATCCATGGTTAGAAGCCGAAGACATTGATGCCTGCTTGGATTTTGCAGCAAAGATGATGGGGGATTTCCGTTTTAAACCTCTTTTGAAAGCTGCCTGAAAGTCATGGCCAAGTATCTTTTGGATGTGAATATGCCCAACTATTTTGGGGAATGGCAGCCACCAGTATTTCAGCACATGGTAGAAATTGGTCGAACATGGTCAGACACCAAAATTTGGGAATATGCCCAAAGAAACAGTTTGACAATATTGACCAAAGACTATGATTTCTATGACCGAATAGTTGTAGAAGATCCTCCTCCTTGGGTTGTTCATTTTCGGCTTGGGAATATGAAACTAAAAGATTTTCAATCATTTATTGCTGATAACTGGATTGAAATCAGTGAGTTGAGCACCCAAAACAAATTGGTTGTGGTTTTTGAAGATGAGATTTTGAGTGTTGGATGAATGGCAATTTTGAATGTTGCTGCATTGCTAGCAGTTTTGTTTAAATTCCCAATCGAAAGTGGAGAGTAATAAAGCCTAGTTCACTCACAAAAATCGCTGATTCGTATTTTTCTATGCACCTCTTCTGGAAAACCATTGAAGAAGACCTTCCGACGTTGAAAACCCAAATCGAAACCATCTTACAACAACACGACTAACCGACTTCTATGTCACTGATTTTCATACTTATACCCTTCATCGCTTCGGCGATTGTACTACTTCTGCGACCTGCCGGCTTGTCACGCCATCTTGCTCTAGTCGCCTCCCTGGCCAACCTCGCGGCCACGGCCTATTGCCTCTGCTGCGACTACAGCCAAGGCATGAGCTGCACGTTTTCCGTGCCTTGGGTGGCTTCGGCGGGGATCAACTTCAGTCTGGGAATGGACGGCATTACGCTTATCATGTTGGTGCTGACAAATTTGCTGGCTCCGCTGATCATCCTAACAAGCTGGGACCGGAAATACGAAAATGACTCGCGATACTACGGACTTTTGCTGTTGATGCTGGGCGCATTGAACGGTGTTTTCCTTGCACAGGATGGCCTGTTGTTCTATGTTTTTTATGAGCTGGCGCTCATCCCGATCTACTTTATCTGCGCTATTTGGGGCGGACAAGACCGTATTAGAGTCACGCTGAAATTTTTCATCTACACCTTTGTTGGCTCCTTGTTCATGCTGGTTGCATTACTTTGGGTCTATTTGCAGACACCTGGCAACCACTCTTTTGCATGGGCGGATCTGGTGGCAGTCCAATTAACACCCATGCAAGCACATTGGGTGCTCTTGGGTTTCTTTCTCGCTTTTGCAGTCAAAATGCCCGTTTTCCCCTTTCATACCTGGCAACCAGACACATATGTTACTGCCCCAACCGGTGGTACCATGCTGCTCTCCGGCATTATGCTCAAAATGGGTACCTACGGCGTGATCCGTTGGATGATTCCGCTGGCTCCTGAAGCCATGCATATTTTGAACCCGATCTTCATTTCCTTGGCGGTATTTGGCATTTTGTACGCGAGCATTATTGCGGTCAAACAATCGGACATCAAACGACTGGTGGCGTATTCATCCATTGCGCACGTTGGTTTGATCGCTGCAGGAGTATTGGCCTGGAACAAGGCGGGAGTGCAGGGCGGCATGATCCAAATGCTCAACCACGGTATAAATGTGGTAGGGCTTTTCTTCATCGTGGATTTACTCGAACGTCGCCTCGGCACCCGCTCGATGGCCGACATGGGCGGCATCGCCAAATCTGCCCCGAAATTTGCAACGCTGTTCATGATCATCATGTTGGGTTCAGTGGCCGTGCCTTTGACGAATGGGTTCCCGGGTGAATTTCTTTTACTGAATGGTGTGTGGAATTACAATTTCTGGTTGGGTGTAATTGCTGGCTTGACCATCATTTTTGGTGCGGTGTATATGTTGCGGGCGTATGGTTTGGTTGTTTTTGGAGAGCCCAGACCTGAGACGGCCAATTTTGAAGACGTGAATTCAAGAGAGTTTTTGGTGCTGGGTATTATTGCCGGGTTGGTAATTGTGCTGGGCTTTTTCCCACAATCTATTTTAGGTCTGACGGAATTTAGCATCGACAGGATTTTAGGAGCTGTACAACTTTAAGGCATGGAGTTCAAAATTAAAGACCACGACCACATCCCCCTCAACAACCTCTTGAAAGTCCTGAATCTCGTCGAAACAGGTGGAGAAGCCAATAGCCGAATCACCAGCGGCGAGTTAAAAGTCAACGGCCAGATCGAAACACAAAAACGCAAAAAACTCCGCCCTGGTGACGTGGTGGAATTTGAAAAGACAAAAATTACCATCCAATAAACCAATTACCAACCAATCACTAATCAACCAATAACCGATCAACCAATAACCAATCCCCCCCTCCTTCGCTAAGGCTACGGCGGGTAAACCAAATAAACAAATCACCACTAGAAAATGACCGCACTACTCATACTCTTCCTTACGGCAATTGTCGTACTTTTTGCAGGACTGACCAAGCAACGCCAATGGCTGCAACCCCTTGCTTTGTTGGGCACCCTGTTGGCACTTGGGGCTACGGCCATAGACCTTTTTGACGTCCACCTGCCAGGTCTCGGCGGACAAGATGGTTTTGGTTGGGGCAATGAATACGCCAATATGTTTCGGTTCATGCCATTTGCCCACGCGTTTTCAGGGGTAGCTATCCTGGCCACAGCACTTATCATCGGACTTTCCGGCTGGGGCTTTCGCCACCTGAATTCTACCCTGGGAGACCATTACGGACTTATTTTGTTCAGCCTTTGTGGGGCATTGGTCATGTTCTCCTACACCAACATGACGATGCTCTTTTTAGGAATTGAGATCCTGAGCATACCGCTTTATGTGCTCGCAGGGAGCCGACGTGAAGACCCTGCCGGAAACGAGGCCGCGCTCAAATACTTCCTCATGGGCGCTTTTGCTACGGGAATTTTGCTTTTCGGCATGACGCTTGTTTATGGGGCCACGAGCAGTTTCGATCTTGCATCCATTAGTCGAGCCATAGGCAACGGCGACCAAATGCCGGGGATGTTGAAAGTTGGCATTTTGTTGATGATAATGGGTTTAAGTTTTAAAGTTTCCGCCGTACCATTTCATTTTTGGGCGCCAGACGTATATCAGGGAAGTCCAAATCTGATCACTGCGTTTATGGCAACGGTGGTAAAAACGGCTGGATTTGCTGCGTTTTATCGATTGTTTGCCATCGCCTTCCCTGGAGCAGAAGGGTTTTGGAGCGTACCCATCGCTCTGATCGCTGCATTGACCATGACGGTCGCCAACACCACCGCCCTGTTCCAAAAGGATTTCAAACGAATGATGGCTTATTCGAGCATTTCTCATGCAGGTTATTTACTGCTCGCAATTTTAGCCATCGGGACGGCTGGGGCAGACAACGCCTTGCTGTTTTATTCCCTGACTTATTCTTTGGCTACTATATGTGCTTTCGGTGCTTATATCGTTGTGGCAGAACAAAAAGGAGACGGTTCGTTTACAGCTTTTAATGGTTTGAGCAAATCTCGACCATTGCTCGCTGCCGTGTTGGCGCTTTCGATGATCTCGCTGGCAGGGATTCCGCCATTGGCTGGTTTTTTTGGAAAATATTTTCTCTTTACTGCTGCGTTTGCAAAATATCCCTGGCTTATTGTTTTGGCAGTGATCAATTCGGCAGTTTCCATTTACTATTATTTCAAAATTATCATCGCCATGTATTTTGTCAGGGAAGAAACTGCCGGCGAAACATTTCCTATCCCTATGACCATCCGGTGGGCCGTTGTACTTGGACTGTTGCTCATTGTTTTGCTTACCCTGGCACCTGGTAGCGTTTATGGGTTGATTTAAGCAATTAAATTTCAATTCGATGAAACCAATCTTCTGTTTTTTATATGCCGTATTAAGCGTTTTTGCATTTTTTTTCGCCTGTAAAAACGAGCCCAAACAGCCCGTCATCTCGCTGGTTCAAGAGTCGCCTCCCCCACCCTCTCCCAAACCAGAGGTTTACCTCTACGTCGTATCGGTGGATAAGCTCAACTTGCGTGACCAATCGAACAAAAACAGCAAGGTCATAACCCAATTTGCCGAAGGCGATTTTGTAGAAAGCAATGGAGATGTTTCCCCCAATAAAGAAGAGGTTACCCTACGTGGTATTCCATTTAACGAACCCTATTTCAAGGTAAGCAGTACTACTCCTGAGCGATATAGCGGTTGGGCCTACAGCGCCGCACTGGTGCCCGTTTACGCAGGCTCTCGTACTACAATGCCTGATTTGACAAAATTATCCAAGTTCTCCAGTTACTTAAAAACACTGGATGCCAGGAAACTCGATAGCGGAAAAAAGGCCTGGGATTATTATTCTCAAAATTTGGCAGGCACACAGGGCACCTTGGCAGATGCCGTATTTATTCTTTTAGAACGGTTCTTGTTTCGCATGGAAACGGACGGCGATTTTTACACTTTAACAGAAAAAATAAATTGGCAAGATGCTGATTATGAGGCGATTGAGAAAGGCACATTCGATGTGAACAAATATCCTGACACCAAGGCATTATACCTCAACGGCTTTCGAATCGCAATGGGCGAGGGTATGGTTTTTCCAGTTGTTGACTGGGCAAAACTCGGCGAAGCCTTTGCTACCAAAGTGACTCCACCCATGAAAACCTACATGGAACAAATCATCAAGGAAGAAAAGGAACCCATGTGGAGCGATGGTGGAATAATTATCCCTCTGGAACAAGTCGCAGACCGCGCTGCCTGGTGGGAAAAGTTCAATCAATTCAATCCTTATTTCGTGCGCAGCGAAGAAACCCAAAATTCTCAACGCGGTTTGCTGCTTATGCTGATTTGTGGCGCGGACAACACCCCTGTTTTCCCCGGTGAAAACGAATCTCTTTCTGAAGACTATAAAAAAGTATGGGCTTATGTTCAGCAAAAATATTCAGGCACTGGAATTGGAAAATCCGTTAAGGAGATGGCTGACCTGGTGAACGAAGAAGGCGGAATTCGGACTAAAAAAGTAGCAGCATTAATGGAGAAATATATGATTGACTGAAGCGACCGCTAGGACTGCATTTAAGCAGACTTCACTCCACCTTTAAAACCCATACATGTTGCCCAATTCTTTTGGCATCCGCTGAAAAAAGAATTTCCACCCCATTCGCCGTATTCTTCCACGGCAATAACCCGGTCCTTCCGTACAAACTGACCTTTGTGTTTTTAGCAAAGGGCATTTTGGTGAGTAAAACCTTATCTTCCGGTGCATCGAAAAGAAAAACATACTTTGTTTTGCCATCTTTTGATTGGGTGAACCGAATGCGTTCGCCTTCACCAAAGCTGCCGTAAATGCGTGTTCCATAAATTGCTTCTCCATTGATTTTTATCCAGGAACCTATTTCACGTAACCGCTCATAAGCAGCATCATGCCATTCTCCTTCCGGGCTTGGGCCTATGTTGAGCAAATAATTGCCTCCCTTGCTCACAATATCCACCAACTTTTCGATGATCTCATCGGTCGGTTTGTATTTGTCATTGGGTACATAACTCCAGCTCCCGGCCATTGTCATGCAGGTTTCCCAGGGATATGGAAGTCCGGTTTCCGGAATATGTTGTTCCGGGGTCAGGTAGTTTTGATAAATACCCGGAACCGCGCGGTCCACTACTATCAGCCCTGGTTGTTTGGCCCGGGCTGATCGTACAATGAATGGCATATCTATGTCCTGGCTTTGCGGGTTGCGCGCCCAGCGACTGTTCTCATAAACTTCGGCGAGTTCATTTTTTATCACTTCCTCTGACTTTGTCTGCACCCATCCTCCATCAAGCCAAAGGATGTCTATTTTGCCGTAATCGGTCATTAATTCATCGATCTGGTCTTGGGTAAATTTTTTAAATTTTGCCCATTTCTCTGGATGTTTTTGAATGGAATAATTGCAGTTTCGGTCGCTGGGCGGGAATTTTTTCCACCAATAATCGTCTGAATGCCAGTCTGGTTTAGAAAAATAGGCCCCGGTCCAAAAGCCCTGCTCTCTGAAAGCAGAGAAAATTTCTTTGGTGACATTGCTTCTAGGGTTGGCAGCAAAAGGACTGTTGGGGCCTGAGATTTTATAGTCGGTAAATTTTGAATCGAACATACAAAATCCGTCGTGATGCTTTGTGGTAAACACGACATATTTCATGCCTGCATCTTTGGCTGCCGCTGCCCAGCGTTCCGGGTTAAAACGGATTGGATTAAATGTATTGGGAAGGTTTTCATAGGCTTGCACATATTCGTTGTAATTGTCCAAAACCCCTTTTTTTCTTCCCCCGGTAGCCCAGGAGAGGTCCTCCGGACAGATGCTCCAACTTTCCACGATACCCCACTGGCTATATGCGCCCCAGTGCATAAGCAGGCCAAATTTGAGATCTTGCCAGGATTCAAGGCGGCGTTGAATGGCCGTGTCAGGATCGGGGAAATAGGCCTGGTGTTGGGCACCTAGTGGCAGGTTGACCGAACCTATAATAAATAGGAAAATAGAAAAAGTGCTTTTCATGATTTGGTAAATTTAAATCGCCTTCGCCCCTAATTTTATCTCCTCCACCACTTCCGGGTTCAACAGGGTAGAAATATCACCTAAATTTGAGGTGTCACCTTCCGCTATCTTCCTCAAGATCCGCCGCATGATCTTTCCGGAGCGCGTCTTGGGCAACCCTGGCACGATCTGAATAATATCCGGTTTGGCAATAGGCCCGATCTCCTTGGTAACAACATCCAAAACCTCTTTACGGAAACTTTCTGTGTGTTCCACGATATGGTTCGTGATAACATACGCGTAAATCCCCTGGCCTTTTATGTCGTGCGGAAATCCGACTACAGCACTTTCCACAATATTATCATGTTTGTTTAGGGCGTTTTCAACCTCTGCAGTACCAATACGATGGCCAGAAACATTCATCACATCGTCCACGCGACCAATTATCCGATAATAGCCATCCTGATCGCGCCGGGCTCCGTCGCCAGTAAAATAGAGGTTTTTAAAACTGGAAAAATAGGTTTGACGGCAACGCTCATGGTCGCCCCAGGTGGTACGGAGAAGGCTGGGCCATGGATATCGAATACAAAGCAATCCTTCTAACCCATTGCCTGTCAACAATTTACCCGAAGCATCCACCAAAACTGGCTGAATGCCGGGCAAGGGAAGGGTCGCGAAACAGGGTTTGGTAGGCGTAATACCCGCTATGGGCGTGATAAGCATTCCGCCTGTTTCGGTTTGCCACCAGGTGTCCACTATGGGACAGCGTTTTTTCCCAATTTTTTCATTGTACCAGTTCCAGGCCTCTTCATTGATCGGCTCGCCGACCGTACCCAGCACGCGCAGCGAAGGCAATCGGCGATTTTTCACCCAGGTATCTCCAGCCGCCATTAAGGCCCGGATAGCGGTAGGAGCGGTGTAAAAAATATTGACCTTGTGGCGTTTTATTACATCCCAGAACCGCCCCGCATCAGGAAAAGTAGGTATGCCTTCAAACATCAGGCTGGTGGCTCCGGCTAGCAGCGGCCCGTAGATTATATAGGAATGCCCCGTGATCCAGCCCACATCCGCCGTACACCAAAAAACTTGGTTCTCTTGATATTGGAACACATTTCGGAAAGTGTATTCAGTATAAACCATATAGCCGCCATGGGTATGCACCACGCCTTTGGGTTTGCCTGTCGAACCGCTGGTATAAAGGATAAAAAGCGGGTCTTCAGAATCCATTTTGGCAGCTTTGCAGCTTTTTCGCTTTCCCGCGACGGCCTCATGCCACCAAATATCCTTTGCGGGGTTCCAATGGACATGATCTCCCGTGTTTTTGTGTACAATAACCGTTTTCACAGAATCACAGCCCAGGGCAAGTGCGTCGTCCACAATAGACTTAACTGGAATATTCTTTGCGCCCCGGGCATTAAAATCGGAAGTGATGACAGCCACGCATTGCGCGTCTTTGATCCTGTCGGCCACCGAAATAGCCGAAAATCCGGCAAATACCACGGAGTGTATGGCTCCAATGCGCGCGCAAGCCAATACCGCCACAGCGATTTCGGGCGTCATGGGCATATAAATGCACACCCGATCCCCTTTTTTAATTCCTTGTGCTTTCAGCGCATTAGAGAACTGGCAAACCTGCTGATAAAGTTGTTTGTAGGATATTTTGCGCGACTTTGATTTGGGGTCATTGGGTTCCCAAAGGATGGCCGTCTGCTTGGCCCGGGTTTCAAGATGCCGGTCCAGCACATTTTCCGTGATATTTAGTTTGCCACCAAGAAACCACTGGACCTTGGGTTCACGGAAATTCCATTTTAACACTTTCTTCCAGGGTTTCTTCCACTGAAAGGTGGAGGCTTGTTCGGCCCAAAAGCCCTCAGGGTCGGCAACCGAACGGGCATAAACCTGGTGGTATTCGGCGAGGCTTTTAATCTGTGTAGTCATGTGCGAGACGAAAAGATTGATTGCGCCAAAAGTAGTGGATTGTAGGCTTTCAATTTATCAATATCCAAAGTTCTAAAGGTTCATTTTCTTTACGGTAAATTTTATTTTAAAAAACTGGTTTATGGGAATAATAAAGCCAATCGGAGGCTTGGAGCGCAACCTTAGCAAAGTTGACTTAGTTGCCTTAGCCAAAACTGATGCCTCCGAAGTAAAGGAGAGTGGAAAATATGACCTGCTTAAGGTTTATGTAGAAATGAAACGGTATGAACTTTATTTCCAAACTGTGATGGAAACCATTCGCGAAGCTGCGCTTGTGCAAGCCCAGGAAACTGGATTGAAATCCTTCGATTATGCGGATGCACAAGTGTCAAATACCCAACGCTCTGTCTATAAATTTGACAATGACCCGACCTGGTGCAGGCTTCACGATGAATTTGAGTTTCTCAAAGGGCGCATAAAACTGCACGAAGAAACACTTAAAAAAATTGAGGGCGACAAGGCCAGTTACCTGGACGAGGAAACGGGAGAACTGATCGAACTGGTTGCGCCGAGTAAGGAGCTCGTCCAGTCCATAATGGTCAAACTTTAAGCCCGGTTGTACTCGCCTTTATAACAATACCATCCAAAAAGCCCCAGGCCCAACATGATTGGAATAAATATCGGAATGATGGTAAACCAAAAAATACGGGTGTCCAGCGATGGGTTTTGCCCAAATTCTTTATTTGCCTGATTAAGCATAAGCCATACGCCAAATGCCGCCAAAGCAATCCAGATTGTGCCTGCATATCGTTTTAGTGTGTGCATTTTTTTGTGTTTGAACAAGATTTTTCCAAAAATATTGATTTGCTGGTTTGAAACAAATGGGGCTACTTAATCAGAATCTCCAGGTTCTTTTTTGTCAGGCAAATAAAATAAACCGATCAGAAAACAGACCCCTGCTATTACAATCGGGTACCAAAGCCCTACAAAAGGGTCGCCGACAGGGTTTTCTACCGTTTTTGAAACGTCGAACAAACGAGTAGCAATGAGCGGTGTGAGTCCGCCGAAAATGCCATTGCCAATATGATAGGGCAAGGACATGGAGGTATAACGAATGCGTGTCGGGAACAATTCTACCAAAAATGCAGCAATAGGCCCGTAAACCATTGTAACGTACAGGATTTGGAGGAAAACAAGCAGGGTCATAATTCCAAAACTGCGCGAATCAAGCCAGACGGTCCGACTCGTGCCAAGAGACGGACTCTTAGAGCGATCTGCGTAAACCGTCTTTTTCTCCACTATTTTAAAGCTTGGGCCATCCAATTGGTGCTTCCAGGAAGTAGTAGTTATTAATGTATCGCCATTGGGCGCAGCTGAAATTTCAGGTTCAAGAACCCGCGTGGTTTCAATTTCTCCTGGCTGCGCCAAATCGTACATGGCATGATAGATCGGGCGGTAGCTCAGCACCGCTAATAGCATTCCGGTCAACATTATGGACTTGCGTCCGATCCGATCACTCAAGGCGCCGAAAACCAGAAAAAATGGTGTTGCTGCCAGTATGGCACCGATAAGAATATATCTGGTTTGTTCAAATTCTACGCCCAAAGTTCGTTCAATAAAGGTCTGTGCATAAAACTGCCCCGTGTACCAAACCACGCCTTGACCCATGACCGCGCCGAATAGCGCGAGCAGCACCAATTTCAAGTTGGGCTTTTGCGTAAAGGATTCTTTCAAGGGGTTTTTCGAAATTTTGCCCTCCCGTTTAATCTTGGCAAATAAAGGCGATTCCGCCATTTTCAGACGGATATACACCGAAACCAGCACTAAGGCGATTGAAACCCAAAACGGCACCCGCCAGCCCCAATCATTGAATACCGAATCGCCCAAGGCAGATTTTGTCGATAAAATGACCCCCAATGAAAGGAGCAAGCCAAGGGTAGCAGTAGTCTGGATATAAGCGGTGAAGTAGCCGCGACGATGTACCGGTGAATGTTCTGCAACGTATGTTGCAGCACCCCCGTATTCACCCCCCAGGGCAAGTCCTTGAATAAGGCGCAGCGCCAGAATGATGGCGGGCGCTGCAAAGCCGATCTCCTTGTAGGAAGGCACGAAGCCAATGGCAAAAGTGGAAACGCCCATTAAAAGCAGGGTGACTAAAAAAGTGTATTTCCGACCCACGAGATCACCCAAACGGCCAAAAACAAGGGCTCCAAAAGGCCGCACCACAAAACCTGCTGCAAAGGTGGCCAAAGCTGCCAGAAACGCCGCTGTAGGGTTTTCAGAAGGGAAAAATTGAACCGCGATTATTGGGGCCAGCGCTCCATAAATATAAAAATCATACCATTCGATCAAAGTACCCAGAGAGCTGGCGAAAATCACTTTCATAAGCTCCCAACCTGATTTCTGCTGGTGATTGTTCATTGTTAGGCGTTATTCTAGTTTGGACGACAAAAGGCGTATCTGAAAAATGAAAAAAGGCCTTCATTTTGGTGGTCGCAAAACCACCACAAAAAAGAAGGCCGAAGCAATTAATTAAGTCGCAAATTACGGCACTATCCATTGAAAATTTGTAAATTTGACCCAATTAAGATTCATCATTTCCACCACTTTTTATTATGAAACAGATATTGACAAGTTTTGCCCTTTTACCAAAACATCCAATTCTTCTGCTCTTGTTGTTGGTGGGATTCCTTTTTCAACAGGGAAATGCCCAGCATTGCTTTCCAAGTTTTACAATTAGTACAAACGGCAATACGGTCAGTTTCACGGATCAATCTTCTGCGCACGGAACTATCACCTCGTATTTTTGGTCATTTGGGGATGGCCATACCAGCACGGAACAAAATCCAACGCATACTTATTCTTCTCCCGGCACTTACAATGTTTGCTTAACGATCACGGCACACCACCCCAACTGTACGGCAACTTTTTGTCACCATGTTGTTATTCACCATCCGCCTCCACGCCACTGTCAGGCCGCTTTTACGTCAAATCAGCCTGATTTGAACGAACCGACCATTGATTTTACGGACCAATCCACCAGCGATGGGAATATTGGCACTTGGGAATGGGATTTTGGCGATGGCACTTCCTCCAATGATCAGAATCCATCCCACACGTTCCCCGGACCGGGTGTGTATCTCGTATGTCTAACGATCACCGATGATGATGAAGGCTGTACAAGTCACGTATGTCGCCATATATTGATTCATCACCCGCCCATTCCCCATTGCCATGCCGCTTTTATAGCGCATCAGCCAGACCCTGATCAGCCTACCTTCCATTTTACAGATCAATCCACGAGCAACGGGATCATTGTATCCTGGTCCTGGGATTTTGGAGATGGGAACACCTCGACAGATCAAAACCCCACACACACTTATACCGCCGTAGGGGCCTATCTTGTCTGTCTGACCATAATTGACAATCATGGCTGTACCAGTCATGTGTGTCATCATGTTATTGTACACCATACGCCGCCAGGCCATTGCCATGCTGCTTTCCATGCGAACCAGCACGACCCGGCTCACCCGATCATCCATTTTACTGATTTATCCTTCAGTGATGGAATGATTGATGCCTGGGAATGGGATTTTGGAGATGGGCACACCTCAAATGAGCAAAACCCAATCCATACCTATGCAGCGCCCGGCATTTATTTGGTTTGTCTGACCATCCATGATGATGACGGGGGCTGCAGCAGCCATGTTTGCCACCACATTCAGGTGAATCATCCACCGGCTGGTCATTGCCAGGCAGCATTCACTTTCGAAATTGATGCCGGCGGTCTGGGAGTCCAATTTACCAACACTTCTACCGGGACTACTGGACATGCCACTTATTTCTGGGACTTTGGAGATGGCGGAACCTCAACAGAAGAAAATCCACACCATATCTATCCACATGAAGGCCATTATACTGTTTGTCTCTTTATTGAGGATTTGACAATTGGTTGCGCTTCCCACATTTGCCATATTATTACAATCCCTCATCATCGTTTACGATCTGGGAATGATCAAACTAGCCAGGTTTCTGTTTCTGGCCATTCCCTGATCAATAAATTGTCAATTTACCCTAATCCGGTGTCAGGTACGCTCCAGGTCGATTATCATGTGTTGACCGCTGGAAGGGTTAAATTTGAATTGTACAACCTTAGTGGCATCAAAGAATTTGAATTTAGCGAATATCTGCAGTCAGCGGGATTTTACACCCGAGCCATTTCTGTAAGTGAATTTGTACCGGGTGTGTACTTGTTAAAAACTACTATTAACGGCACAGGTTCCCTTCGAAGAATATCCCTGCATTGAATGAAGTTCAAACTCTCTTTTTATTTCTTACTCCTTTCTTTGCCTTTTCTTCCAGCACAAAATACCGTGATCTGGTCGGATAGTATGGAGTTGGATGTCACTACGAGGCCTATTACGACACCCCGGGTTAATTTGCTGCCCGACGGCACTCCTTTGTTTACTTGGGGCGTTAACGGCGACTTTATCAACGCGACTTCCCAAATTTGGTGCTCCCGGCTTGAAAATGGTTCGTTTACTACCCCGATCGCTGTGGTAAATGAACCTCATGTGCCACTTTTGTATGGCTTTGCAGGCTATGACGTAGCCGTATCAGACAGCCTGATATTTATCGTTTTCGAGCAATCTCAAAAGGGGATTTTTCTTACCCGTTCTGTAGATGGAGGTTTCAGTTTTAGTTCGCCCGCAGTTGTTCAGGGGCCGATTCCGGGCGGCTATGCGATTTTTCCCTCAGTAACGATAGATGGCACCCACAATCCAGTAGTAAGTTACATTCAGTATAAAGATGGCGTATCGACCTATCAGTTGCGCCGTTCTACGGATGGAGGTTTCAATTTTGAATCTTCCGTAATGGGCAACGCTTCTACTCCGGGCGCCGCAGTCTGCGAGTGTTGCGCTTCCGATTTGTTGGCTTCGGGCGATTCCATTTGGCTGATTTTTCGGTACAACAACCAGAATCTTCGCGATATTTGGGTAAGTCGATCTACCAATTTATCGAGTTCCTACGATATATCTACTGATGTGGACCAAACGGATTGGAATTTGAATGTTTGTCCTATTGCGGGCCCGCGCATGGCTCGCTCAGGCGACAGCCTGATAACGGTGTGGATGAGCGGAGCAAGTGGAACAGGACGTGTATATCTAAGCACCTTAAATGCTGAAACGATGCAGTTGGGTCAACAATTGAGTTTTTCCTCAGATTCAAACCCGCAAACGGCTCAAAGTCAATCAGATGTGGCTGCTTTTGGAGACACCATAGGGGTGGTTTTTGTGGAAAAAGCAACCGACATTGTGTTCTACGCCTCCACCATGGGCGCAAATGGGCTGGAAGGCCAAGGCACTCGTTTCGCCATTCAGGACCACACCCTCCAATTGCCTTCGCTGGCCTTCTCTAAGGGTGTTTTTCATCTCGTTTATGCTGATGCTACCTCCGGCCAGGTAATATATCGGCAGGGTATTTTGACAGGCAACAGCCCTCTCAAAGAACCGGTGTCTGAAACGAGGATACATGCAATTCCAAATCCGGCAATTTCCAATACCACCATGGTGGTTGAAGTGGCCTTAAATCACAAAGGGATCGCCCATTTCGAAATTTTGGATCCTGCAGGAAAATCTATTCGCAAGTTTGCATTTTTGGTAAAGAATATTGATGATCAGGCATTTTCAATAAATTTAAATGGGATACCCGGTGGAGTTTATTTTCTTACAGGAAATTTGGATGGGGTATTTCTGGGTACGGAAAAAATAATCCTAAAATAATCCCTTTTGAAATACAGCCATTATTTCAATGGAATAGAGACATTGCAGCAAAAATGAACGCCAGTACAAAATACCTGATTCGTCGCTCACACCGCTTTCTGGGAGTGACCATCGGCATACAATTCCTGCTTTGGACGGCCGGCGGGCTTTATTTTTCATGGAGCGATATGGATGAAGTGCACGGCGATTATGAAAAAGCGGCGCCTACGCTTTTGGCATCGAACCTGAGCTATATTTCCCCTAATGCAGCACTCGACAGTCTTCAAAAAACTGCAATAGTGGATAGTTTGGCAGAAGTCAGGCTGGTATCCATTTTGGGGAAAGCCCATTGGCAAATCACATTTTTTGACAATAAGCTTGAACATCCTCAAAAAAAGGTGTGCCTGGCAGACGCACTTACAGGGTCTTTGCGGCCTGCTTTGACCGAAAACGAAGCTGTATTGGTGGCTCAAAACCGTTATGCAGGAAAAGGCAAAGTCAAATCGGTAGAATATTTAACCGAAGCTGGCGGCCATCATGAATACCGTGAAAACCCGTTGCCGGCGCTGGCTGTTACTTTCGACGACCCACGCGGCACCACAGTATATGTGGCCACCGAACTTGGCACCGTTCAAAAATTTAGAAACCGTCCGTGGAGACAATTCGATTTTTTATGGATGTTGCACACGATGGACTACGTAGGACGAGACCATATTACCAATTGGCTGTTGCGGGCGTTTTCAATTTTTGGCCTCCTTACTGTGACCAGCGGGTTTACGCTGTTTTTTATCAGCAGAAAAAAAATGTTATGAGAATCTCACAGTCAATTATCGGAGGCGTTTTTGCCTTCCTTTTGGGTACCGCTTGTTGCTGGCTGCCATGGTTGGCCGTTGCAGTGGGTGGCTCTATTGTTGGTTCGGCTGCTTTTTCAAACAACCTAACCTTGATAAGTGGGCCATTTATGCTTCTGGGTGCAGGAATACTGGGACACTCGGTTTATTCTTTTTGGGTGAAAAGAAGTTTAAAACAAGTACCGCAGTTGGTTGTTTTGCAATCAAATATTACATGCCCAAAATGCGGTTTCATCAAAAAAGAGACCATGCCAACCAATGCTTGCCAATTTTTTTACGAATGCGATAACTGCAAGGCAATTCTTAAGCCCTTATCCGGAGATTGTTGTGTGTTTTGTAGTTACGGCACCATCAAATGCCCTCCAATTCAGACAGGCAACAAAAACTGCTGCTAAAGTGGAGCAACATTTGCAAACTCAAAACATTTTTCGTTCAGGATTATTACCTTTGCGCACAAATTTATGAAATCAGGCCTCGGCATATTGTTTCTTCTCCTTAACCTGTTGGCTCTACCGACAAATCGTGCATGGGCCTGTGGTAACAACAATTCGGAACATGCGGCCAAGTTTCATCAAGACGCTTCTGAGAAATCCTGTTGTTCCGAAAAGGGTGATCAATCCTCCTGTACCGGTGATGCAGAAAATGCACATTCTGGCGAAAATTGCCCATGCGACCACGAAAAAGGAGATTGCCATTGCCCCAATTGTGGCACCATTTCTCATTCGGGAGCAACCTTTGCAGCTGCTTCGACGCTTTTCTCTGATTCCATCCTGAATGGACTGGCAAAAAAACAATCCTTCTACTTTGCCGAACACCTGCCCGAGGACGTTCATCTACCCATTTGGCAACCGCCTAAACTAGTTGCCTGACATGGCGTCAGCCTGACGTATGTCCATTTTCCTGTCGATAGTCAATCAACACGGTCGGGTTTTAAGGTAATTGTACCCTTGCGCTTAATCGGTTGCTTTACCGAAACCCAAGGATTGTCTTTCAGGAAACAGTATTTGCGTTGCCAACCCTTTGAGGGTCATGCCAACGTGTTTCTAACAATAATTTCTAATTTTTTGGATGTTGATGGGTTCGCTTACCCGCAACAGCCAAAGCATTCATCTGCCATTATTATGAAAAATTTGCTAATCGCCGGCCTCGCGCTTGTGCTCCTTATTGTTGCGTCGCCCGCTTGCAAAAACAATTCTTCAAAAAAAGCCGAAGTTGCTGCCCCAGGCTCAAAATATATCTGCCCCATGAATTGCGAAAAGGGCAAAACCTACGATCAACCAGGTTCCTGTCCTGTATGCCACATGGATTTGGAACCAATAAAGGCCGAAGTAGAAGCCAACAAGGCGGAGTATTTTACGGAATTTGTATCTGCTCCCTCTCCTCTGGAAGCTGGAAAATCAGGCCTGATGTCGTTCACACCTAAAATCAAGGGCAATGAAAGCACTCCAGTGCCGCTCGATCTGGTTCATGAAAAAAAAATGCACCTCATACTTGTCAGCGACGATTTGTCCTGGTTCGACCACATCCATCCAGAATACCAGGCCAGCGGTGCGTACGACATCAAGGTACTCGCCAAAGGGGATAAATTCACCAACGGTCGAGGAAATAATGAGACTCGCTTCGAATCAGGTGGAAAATTCTGGGCGTTTACTGATTTTAAACCGCTTGACGGCCTAAACCAGGTGAATAAAACCGAATTTAATGTAGTGGGAACTCCTGCTAAAACCATTACCTATACACAAGCAAAATTGAAAACCTCGGTGGACGGCTACCAGGTGACTTTCGATTCGCATGGCTCAGCTATTGCCGCTGGCGAACCAAGCCATTTGCACATTGACATACAGGAAAAAGGACAGCGAATCACCCCCGACAAAATCGAAAACTACCTCGGTGCAAAAGCCCATGTAGTTATGATAGAGACCACTACGAAGGAATTTATCCACGTCCATCCGGAAGCCGTGGGCGACGAATTGGAGATGAATACCACCTTCGCCAAGCCAGGCTTATATCGCGGTTGGCTTCAATTCCAAACGAATGGCAAAGTGCATGCGGCGGATTTTGTTCTGGAAGTCGCTGCCAATACGAACGGCGCAATTAATCCCGGCTAACTTATGCTCAATGCACTAATAAAATTCTCGCTGGCTAATCGCCTCTTTGTGGTAGCCTCCGCCGCATTGCTCTTGGTATGGGGCAGCTGGACTGCTATCAATCTTCCTGTCGATGTGCTGCCCGACCTGAATCGCCCCCGTGTGACCGTGTTCCTGGAGGCCGGAGGGATGTCGCCGGAAGAAATTGAAGCACAGGCTGTACTCCCTATTGAAATGGCGCTGAATGGTTCGCCAGGAGTAGAAACGGTACGGAGCAGTTCTTCTCGAGGTATCGGATTGGTGTTTGTAGAGTTTGGCTGGGATGTGGATGTATTTCGCGCACGCCAATTGGTGGCCGAAAAACTTTCAAGCGTACAGGTGCCCAACGGCATTGTGCCGGTCATGGGCCCAATATCTTCAGTCATGGGTCAAATTATGCTGGTCGGCGTAACGGCAGAACCCGACAGCGCAACGGGACAAACCCTTAGCACTGCAGCAGACCTCCGAACCCTGGCAGATTTTACTATTCGACGTAGATTATTGGGAATCAAAGGCGTTGCGCAGGTCATCCCGATTGGCGGAGACCGGCTTCAATACCAGGTATTGGTGTCGTCGGCAAAACTTAAGCAATACAACTTAACGCTTGAAGACCTCGATAATGCCCTTGAAAATGCCAATTTAAATGCTACGGGTAGTTTTTTCAATCGGTATGGTTCGGAGGTGCTGATTTCCATCTTAGGTCGCGCTAAAAACCTGGAAGATCTGCAGCAAACCGTAGTTGCAAACCGGGAAGGTTCGCCTGTGCTGCTCAGTCAGGTAGCCCAAGTGCAATTTGGAGCAGCAATAAAACGCGGCGATGCTTCGGTGAATGCGCGCCCGGCGGTTATTCTGACTGTAGAAAAACAACCCGGCGCAAGTACCGTAAGCCTGACCAACGATATTGAAAAGGCATTGGAAGAGTTGCAAGCTTCGCTTCCGTCCGACGTAAAGCTCAATGCCAAGGTTTTTCAGCAAAAAAACTTCATCGTTCATTCCCTGACCAATGTAGAAATTGCGCTTCGCGACGGGTTTATTTTGGTGGTTATCGTGCTCTTTTTGTTTCTTTTGAATTTTCGGACCACGATCATCACCTTAACTGCTATTCCTTTGTCTTTGGTCATTACTGCCCTGGTTTTCAAATGGTTTGACATTTCCATCAATACGCTCACCCTGGGTGGTCTTGCCATTGCGATCGGAGAATTGGTGGACGATGCGATTGTTGATGTTGAAAATGTGTTCCGACGGTTAAAAGAAAACAAGGCCTCAGACAATCCCAAAAACTCCCTTCAAGTGGTGTACGAGGCGAGCAGTGAGGTCAGAAATTCCATCGTATATGCAACGATCATTGTGGTACTGGTATTCTTGCCCTTATTTCAATTGCAAGGCATAGAAGGAAGGATTTTTGCGCCTTTGGGCATTGCTTACATTACCTCAATTTTAGCATCATTAGTGGTTTCGCTGACGGTTACGCCTGCTTTGTGCAGTTATCTTTTACCGAATTCCAAATTGAACGAGGGCAAAGAGTCAGGCCTCGTTCTTTGGCTTAAACGGCAAGACCTCAAGGTTTTAAATTTTGGTTTGAACCATTCCAAAATTGTCATCGCCCTTGCAGCAGCACTCGTTGTCGGAGCAGCCGCCATGGTCACCCGTTTTGGCACTGAGTTTTTGCCGCCTTTCAACGAAGGTAGTTTCACGGTCAATTTGTACGCTCCAGCCGGCACCTCGCTGGAAGAAAGCAATAAAATTGGGGCCGTGGCCGAGCGACTGATTTTAAGGGTGCCCGATGTGCAATACACTGCCCGTCGAACGGGTCGTGCTGAATTGGACGAGCACGTGGAGCCTGTAAGCAATTCGGAGATCGATGTAGAATTGCGGGAAAATGCACGGCCCCGATCACTTGTCATTGCTGATATCCGCAGTCAACTCGACAACCTGGCCGGTGTCTCATTCAGTATTGGGCAGCCGATTTCGCACCGGCTCGACCATTTGCTCAGCGGCGTGCGTGCACAGGTAGCCATCAAAGTTTTTGGTGAGGATCTGAGCGAACTGCGGGCTTTGGCAGGGCAAATCAAAGATATCACGGAAAAAGTTCCGGGTGCAGTAGACGTACAAGTGGAACGCCAGGTTCTTGTGCCCCAATTAACGATCAAACTTGACCGGGGCGCACTACAACGTTTCGGAATGCAAACCGGGGAGGTAGCCCGCGATCTTGAGGTATTGTTCGGAGGTAAAGTGGTATCCCAAATGCTTGACGGCCAAAAGTCCTTCGATCTCGTTCTTCGCGCAGTTGCAGAGGACCGGGAAAACCTGGAGAACATCCGAAAGACTCAAATCCACACGCCAGAAGGTGTCTTGATCCCACTCGAAAGTATTGCCCATATCGAGTATGAAAAAGGGATCAATTCGGTGAGCCATGAAAACGGTCAGAGGCGCATTGTGGTGTCTTGTAATGTACAAGGGCGCGATCTGGGCAGCACGGTTGCTGAAATTCAGCAAAAAATTTCTGAAACCGTAAAAATGCCACAAGGGTATTTTTTACAATTCGGTGGCCAGTTTGAAGCGCAAAAAGAGGCATCCCAGCTGATTGGGGCCCTGAGCATTATTGTATTATTGGGCATTTTTCTGGTGCTTTATGCGCATTTCCACTCCTGGCGCATCGTGGCCCAGGTGATGCTCAATATCCCGCTCGCACTGGTTGGCTCGGTCATTGCCGTTTGGCTTACCGGGGGTACTTTTTCCGTGGCAACACTCGTGGGCTTTATTACCCTCACCGGAATTGCATCGCGCAACGGCATTATGATGATTTCGCACTACCTCCACTTAATGGAACACGAGGGCGAAAAGTTTGACAAACAAATGATCATAAGGGGCTCGTTGGAACGTTTGGTGCCTGTATTGATGACCGCCCTTGTAGCGGCTCTTGCATTGGTTCCCCTGACCCTGGATTCACAAGCTGCCGGCAAGGAAATACTGTACCCGGTGGCTACCGTGATTTTGGGCGGCTTGCTTTCTTCTACCCTGTTGGATATGATCGTGACGCCGACAGTTTTTTGGGTTTGGGGAAAGAAAGCCGTGGAAGATTCATTAAGGCAATCGAAATAATATTGCCATAAGATTAAAAAATTGGCCATGAACTTTACGCTAAAAATATTGATTTTCATTTGTATTGCCAATAGCACATTTGCGCAAAATATGCTGACGCTTACAGCCGCTGAACTGGCAGTTTTACAAAACAATCCCCAGGTTAAAGCCACGGCTTGGGATGTAAAAGCAAAAAAATATGCCGAAAAAGGGGCACTAAACTTATCCAATCCTGAAATAAACCTGGAAAGCCCAACGGGGGAATTCTACACCCTTGGCGTTTCTCAGTCCTTTGAATTGCCAAGGGTTTATTCCCGTCAAAAGCAGTTGGCCAAAGCAGAAACAGCCTTGGCGAAAGCCGGACTGTCCGTAACCGAAAATGACATGCGGTATGCGCTGCGGTCCTTATATCTGGCTGCACAGGTCTCCCATTACAAAACTGAGCAATGGCAGAAGCGAGATACACTTTACAAACAAATAGCGGCAACAGCAGTGCGGCAGTTTGAGGCTGGAGAAATTGATTTTCTGCAGAAAACAATGGCAGAAAATGAGGCTGGCAAAGTTTATCAGGAACGCTTAGCCGCTGAAATGGAGACCACCAGCCTGCTTGTGCAATTGAAATTATTAACTGGCTTTACTGATTTTACCGATTTGGAACCCTTTAGTACAGACAGTTTAAATATCCTTTTTTTGCCTCAGGATCAAGATGTTGTCAATCCATCCATCATTTATGAACAGCAGGCGGCAAAAGTGGAAGAAAATCAAATTGGAATGGCAAAAAGCAGGGTTTTGCCCAACTTCTCTTTGGGATATATGAACCAGGGAGC
>JBJXGO010000126.1:0-12814 GCA_046160345.1 Saprospiraceae bacterium
GGAATGGGCGGTAATTTACAATACCCTTCGCCCACACAGTTCAATCGGGTATCAAACCCCGGATGAACTCGAACTTTGCATGAACACTCTCTACTTTAGAGCGGTTGCGGCATAGGGGAAGAGGACACAATATACTCCTGATTTTCAACACATTTGCGATCCTAACCCATTATTCGCATGAATAATCTAATTGGCATTTCAACATTGTCCGTTCAAAACTCCAACACAAACCTCGCCCCCCCGCCCATAGAAGTACTCACCCGGATATCGCCGCCGTGCAACTGCATGATCTGTTTGGAGATACTCAGTCCCACACCTGTTCCGGTGGATTTAGTGGTAAAAAATGGAATAAATACTTCCTCCAAAAGTTCCGCAGGAATACCCGGCCCATTGTCTTCCACTTCAATAAACGGATGGCCCTTGGCATCGGCGCCGGCGCGAAGGGTGATTCGGTGGTTGGTGATTGGTGATTGGTTGACTGGTGATTGGTTGATTGGTTGATTGGTTACTGGTTGATTGGTGGTTGTGCCATCATTCGTTTTTTGGGCCTTGTCAATGGGCAAATGCTCGAAGGCTTCGCGGGCGTTTTTAACGAGATTGAGCAGCACCATTTCCAATTGGGCGGCATCGGCCTGGAGGCGGAGGCCTTCCGGCTTTACAAAGGATTCTATCTTGATCTCCAAGCCTTTACTGTCAGAAACCACCAATTGCACTACCCTTTCCAATAAGGTTTTGGCTGAAATATCCTCTGTTTTTGGCTTCGGGATGGCGCTAAAAGACCGATAAGCTTCTACAAATTTTACCAGTCCACGGCTGCGCGCAGCCACCACCTCGAGCGCCTCGGTAAGGTCGTCGGCAGCAGCGTTTTGTGGCAAATCATGTTTTACAATTTCCTGGGCAGTTTCCACCAGCGAAACGATGGGCGTCACGGAGTTCATAATTTCATGACGAAGCACTCGGGTCAGGTTGCGCCAGGCATCTACCTCCTTGCGCTGAAGTTCTGGGTGAATATTTTGGAGCGTCAGCAGCCTCACCGCCCTGCCCTGAAGGCTTACGCTAACGCCTTGAACGGCAAGTTGCCGGTTGGTTTCTGGCTGGTAAAGCATTTTGCCTTTTGAATGCAGATTCTGGACAAATTGGCTAAGCGCCTTGTGCCGTTCAGGCAGGTCCTGCAGGTGATGCAAGCGATAAACTCCCAACAACTGAAATGCTGCACTGTTTGACACCAGCACGCCCGATTGGGCATCGAATACCAGGATACCCGCGGTGAGGTGCTGCACAATGGTATTGAGAAACAGCAAGTTGGCTTCTTTTTCGGCCCGCGTTTGCCGGAAAGCCTCTAGCACCTCGTTGAACTGGCGGTTGACCTCCGCAAACGAGTCGCCCTTTTCTTTGGCGGAAGCAAAACGAATCGCGAAATCCGAATACCGAACGCTTTCAAAAAAACGGGCTAGTCGGCGATTGGTATCGTTCACATAGCGGAAAAGGCTGAATGCCAGGCTAATAGCGACAATTCCCAAAAGTACAGCAAGGGCAATAGACGGCTTTTGCCGCGTAGCTGTTACCACTGTTGCGGTAATGGCAAGCCCAAGCAGCGCGATGCGCCAGGCCAAAACGATTGGAAATGAGCGAACAAATGCCATAAATGATACGCACAAAGGTGCAGCGTTCAATGCTGAATGTTCTATTTTTTACTGCATCTTTGTTCTCATGATTTCAGCCGATACTTTCCGCAACTTTGCCTTGTCTTTGCCTGAGACCGCTGAGGAACCACACCATGAGATCACATCATTCCGTGTGAAAAGAAAGATATTTGCCACACTGAATCCGCCCCATAACCGCGCCACACTGCGGTTTTCCCCGGAGCTGCAAGACGTGTTCAGCAGCATCAGCAAAGGCGCCATTTTTCCTGTACCCAACAAATGGGGACATTATGGCTGGACGCATATCAACCTCGAAACCATTGAATGGGAACTCTTCAAAGATGCACTGCGGACTGCCTGGCATGAGGTAGCACCCAAGGCCTTGCGGGATAAATATCCTGATCTTGAAGCAGAACCATTATAAATGGTATTTCTCCAATCGCCGGTACAGAGAGGCCCTCGTCAGTCCCAATTCATTGGCTGCTTCCGTAATATTGCCATGGTGTTTTTGCAAAGACTTCATTATCAGTTGCTTCTCCATTTCATCTAAATTCATGGTAGGCAGATCCTGATCTGGATTTTGGCCCGCATTGCGGAAAAAGAAATCCTCCGGTTGTAGTTTTTCTGTTTTCGACATAATGACCGCACGCTCCACGGCATGCTGTAATTCGCGGATATTGCCAGGCCAGGGATACCGGTGCATTTCTTTTAAAAGGGCCGCACTCAGGCCGTTCACGGGCCTTTGATATTTTCGGGCAAAATCTTTCATAAAGTGTTGTGCAAGCGGCTCAATATCTTCGGTGCGTTCGCGGAGCGGCGGCAAAAGTATTTCGATGGTATTGATCCGATAAAGCAAATCCTGACGAAACCCGCGGTTGTTCACCGCTTCGAACAGGTTTTGGTTGGTGGCGGTCAAAACCCGCACATTCACCGGGCGCGGACGGTTGGAACCCACCCGGGTCACGGTTCGGTTTTGCAGTACCGTAAGGAGCTTAGCCTGCGAACCGAGCGGAAGGTTGCCGATCTCATCCAAAAATATAGTGCCACCATCTGCAGCCTCAAAACGCCCCGGACGATCTTCCCGTGCATCGGTGAAGGCTCCTTTGACGTGCCCAAAAAGTTCGCTCTCGAAGAGCGTTTCTGTGATAGCCCCCATGTCAACTTTTACAAAATTCTCCCCGGATCGTTTGCTGTGGGCGTGAATAGCCTGCGCAACCAGGTCCTTACCGGTTCCATTTTCGCCCAGCAGCAGGACATTGGCATCCGTTTCGGCAATGCGTTGTACGGTTTCCCATACTTGCTGCATGGCCTGGCTTTGAAAGATCAGTTCGGGCATATCTTTCGCTGCTGCGAGATTTCGACCCAATTGTTTGGTTTTCAATTGATTGGTTTCTTCCTTACTGGCTTTTAGCCGCATTGCCGAAGAAAGCGTTGCAAGCAACTTTTCATTGTCCCAGGGTTTGAGCACGAAGTCGGTAGCGCCGTTTTTTATAGCACGGACGGCTAATTCTACATCCCCGTAAGCGGTGATGAGCACCACCACTGCATCGGGGTCAATTTCCAGAATACGCGCCAGCCAGTCGAAGCCCTCCTGCCCGGTGTTTTTGGCGCTACGGCCAAAATTCATGTCGAGCATGATAAGTGCGTAGCGTTTTTCTTTCAAAAAGAAGGGGATCTCTTCAGGGTCGCGGGTGGTGTCCACCTCTCCAAAGTGACGTTTGAGAAAAAGTTTTCCTGCGCTGAGCACGCCTGGGTTGTCGTCCACAATAAGAAGGGAGGCTTGGTTCATGTTCATAGCTGGGTTGCCAGTGCAAAGACAAGGCTTGCTGCTTAGCGAATGCAAATCAAAGGAATTTTTTTGGAGAAAGCTTGAAAACTGCGGCTGTAGTGACTTGGCAATTGGACGAATATGGTAAACAGGGCCAAAACAAATCCTTTTTTTGAAAAATACGCAATTCTGCGTAGGCACTTTACGCAAATCTGCTCCCCGCTGCCGCCCGGCAGCAGCCCCACCTTTGTGCCGTCAAACGAAACAACCATTTTTTCTCTCACTCACTTTAAAACTTTCATTTGAAAATGAAAAAATTGATCTTAAGCCTCGTCATGCTTGCATGTATGATCGCAAATGCAAACGCAACCACCTACTACCTCAAAAACAACAACCCTACTCAAAACTGGAACGACGCCTGCAACTGGTATACCGACCCGCTTGACATCTCCAACTCGGACTGTCTCGGCGTTCCGGGAGCTTTGGACAGCGTGGTCATCAACGGCCATTCTTTTATCAATATCCAGAACAACACGACCATCTGGGCGCTGAACTTCACAGGCTATGGCGGCATCGGCGGCAATTTTGAATTTACCGTCCTACATAGCACGAGAATCGAAGCCAACTGCGGCATCTCGACTGGCAGAGCCAATTTTTTAGGCAACCTCAATTTTTGGGGCGGCACTATCAACGGCACAGATACCGCTTTTGTACATGGCTCCACCAATTTTCACCTGAATGCGGGTATTTCAAAACCTTTGGTTATGCTCGGCGGGGGCAACTGGCTGTCTTACCATATCAGTCTGAGCAGCTCCGACGGCTTTTTGATTAACCCTTCAGGCGCAGTTTTCGCTATACACAATACGGCAGCTGGCGTTGCCTGCAATTATAGCTCCGGCGGCGAGTTCAAAAATTACGGCACAGTCATCAAAGACACCCCGTTTAACGTGACTTTTAATTCACCAGCAAGCATGCATGGCGGCGAAATGCACCTGATGGCCGGTCTGACCACTTTTATGAACAATTTCCCCTGTACCGACAGTGAACTCAACGTCAGCGATGGCGCAAGCCTTGATTTCAACAACGGCAGCCGGATTTTCACCAACAGTAGCTTGAACAGCGAGGGTTATGTCAAAATGAAAAACACCGATATTTTCAATGTTGGCTGTTCCCTCTCTTTTGACACCTTGTACTGTTACGGCAGTGGTGGCCCTACTTTTCACATCCCCGTTACCGTCCCGAACCTGATTATTGCAGGTGGTGCAGCTTATTTCAATGATTCACTGACCATCACCCACTCCTTTTGGTGGATAAACGGCCACGTGTATGGCGGCTCGACGGTGACCTGTCATCCACAGGCACAGCTGGTGGAAGACGGCGGCAGTGCCAGTTATACCTCTTGTAAAATTGACTTCCTCGGTGGCGCTGAATGGAAGAGTGGTAATTATGTGCTCACTTCGGGCGCCGAATTGAATTTCCCTTTTGGCGCAGATTTTCTTGTCCATTTCAATAGTGCAGGTTCAATTGCGCTATCGTCGAGCGCTGCACCCATGGGTGCTATCAATCTCTCTTTAGAATCTGTTTTGACCAAAACGGGTTCAGGGGTGGCTACTTTAAATGTTGTGTTTAACTCGACAGATTCGGATGTTTTGGTTTATGGCGGAGGGCTTAACCTTTATCGCGGGACGCACACTGACAGCTATTTTGAAATAAACACTGGGCTGGTGGTACAATGCACCCAGGCAGGCAATACTTTCAACAACTGCCACATCACCGGTGAAGGCATTTTACGGGAAACCAATTTCCATTCTAACTTACAATTGGGCACCACGCTCGACTGTCACCTTGAAATAACGGGCGGCACGCTGACAGTTAGTTCCAACATCACACCTGCCAGTTTGAAACTTTCGGGCGGTTCGCTGCTCGGTACGGGAAACATAACCTGTGCGGGAAATTTCAACTGGAGTGGTGCATCGGTTTTCGGCGGCAGCAGCATCGTGGAAGTGTTTGGCACAACAACGGTGACCGGCGGCGGAAAAACCTTTTACAGCAAGGAACTGATCGTGACAGGCGGTGGCGCCTGGACGGCTACTGGCAACACGGCCTTTCATTCGGCGGCAAAATTCAGGATACCTTCAGGCTCTTCCTACAGTTTTGCCCCAACGGCCAACATGACCCTGGTGCCTTCTACCAACCCTGATGGACAACTCATCATCGAAGGCACTTTGCGAAAAACAACCACCGCTATCCTCGACCTCACGGGTGAAGTGCTGGCAAACAACGGCCGAATTGTAGGAATAGGCAAAATTGATACCTACGACGGCACATTTGTTCAGTCGAACGCTGGCGCGATCTCCCCTGGCGACACCATCGGGACCCTGACCTGGGGCGGTCATTTTTCAAACGCGGCCACTGGAAACCTGATATTTGAATTCGCGAAAGACCCCAATTCCGGTGTTATCTCCAATGACTACCTGATCTTTCAAAACAACCTTACCCTCGGCGGAACCCTGACCGTGGAAGATGCAGAAACATGCTGGGAAAGTGGAAGCTGGGACATTATTTCCTGGACCGGTACCCGTACTGGCAGTTTCGCAAATGTCATTTTGCCCGTCGGTTACAACATGGAAGTGGATGATGTTGCTAAAAAAATCCGCATCACGCATACCAATGAGTGCCAGGGGATGAGCCGACCCGTGGATGATTTGGATACACAAGAGTCGGTACATGAGAATGTCAGCGAGCGTAGTTTGCCTAATGCTGAAGCTGCGGCTAATATGGAGGTTTCAGTGTTCCCTGTGCCAGCAACTGATGTCCTGAACGTCCGCTATACGGCCCAGCCTGATGTTGCCTTGAATCTCGCACTCGTCAGTGCTACCGGACAACAAGTATTTGCTGAAAGCGTAAAAACGGATGGCTCCAATCAATGGTCCATGAATCTTCAAGAGATCCCAAACGGATTGTATTTCTTGACGCTTCAGATCGGAACTGAAAAATCCGTCAAAAAAGTCGTGGTCGAACGCGGTTAATGATTTGGGCTGGGGCAGTTCAAAAAGCCTTTCGACTATTTAGTCAGGAAAGAGGCATTGTGTTTTGGTCAATCGAGTCGTGGGTGTCTAACAAGTGTTAGACATCCACGATTTTGTGAGATCAAAATTTAATTCAGTAATCAACATTCAACCTTGACTTTTACCCAGCCCCAACCCAAATTACGCAGGTCTGCGTAGTCACTTTACGCAAATCTGCGCCCTCCCGCCCCTCCAGTTCCATCTACCTTTGTGCCATCAAACAGAACAAAAAAATCATTTTTAAACAGTCTCCCACATTGAATATGAACTGGTTGCAATTCAGCCTGCTCACGGTTGTCCTTTACAGCATTCACGATGTCACGTTAAAACATCTGGCCGGCTCGGTCAACAGCACACTCGCAAGTGTTTTGATCAACGGCAGCGCCGCCATAGTGCTGTTGGTATATCTGCTGACACAAACCAGCGCCGGAAAAATCAGCCTCGGGACACCATTCTGGTCAGCCACTACCTTATTCCTCCTCATCGCTGGAGCATCATTAGGCATCGCTACCATTACGTTTATGAATGCCTTTGCCAATGACGGCCAATTGTCCATCGCTGTGCCGGTGGTGTATGCCGGGGTCATTGTGTTGTGTTTGTTGGTAGGACTGATTTTCTTCAAAGAAACCATTCACTGGAAACAAATGATTGGCGCTTTTCTGGCCATTGCAGGGATTTACCTGATGTCGGTTTCGAAGTAATTAAGGTCCAAAACCTTGTAGGTTTTTGAAACCTACGAGGATTGGAAGACGCTAGAAACTCAAATTTTCTCAAATAAAATCATGTTGAACTTACAAGAACTGGCCATGTCTCATGGCTCACCGCTATTGCTATTCTTTTCCGAAACGTTTCGACTCCAATACCAGGAACTGCAAGCAGCCCTTCCCGGAGTAAAACGCCATTATGCCCTTAAAGCCTTGCCTTACGAAGGCCTTATTCAGGCAATCGAACAATGCGAGGGCTACATAGACGTGGCCAGCGTAGGGGAAATTGAACTGGTAAAAAACACGGCGCCTGCCTTATTGCCGCGCTGCATTTATACACACCCGATCAAAACCCCTGGTGATATTGAATCTGCTTTGGAAGCCGGTATTAACGTGATGGTGGTAGACAACCAGTACGAGTTGAAAAAACTATTGCCTTATGTCGGTAATCTGAAACTCCTGCTCCGTCTGGCCTTCCCCAATCCGGAAGCGCGATGTGACCTTTCTGCCAAGTTCGGCGCAACTCCAGAAGTAGTAAAACAACTGATTACCACCTGCATGCTGAACGGCATAGAGGTATTGGGTTGTTGTTTTCACGTAGGCAGCCAGATGACGGATCCTCAGGCGCATCTTCGGGCCATTCGCGCTACCCGCGAGTTGTACGACTGGTGCGAGGAAACATTTGATTTTCAGATGCCGGTATTAAACATTGGAGGAGGGTTCCCGGCTCAGCTCGACGCATCTGTTCCAGGTATTTCCGCTTTTTGCGATCCCATCCGTAAATGCCTCGATGAAATTTTCCCGAATACCGAAATATGGTCTGAACCCGGGCGCTGTCTGGCCGCTGATTGTATGATAGCCTTGTCGCAGGTCATTGGTAAAACGGTAAAAAACAAGCGTTTCTGGTACTATCTCAATGATGGTGTGTACAATACCTTTTCCGGGAAAATATATGACCATGCAGAATACAACCACGAGTTGTTGAACCCTCCATTTACCGGAGAATGCTTTGACAGCGTTTTGGCCGGGCCCACTTGCGACAGCATAGACATACTTCGGGAAAACATACTTCTGCCCGAGCTGGAAATTGGCCAGTGGTTCATCACCCAGCAGGTAGGCGCCTATGGCTGGGCCAGCAGGACCAATTTTAACCACCTGCCGCACACAAAAATTATAGCAGTAGAAGGTGCTGATTGGAGAAGAAAAGGTTCCCATAAAACAGCCGCTGCCAATCGCGAGGACTACATGCATATACCAGGCGAAATATTTGCGTATTCATGAAATTACGCACATCTGCGTAGGCAATTTACGCAAATCTGCGCGTGTACGCCAACCATAGTCACCCCACCTTTGTACCATCAAACGGAACAAACAAAATCACTTTAAAACGATCTCCAACTATGAAAAAGCACGGCACATTTCAAGCCTCCAGCAACCTTTTCGGCTTCCTTTTGCTGATTTGCCTGTTTGGCACGGTCGCCATGACCAGCTTCGACGCTGTTACCGACTTGTACATGACTTTCAAAAGCCAGTGGAGCCAGTTCGGCGAAAACCTTTCGCTGATGCAGCCGCACCGCACGGTGTTCCCTTAACTGAAGCTTGAGACCTATAAGGTTTTCAAAACCTTATAGGTCTCAATTGCCCTCTAAATTGTTGATTTTCAATACAAAACTGCGCCGTTTGTCGGCGCAGAAAGCCAATGTTATAACTTTTTTCACCATTCTAAACTTTCTTTCACACTATGAAAAACTTCATTCTTGGCGCAATTGCGCTCCTTGTATTTTCTCAAAATGCCTATGCCCAACCAAGTGGCTTGATCTGGATGGGCTCCCGCACGGCCACCGGCGAAGCCAAAGCCGTACATGCGGCCATCTCATCGGCCTATGATGCCTTTATGCCAGGCGGCAATCTGGAAGTCGGCTGGGCTATCTACAGCGACGATGCTGCAGAAATTGACCCGGGTGGCAACATCACTTTCGGCAAAAAAGCCCTCCGCGAAGGCTGGGACGGCTTTATGAAAATTGCCGACGAAGCGCCCAAGTTCAAATACGAAAATGTACTGGTGCGTATGCTCACCAACGACGTGGCCCTGGCCGTGTGGGATGCTGAAGCCGACATCAAAATTCAAGGCCAGCAACTCGGCGGCAAAACCAAAGGTTCGGCCGTATTGCGCAAGGTCAATGGACGATGGAAACTGGAATTTGACCAGATCACACCGATGATTGGAATGCCTGCACTCGATGGCGCCGGTAAAGATTGAGTTCATATACAAACCTATGAGGTTTGATAAACCTCATAGGTTTCGAATCGCCTCCAAACCTTTGATTTACAATACAAAACCGGGCCGTTCTGCGGCTTGAAATACCAAACCAATTTTTCACCATTCTAAACTTTCATTCACAATATGAAAAACTTCATTTTTAGCGCATTCGCGCTCTTCGCTTTCTCTCTAAATGCTTATGCCCAACCTAGTGGCGGAATCTGGACAGGCTCCCGTAGCGCCACCGGGGAAGCCAAAGCCGTACATGCGGCCATCTCATCGGCCTATGATGCCTTTATGCCAGGCGGCAATCTGGAAGTCGGCTGGGCTATCTACAGCGACGATGCTGCAGAAATTGATCCGGGTGGCAACATCACTTTCGGCAAAAAAGCCCTCCGCGAAGGCTGGGACGGCTTTATGAAAGTGGCCGACGAAGCACCCAAGTTCAAATACGAAAATGTACTGGTGCGTATGCTCACCAACGACGTGGCCTTAGCCGTGTGGGATGCTGAAGCCGACATCAAAATTCAAGGCCAGCAACTCGGCGGCAAAACCAAAGGTTCGGCTGTACTGCGCAAGGTTAATGGACAATGGAAACTGGAATTTGACCAGATCACGTCTGTAATCCCGATGCCGGAGGCAGGCAAGTAAGCACTGAACCAAGTGAGGCGGTGACTTCGGGTCACCGTCTCACTATCACACAAGCTTTCCGAAAGTTTAAAACTTTCGGAAAGTTGATCACACAACCTGCACATCACAATGAAAAAAGCAATTGATCTCCACAAAATAGGAGAAAAACTCGAATTCAACGATGCCCGTGAGCGTACCAACGGCCAACGCAGCGAAGGCATAATGACCATTGGCGCTGGTAAAAAAGGGCCTGGCGCACATAAACACATGCTACAAACGGAAGGCTTTGAAGTCATCAGCGGTCGGATGGTAGCCATGGTAAATGGTAAGAAAGTGGTTGCCCAAGCCGGAGAAACAATCCTGGTTCAACCCGGGGAGTCGCACTCCTTTGTCAACGGTAGCGCGAACGAGCCTTTGGTGGCCAAATTCTGGTACGAGCCAGCGCTCCATACCGAATGGATGCTACAAACAATGGGCGAAGATGCTATGAAAAATGGCGGCGATTGGGATAAGATGTCGGTGCTGCCGGCAATGTATATGTTCTACCAATTGCGGCAGGAATATCGCTTTGCCGGGATGCCTTACTGGCTTCAGGATGTAATATTTGGCATAGGAGCAGCCCTTGCAAAAATGACTGGCGCTGCTAAAAAAGTGCCGTTGCCCGAATCCTTGTCGCAATTACGGACTGTCCGTCAAGGCCAGGCTGTTACCGTTAATTGACAGCACCATCTCAAGGGGTGGAGGTGGACAGGAATGACGGGTTACAAACTTTATGATTCAATTGTTTCAAACTTTTACCAAAGTTAAAATTAGTCATGCAAGCATCCAACTCATATAAACGTGCTGTAGGCCGGATAACCATACTGTCGGGCATAGTAGCTTTCGTCAGTTATTTCCTGGTAGCGGCAGGGGTCAACTTCAATTTTGACTTTTTCTCTGACCCTTCACTGATTTTTTCCATAGAGGGCGTGCAGCCGGGATTGCTTCGTTGGAGCATGATCGCAGATATTTTCGGCTACTACCTCCTGCTCTTGCCTGCACTGTATTTCGTACACAGATGGCTGGATGGTAAAACCTCCTGGCGGCCCGTGCTGGCATTCTGCGGCACATCATATATCCTGCTGGGCGCAGCAGGGGCATCTATTTTGGCGGTGCTTTGGCCCTGGTATCTGGAAGCGTTTCCCATTGCTGCGGCTGAACAGCAAGTCACAATAAAGTGGCTGTTCGAGTCCTTTACCAAAGTGGTTTATGGTGGCTTGTGGAACCTCCTCGATGCGTTCTTCGGGGGTGTCTGGTTGCTTGGGATCGGGTTTTTCATTCGACGCGAACATCGGTTTTTAGGCTGGCTAACCCTCGCGGTTGGCATTTGCTCCGTACTGGATTTCCTGGGTGGTGTACTACAGGTCCGCGGGATTGCAGAAACAGGCCTGAACATGTATTTGGTATTAGCGCCCCTTTGGGCCATTGTGCTGGGCTGGAGTATTGGGAGTAAAAAAAGTTTTCAAGCTTAAAATAGAAATGTCATGAATCAAAAAAGCGATGTCGGCTTAATGCTGAAAATAATGACCCTTGGCTATGTACTCAATTTTGTCTTTGGGCTTGTGGGCTCTTTTTTTGAGCCAGAAAGCTTTTGGCAAATGACCCTGTGGCAATGCAGCGACTCGTTGGCCATCATGGCAAGCGTACTAGCCAGCCGTTATGTAGGCTCAAAAGGGAGCAATATAGTGGCTGGAGGGTTTTCCCTGTTGGCAATCTCCTTCGGTGTCTCCTTCGCCTCCAGCTCGACCAATGCCATCAATGAGGAAAAAATGGCTACCATTATTTTGCCCCTGGTGCCAGCCATGTTACTCGTTGGACTGGGGACTTTTTTCCCTAAATGGCTCCGATTTGCAACACTCCTGATAGTAGTGCCTTTCTATTTCATGTACCAAAATGTGCTGCAAGGGACTTACCATTTTGAAAACATTTCCAATGTACTCGCCTATTCCGGAATCCAAATCCTGGGGATTGCATGGAGTGTTTTAATTTGGAGAGATTACAGAAAATCATCACAATCACTCTTTAACACTTATTAATATGAAAAAGATACTCAAATGGATCGGCGGAATCCTTGCTTTTCTTCTTCTAGCCGTTGCCGGTACAGCATTTTACCTTCGCAGCACCGCCCAAAACAGGCTTGCGAAAAAATATGATGTGCAGCCAAAAGCCATGGCGATACCCTCAGACTCAGCCACAGTGGCTGCCGGGCAAAAATGGGCAGCTGCGCTTTGTTCCAATTGCCACGGAGAAAATATGGCCGGGACAGAATTTTTCAGTACACCAGACCTGGGTTTTATCCACGCTCCCAACCTGACCCCTGGCGGCGTGTGCAAAAGTTACACTGACCTCGATTGGGACCGCGCCATCCGCCACGGCGTCGCCAAAGGTGGCAAGCCTCTGCTCATCATGCCGGCAAAGGATTTTCAGTACTTGAGCGATGAACATACCAGTCAAATCATCGCTTATTTAAAAACCATCCCGGCGGTGGACCAATCCTGGGAATCACCTAATACCACTTTTCTGTGTGATGTGCTTTTTCAGGTGGGCGCATTTGGTGATGCGTTGAACGCAGAAACGATCGATCACGCCAAACCATCCCACTATGCCCCGGCACGTGGAGCCACCGCTCCATACGGCGATTACCTGGTCAAAATTAGCGGTTGCCGCTCTTGCCATGGCCCACAACTCAATGGCGGCAAAGA
>JBJXGO010000127.1:0-65591 GCA_046160345.1 Saprospiraceae bacterium
CCTCATGATGGAAATAGAAAAACTCCTCCGTTTTTTCAAAGGGCTTCAAGAACGAAGCGATGAGCATTTCCTCTGCGGCATCATGGACAGGAATGAGGGTTTGTTTTGGTACAACGACGCCTTCGTAGCGGTTTTTGTTGCCGACCCAGGTAGCGGCGAATCGGGTAAGTTGGGCTGAGGAAAAATCTAGCATTCGGTTGAACGATGAACGATGAATTATGAACTATTCGAACTGCAAAAGTAGTGTGCAACTCAACTTGAGGCTGACACAATTTATCCACACACACTAATTTTGTTGCTTTTTGTGAAGTTGGTAATTCCAAATAAGACCTTCCCATAACAAACATGCTGTTCTATCGAAAAAAAGTGACGTCAATACAACCCAAACTCAGGGACAAAATTTAATATCGAAAATTAAAATATGTAACTTTTTTTGTCCTACTATTCAGATAATATCGTATTTTTATCTGTCAAATTTAACACTAAACCATCTCTTATTTTTCTAAAATTCAGGTATTAAGCCTGGATCGGAGGTATATATTCCCATGGAAAATTTATAACGAGTGTTCACAGCTCAAGAATGTTGTGGCATTATAATTTTACTAAGCAGCCATTTTTTCCTTGTCAAAAACACTTTACTAATATGATAAAACTAAACTTTTTCCTTCTCTGTCTTGGTTGGTTCTCGCTTGCTCAGGCGCAACAACTCCGCCCAGAGGTGTTGGCATCTGCTGGCAATTCACTGAGCAACCCGACCAATACTGCCCGACTTAGTTTCACTATCGGTGAAGCGGTCATTTTGGGTCAGTCGCTCCCTACCTTTTCCTATGGACAAGGCTTTCATAATGGGGCATTACAAACCGTACGCGTGATGGACCTGGATCTAGCCGCTTGGGCGATCGAAATTTGGCCAAATCCTGTATCACAAGTACTTTTCCTTCAATTTACTCCCCCTTCCGATCATGATTTCCTCTCCGCCTCGGTTTGGAATTTACTAGGACAGCCTGTGCTTGGAAATATCCGCATGGATGCTAGTTCTTCAAAAAGCGTCCAGGTTGGCAGCCTGCCCGCAGGTGTTTATTTGCTCCGGTTAACTTCAGCTTCTGGCGGCGCGGCTGCAGTAAAATTTGTGAAAGCAGATTAATGCTTTTCTACCCCGGAGCTTGGCTCTGATACCTAACACTTCAAAAGTCAGTCCTGGAATGGGCTTCCAGGCTCTTGTAAAAAACACTACAAATCAACAACTTATGAAACATTTAAAAATTATTACAGGACTTTTCCTGACCCTGGCATCTCTTACTTTGACTGCCCAAACTACTGGATTTAACTACCAGGCCGTGATTCGCGATGCTGGCTTTGCACCGCTTGGGAATCAATTCGGTACCGCCCAAGTCATTATCCTGAATGGCGGCGCAGAAATATATCGCGAAAATCACAATATAAGTACCGATGCTGTTGGCCTTTTCAACCTCGTAATTGGGCGTGGCACGCCAATTGTGGGCAATTTTGGCACCCTGGATTGGGGAAGCGGCAACCGTTTTGTGCAGGTCTCCGTGACCATCAGCGGAACAACCTACAATTTTGCTCAAAGCGAACTGCAGGCCGTGCCTTATGCCAAAGTAGCCGAAAGCACACTCATGCCTGGCCCAGCGGGCCCTGCTGGAGCAACGGGGCCTCAAGGCCCGGCGGGCCCCGCTGGCCCAATGGGGTCTCAAGGTTCTGCCGGCCCAGCGGGCCCCGCTGGAGCAACAGGGGCTCAAGGTCCTGCCGGACCGGCGGGCCCCGCTGGAGCAACGGGGGCTCAAGGTCCTGCTGGCCCGGCGGGCCCCGCTGGAGCAACAGGGGCTCAAGGCCCTGCTGGCCCGGCAGGACCTGCTGGCGCAACAGGGGCCACTGGGCCGATGGGGGCCATTGGGGCTACCGGCCCTGCCGGCCCTCCCGGACCGAGCTATACTGCTGGCACAGGTATCAACATTGCTGGCACCGTAATTACGAACACTGGCGACACTGATGCGTCAAACGACCTGACCACTGCCTCTGTGGCAGCAGGAGACGTGACTGGGGCTTTCTCAAACCTCCAGATCGCTGCCAATGCTGTGGGAACCAACGAAATAGCGAATGCCTCTATAACTGCCGCGGACCTTGCTCCAGGAGTAATTCCAACAGCACTTTGGACCGCCAATGGAAGCAATATTTCTAACACTAACACAGGTTTCGTTGGTGTTGGAACCAGCAGCCCTGGAGCGAAATTAGGAGTTCATAGCGAAAGCAGTAATGTTGAATTGGAAGTTCGATATTATGGTGATGGTTCGATTATAAATTATGGAAGGGCAAATGGAACCCTTGCGGCTCCAAGCTCAATCCTTAATGGAAATCGGCTTGCACGTCTTGCCTTCGACGGCTTTACAGGCAGTACTTTTCGTCCAGGAGCTTCCATATTGTCGCGTGCAACTGAAAACTGGGGCCTGGAGGCCCTCGGGACAAATTTGGAGTTTTCAACCACAGAAAATGGGACCGATTTCCTTATGCCTCGCATGAACATTGCGCATAACGGCATTGTCGGGTTAGGAGGAAGCCCTCAATTTAGTATTCCTGATCGCCTCCAATTGTTTGAAGGTTCGGGGCTTTTTAGCAATCTCGGCATGCTCAACGGCGGGTTTGTGAATATGTACGATGAAACGGGCCTTACTATGGTGGACATGGGTATCATCAATTTTGACGGCGTCTCCGACGAACGCTTGCACATCCATAACATCGCATCAGGTGGAATTGAATTGATTGCCTCCGGCGGTGATATTGATTTTTCAACCAATGGAATTTCGCCTGTTGTAAGTATTCAAGAGTCTGGAGAAGTGCTTGTTAACCGAGGTTTTCCAGCCAATGATGCAACGCTTTGGGTGGAGGGCGAAAATGGCTATACAGGCTATTTCAACAATACAAAGCCCGCAGGTGGCGGATTTGGAGATGGTATCCGAGCTTACTCCATTGATGATAATAACTCTGCGGCAGTTTATGCGGTAAACACCAATCCTTCAAGTTTTGCAGGAGATTTTGTCGGCAATGTCCGTATATCAGGGAGTATAGCCAAAGGGTCCGGGACTTTTGAAATTGACCACCCGCTCGACCCTGCAAACAAATTCCTGTACCACTCTTTTGTGGAAAGTCCTGACATGCTCAATATTTATAATGGCAATGCCCAAACAGATGCAAACGGTTTTGCGACCATCGTGCTGCCAAGCTATTTCGAGGCAGCAAATATGGATTTCAAATACCAACTTACTTGCATTGGCCAGTTTGCACAAGCTATTGTAAAAGAAGAAGTTAGTGGCAATAAGTTCATCATTCAGACCGATAAGCCTAATGTGAAAGTCAGTTGGCAGGTAACGGGTGTTCGCAACGACGAATTTGCACGTGCCCACCGCATTGTACCCGAGGTGGATAAAAAATCTTACGAAAAAGGGAAATACTTGTATCCGGAACTCTTTGGAGCGCGTGAGGAAGACCGAATCGGCTATCGCCCTCTACCTGCCAAAGCAAAAGGCGAGGAAAAGGCTCCCGAAATGCACAATTGTTCCAAAGATCGGATCATAGATGCTAAACCAGCACAAGCACCCGTTCGCGAACAACGGCAATAAGCAAATAGTTTATTCGTAAAGAAAGTCAATACAAGTTGATACATCTTTCGCTTACTCGGCGCAGCCCAAAAGGCTGCGCCGTTTTTTATTGGTTTTCAAAGAAGAACCCTAGCTTCACCGCCTTTTAAGAAAGATAAATCAGTTGAGGAACTTTTCAAATTCCCAGGCAGTTCTTGTACAAAGATAAGGCTGACATCTCGTCGCCCGAAAACACCCATGTTCTAACCAATCAAAATTTTTCAAATGAAACACTTCAGTCTCCAGGTATTTATTTGTACTTGCCTCTTAATCAATTGCATTTCACCATCTTTGGCCCAAAGCGAAATCAGCGTTCGGCCTTTGTTTTTCCAGAATGATTTTACCGGCCAAAAGGGTTTTGTTGACGGAGCCTCCCAAGGGCAACATGCGGGAGAATGGCAACTGGGTGTTTCCGGGAGAACCTACTTATCACGCCATTTTGCCGGTCGTTTGGAAACTAATTTGACTTACGGACGATATCCCCTGTCCAGGGTTCGCTTCTCCTATTTGGGGCTCTCTGCAATACCCGAGTGGCACATTTCGCCCAGGTTTTTTATTGGATCTGGCGCCTTCCTCCAAACAAAAATAAAGGATCCCTTCAACACCGACCAAAACTTGACGGCGGGTCTTTTAGCAAATACAGGATTCCGCCACGGCCAATTCGAGATACAATGCCGGTTTCAGCGTTGGCTTGGGTCAAGTGGCAAATTCACCCTCGGGGCAGGGTTCGATTATTTTTTTGGCCTGAATAAAAAAACTAAAGTGGACAGCCCAAAAAATTAACCGGCCTGGGATCCCTCCAATATACAAGCCTCGGCCAGAAATGATCTGTTGATCCTTTTGTTATTTGTTTCGACCGCAGTGAACGAACTTTGCCGCTTGTTCCAAGTATTAAAAAATCTGGAACACAGCACTGCACGCTTTGAAGATCGCCATCAATACCCGCTTCTTACTTCCAGGCCAGCTAGAAGGCGTTGGCTGGTACACGCATGAGATCGTTCGGCGTATGGTGCATGCGCATCCCGAAGACACTTTCATTTTTCTCTTTGACCGCCCTTTCGATGCGCGTATTGTTTATGCGGAAAATGTAATCCCTTTGGTACTGAAGCCTCCTGCACGTTTTGCGCCACAGTTTTTGGCCTGGTTTGAGTGGGCAGTCCCGAAGGCACTGAAAATACATGGCGCCGAAGTATTTTTTTCGCCTGAGTCCATGTGCAGTTTTACGAGCAAGGTACCTACTGTAATGACTTGTCACGACCTGGTGCCGCTGCATATTCCGGAGCAAATCCCTCTGTTGCACAGACATTTCCTGCAATATTTTTTACCAAAATTTTTGCGTCGGGCAGACCAGGTGTTGACTGTTTCAGAATATGTGCGACAAGACATTACCCGAACCTGCGGGATTTCGCTAGAGAAAATTTCAACCGTTTATAACGGCTGCCGGGAGGGATTTAGCCCTTTGAATGAGGGTGAAAAACAAGAGGTTAGAGAAAAATTTTCCGAAAGCAAGGCCTACTTTTTTTACGCCGGAGCCATTCACCCACGAAAAAATATCCCACGGCTTATTCGCGCTTTTGACCTTTTTAAAACCAAAACGTCTGCTCCGCTGAAGCTCCTGCTCGCCGGCCGATTTGCCTGGCAGACGGGCGAGGTTCGTTCGGCTTACGATAATGCTGTCCACCGTTCAGACATCCATTTCCTTGGCTATGTTTCGGAGGAGGATTTGACCCGGCTAACTGCTGCTGCCACAGCGCTCACTTACCTCTCGCTCAGCGAGGGATTTGGCTTGCCCATGCTCGAGGCCATGTATTGTGACACGCCAGTGCTGGCTGCAAACGCTACCTGCCTGCCAGAAATCGCCGGAGATGCTGCACTATTGGTAGACCCGCTTTCTGAAGTTGCTATTGCCCAAGGAATGGAAAAGTTATGCAGCGATAAGGGTTTTGCACAAAAATTGGTGCAAAATGGTCGTGTTCGACGCGAGAGTTTCAGTTGGGACAGAGCGGCGGAACAAGTGTATGAATCGCTGAAAAAAGTGTCACGCTCATAATTCGACTAGAATTCCTATAAATTGAAAACGCCGGGGCCTCCGAATTTTTTCAAAAAGAGCATTGAAAAATTCGGTGGCCCCGGCGTTTTAAGTCCATTAGCATTCAAAAGCGGCCTATTTCACTATTGCGAAATTCATTCCCACAATTAGCCGGGCTGGCGTATCGCTGAAGTGGTACTTATCACCGAAGAAAGTAATGTGATCGCCTTGTTTGCTAAAATTGCCTTCATAGCGAACGTCGAATGAAACTCGTTTGAAGCCAAAGTTCAAGCCACCCTGCCAGCCCCAAGTCATTTGTTTGAAACGGGCTTCGTAACCATCAACGTCCGTTAGTTCAGATTTTGAATTCAGAAAATAATGGCCTACCGGGCCCGCCTGCAAGCGTACCGGTCCAAGTTTCACGCCCAACAAAACCGGGATGTCAAGATATTGATATTTTTCATTTTTTATTACCTCGCCAACAGCCGACTCGCCGATCTTATAGTCTATCTTGTTGGAATTGAACAATACTTCCGGTTGAACAAAAAATTTGTTGCCGAAACGCATGTAACCGCCGAATTGGGTACCAAAGTTGCGCCCGTCGATACCAAAATTCAAGCTTGGTTCGCCGCCATTACCAATGGTGATATCGTCCTGGTCGTTGATCTGGGTGTTAAGACCGCCTTTAAGGCCAAGGCCGAAAAATTGAGCCTGTACGTTGTTGGCGACCATGAGACAGCATAATGCAAAAATCAAATTTTTCATATTGTATTTGAATAGTGTGGGTTGTGATGAATTTCGTGCATAAACGACTTCATTTTAAGCTTCTTATGTGCAGTTGCTCCAATTATCAGGGATTAACCGATCGGTAACAAGAGGCTTAACAGATTGAGAACATTACCGCGGGCATTCGATGCACCGGTGACAAGACCTCAACTTACAAAGTCGCAGGCAAAAGCTGCAAGTTGCTACCTTTGCAAGTCGAAATATGGAAATCAACAGCGCAAACTTTGTAAGCAGTTACGCAAAAGAAAGTGCTTGCCCCACAGGCGGGCCGCCTGAGTTTGCTTTTATCGGTCGCTCCAACGTAGGCAAATCTTCCTTGATCAATATGCTTACTGCGCGTAAGGGCCTTGCAAAAGTGTCTGGCACACCAGGTAAGACAAGGCTTCTAAATTTTTTCCTGATCAATGATTTGTGGCATTTAGTTGACCTTCCAGGTTATGGCTACGCACGTGTATCGAAATCGGAGCGCAAAGTCCTTGCAAACTTGATCAACAATTATTTTGCCCGGCGAGCGGAACTTTGCTGTGCATTTGTCTTGATCGATTCAAATATTCTGCCCACCAAAATTGATCTCGAATTTGTCGACAGCCTTGGCGAAATGCAGGTGCCGTTTGTGATTGCATTTACCAAAGCAGACCGAATTGGCAAATCGCAGTTAGACTCAAATATTGCTGCTTTTATGGGCAAACTTTCTGAGACCTGGGATACTTTGCCAGATTATTTTATCACATCGGCGGAACACCGTACAGGACGAGAAGAGGTTTTGGAATTTATAAGTAAAACGTTGAGAACCTTGAAGTTGTGATTTTGAAAAAAGATGTAAAAATATATCCTCGCGTCATAGAACGTATTGAAGATTGGCCGATTTACCGGTTGAGCAAAGATCGTTCAGAATTTCTACGGGAGATTGACGAGCACACATTCCAACGCATCTCTTCCAGGCATAAAAAAGACCTTGCCGACGTGCTGGTGAAGACCATATATCAGGAACGTATCCGGATTAAAGAAGATCCATGGAAAGTGGACCCGCCAAATGACCGCTCCTTCTGGAACCGAATCAGCAAGCGATTAATTAAAAAAAGCCTGGACCGCGACAGTACAGAGGCCCGGGAAGAAAGCGAGCAGATCCTTCAAAAAATAATCCATCGCTTTTCCGAGGAGATCGTAGGCACATTTCAGGTCAGCACTTTCAAATTTGCACAACGATTTTTGACTGCTTTTTTCAACCGCATCTTCAATGCCGCGGTAGGAAGGAGTATCAGTGCTATGTTCAGGGGTAAGCGAAATCTTTTTGAACGATTAAATATTGTAGGGGATGTAGATACGGTTCGTTCCCTGTTTCAGCACGGAACAGTAGTTGTTGTGCCGACCCACAACAGCAATCTTGACTCTATTCTTGTTGGTTATGCAATGGACCAAATTATGGGGCTTCCCTCTTTTAGCTACGGAGCAGGACTAAACCTTTATAATTTCGGCCCGGCAGCCTATTATATGAATCGCCTTGGCGCCTATCGGGTGGATCGACGCAAAAAAAACTCCATCTACCTGGAAACGCTCAAAACCATGAGCCGTCTCAGCATCCAACGGGGAGTAAACAGTTTGTTTTTCCCCGGAGGGACCCGGTCGCGTGACGGTGCCATCGAAACTGACCTCAAAATGGGCTTGCTCGGAACCGTGGTCGAAGCGCAAAGGGCCCTGGTAGAGGAAACAAATTCGAATACTATTGAAAGTCAGACAGCCGCCAAACCTTCAAAAGTGTTCATCGTGCCACTGGTCATCTGTTACAATTTTGTCTTGGAAGCACCTTTTTTAATAGAACAACACCTTCGAAACACGGGCAAAGAAAATTACATCCGGCTTCGGGATGAAGGCACCAGCATTCGCTCCTGGTTCTGGTTCATTTGGCGTTTTTTTAGCACTTCAAGCGATATTACCCTAAGTGTTGGTAAACCTATGGATGTAATGGGCAATTTCGTGGATGCCGAAGGAAGGAGTTTTGACCCTTATGGGAACGTACTTGATATTCGTGAGTACTTCCGTTCGCGTGGTGAGATCACCGAGGATCGTCAGCGAGAAGAAGAATATACCAAATTGCTCGCAGAACGAATTGCCGAACGCTATCACGTTGAAAATGTAGTACTTAGTAGTCATTTGGTGGCGCATGCAGTGTTCGAGATACTTTCGCACCAAAACCCGAAACTTGACCTGTTTGGAATCCTGCGGCTCCCGCACGACGACTATGAGTTCCCGTTTCATGCCGTAGAATCGGTCGTAGAACAAATGCAGGAAAAACTATTTGAAATGGAGAAAGCCAGCAAAATAAAATTGGCGCCCGAACTCCAGGTTTCAGCTGCGGAAGTTGTCCGCGACGGCGTGAAAAACCTGGGGATTTATCATACCGAAAAGCCGCTTCAATTCACCAAAGATGAAAAAATTGTATCCTCGGATTTCCGCCTGCTATATTTCTATCACAATCGCCTTAGCAACTACGGCCTTTACAAGGCGGTCCAATGGAAGGCTGAGGAAATAGAAGTGTTGAAGGTGGAGGATTGAATATCTGGAGTTAGGGCCAGAGGAATGCCCTCTGCGCGACGTGTTGTGCCGTACGAGCGTGTTAGGAAGCAAAGACATGACAATGCTTGGGTAATATAATTGTTAATTTTTTTGCTTTTGTGATAATAGACCGTACATTTATCTTAATATTTTTAGATATTCTTACCATAATATAGTTGACGCATATCATTTGCGCTTCATTTAAACGCTCTTCAGCGAATCCTTAATCTATAATTTTTACTGTATTCGGTTTCTCAAACTTACAAATCCGGTTTGAGACAAATGGTATTTCAGGCTCGGCCTTGCTCGCTTGCTTGGTCGTCTTTTACTTATTTTATAAATATTTTCCGAATGACACTCGTAAACAAATTCCCAAACGCAGTTTATGCGAACCTGGCATTTTTAGTGCCAAAACAACTCCAAACGATCGCCCTGTTGATCTTGATGACAGGATTTTTCCACGCAAATTTGTTGGCATGCGCTGATAACGACCCCAGCATTCCGCTCGGCATTGTGCCCACAAAATCAACGTTTCCTGGAGGCCCCCCACAATGTGGAGGCCTGGGTAGTTACCGAATCAATAGCCCTAACAGCGGCATCACCCAACTGGACCTGGATGGCAACGGGAGTATTGACATTACCATCAATATCACGGTTGGCGCTTGCGGAGAGGTGCTGACCTGGACTACCTCCGGCAATGTAGTGCTTGACCAGTTGGTGGCCAAAGGCGGTACTGTTCAGAACACCTATGACTACACGGGAATCAACCCCCGTCCGTCCACCGATGGTAATCTGCACTGCCCGCTAAATGCTAGCGGAAAATATGCTGACTTTAGCCACATTGATTTTTGCTTCCACCATCGGTTGGATGTGTCCAAAACTGCCCAGGCAACCTTCACACGTACCTACAGCTGGTCACTTGATAAAATCTGCGAGGGCCCTCCTACCCTTATTTTAACACCTGGCCAAGTGTATGATTATCCATTTTCCTGGACCAGTTCCTTCTCCTTCACAGATTCAGACTGGAAAGTAAGCGGCAATATCACGATTGCAAACAACACACCGCATGCTGCAACCATTACAAATGTGTCGGATATCCTTTCTGGCGGGGAATCGGCAACGCTCAATTGTGGCATTCCCCTCCCAATTAATCTGGCAAGTGGAGCGACATTAAACTGCTCTTACACTGCATCTTTAAATGCCCCATATAATGGCATCAACACTGTAACTGTCCAAACCAGTACTGCACTTGTGGAGGGTGGTAAAGGGACTGCGGCCTTTGCCTTTGGAAGCCCGACGACCAAGGTTGACGCCTGCATCACGGTCACCGACGACTGTACGGGCTCTTACGAAGTTTGTGAGGACAATCCATATGGGAAGGTTTATTCATGCCCTATTACTTATTCGGAATGCGGCCAATATACCTATACCAACACGGTCAGCTTCACAACAAACAACACTCAATCGACTGGCAGTGATGCCTGTTCAGTTCAGGTTAGTGTGCCTTGCAATGGTGGTTGCACCCTTACTATTGGCTATTGGAAAACACACTCAATATATGGTCCTGCGCCTTATGACAATACCTGGGCTGAGATTGGAGAGGATACCCCGTTCTTCCTGAGCGGAAAAAGTTGGTATGGTGCGGCTTGGACTCCACCTGCAGGCAATGCCTACTATATCCTGGCACACCAGTACATCGCAGCCCAATTAAATTTCCTGAACGGAGCAGACATTCCAGCAGCAGTGCAAGCTGCTTTTAACGCAGCCACGACCCTGTTCAACACCTATACGCCTGCTCAGATCGCAGCTATGGGTGGCAATAATCCTATTCGCAAGCAATTCGTGAACCTCGCTAAAATACTAGATAATTACAACAACGGTATTACTGGCCCGGGGCATTGTAGCGAGCAAATGCAAAAGGTGTCAATAGATCGGGGCGCTGAGCCAGTAGAAGCCGCTGATTTCCATCTTTATCCAAATCCTGCGAGCGATGAAGTACAGATTGACCTTTCCAATTTTCTTCAGCAATCTGTAGAATTGGCCTTGTATAATCAACTTGGCGCCATGGTATTTGACCTTCGTATCAAAAATGTAAACTCGGTTGTTTACACGCTGCAACTGGATAAATCTTTACCTAACGGCTATTACCACCTCACGCTCCTGACCGGAGACAAGCGGCTGAGCAAGTCCTTGATATTGAGCAAGTGATCGAATTCAGATATTTTTTAAACGGGTGCTTGTGCAAACAGGCATCCGTTTCATTTCCTGACTAACTATTGCTTTTTTCTCTACTTTTGCCCACTTTTTTAAATTAATGTTGATTAAAAATGCAATACCAAAACCTGCTTGTTTCCCTCGAGAACGGCATCGCCCTCCTTACCATCAGCCGTGAAAAAGCGCTGAATGCCCTTAACACCCAAACAATGCTCGAACTTCAGCACTTTTTTGGGGAAGATGTGCAGAAAATTGAGGGCTTGAAGGGTGTAGTCATCACCGGTGCAGGTGAAAAAGCATTTGTAGCGGGCGCCGATATTACTGAATTCAGCGGACTGAGCGCTGCTGAGGGTAAGGCGTTTGCCAAACGGGGACAGGATATTTTTTTCCTCATCGAGCGATTCCATCACCCCGTGATAGCAGCTGTCAATGGGTTTGCGCTTGGTGGAGGATGCGAATTGGCCATGGCCTGTCATTTGCGGATCGCAGGTGAAAAGGCCAAGTTTGGGCAACCGGAAGTAAATTTAGGGCTTATTCCCGGCTATGGCGGCACTCAACGCCTTATCCAATATATCGGCAAAACCAAAGCGACCGAACTCCTGATGACCGCCGATATGATTGGGGCGGAAGAAGCGCTTCGGCTGGGTTTGGTAAACTATGTCGTGCCGGCGGGAGAAGAGGTCTTGAAAGCCAAAGAACTAATTGAAAAAATATCGACCAAAGCCCCGCTGGCTATTTCAAAAATAATAGAAACGGTCAATACGTATTTTGAAGATGGTGAGGATGGTTTTGGTCATGAGCTGAACGCATTTGGCGAATGTTGCGGCACAGCAGATTTCGTCGAAGGAGCCGCTGCATTTGTGGAAAAGCGCAAAGCGAATTTTACCGGTAATTAAATTACAGGTTTAAACGGCCATGTTTTTTTGTCAAATAACTTGCAATTGAAAAATTTGGCTTATTTTTGCATGAACATTAATTGCCCAATTTTCCAAATCACCCCTCCGCCTTCGCTCTTACCGCTATGATTTTATTGGCTGGTCAAAAGCTATTGCGGATAAACCCGCTTAGGATTTCCTTTTTCAATACTTTCATTTTAATCCGTCCAAGTTTAAAGTATGGCAGAACCGGCAGATTCGCTGAGAGGCGGGCCGCCGGTTTTTGTTTTTTGTGCTAAATCTAAGCTGGCAGTGAGATAGTCCGTACTTTTGTAAAAATTATCACGCCATGAAAGACATACACTGGCAAGATCACATAAGCTCCGATCCAGAAATACTGTTTGGGAAGCCCATAATAAAGGGAACACGTGTACCAGTACACCTGATTCTAGAAAAATTGGGCAAAGGCGAGACTTTTACCCAGCTGCTTTCTGCCTATCCTCGCTTGACAGAGGATGCCATTCACGCATGTCTGTTATTTGCCTCTGATTCCGTCAAAAGTGAGGCTGTTATTGCAGTAGCGGCTTGATTTCCGTTATATGAAAATTGTTGCCGATGAAAGTCTTGATTTTAACATTGTTCAGGCCTTACGAGATGAAGGCTTTGATGTTTGGGCTGTCGTTGAACAAGACCCAAGTATAAAAGACCCGCTTGTTTTGCAAACTGCATTCAAGCAAAAAGCATTGTTACTGACGGAAGACAAGGACTTTGGCGAACTTGTCGTCCGACTTCGATTACCACACCATGGAATTTTGCTCATTCGGCTTGGAGGATTTGAACCTATGTTCAAAATCCCGCTGGTCTTGAATGCATTGCAAAAACATTACTCAGAAATTTCCTCAAACTTCGCGGTTTTAAATGAGCGAAGGCTACGGATTCGGTATTTAAACCGATAGGGTTATCATCGATATGCCCACCTAGACAGTACATTATGACTTTTGAAGAATTGAACTTGAATGCCCCGCTGTTGAACGCACTCAGCGATTTGGGACTTACCGAACCTACCCTCATTCAGCAAAAAGCCTTTTCAGTGATAATGTCGGGCCGCGATGTGGTGGGCATTGCCCAAACAGGCACCGGAAAGACCTATGCCTACCTGCTCCCTATCCTCCGCCAACTAAATTTTTCCAGCCAAAAAGAGCCGCGGGTCTTGATCGTGGTGCCAACCCGGGAATTGGTAGTACAGTTGGTTGCCGATGCCCGAAAACTGACGGCTTATATGAACCTCCGCGTGGAAGGTGTGTATGGCGGCACCAATATCAATACACAAAAACTATTGGTAGTGAACGGTTTGGACATCCTGGTAGCCACACCGGGTCGCCTGATGGATCTGGCCTTGAGCGGATATTTGAAACTTAAACAGGTCAAACAGTTTGTGATAGACGAGATGGACGAAATGCTCAGTCTCGGGTTTCGGACTCAACTGACCAATATCCTCGACCTCCTGCCCACCAAACGCCAAACCCTGCTTTTCTCCGCCACCATGTCGGAAGAGGTGGACGACTTGATCCAGACCTTTTTCAAAGGACCTGTAATTGTGGAGGCTGTACGGGCAGGAACGCCTTTAGAGCGGATCGAACAAAGGGTATATCATTTGCCCAATTTTTACACCAAACTCAACTTGCTTGAACAGCTGCTGGCCACCGACGAATCCATGCAAAAGGTCCTGATCTTTGGCCCTTCCAAGCGCATAGCCGATGTCATTCACAAACAATTGGATGCACGGTTCCCGGAACAGTTTGAGATCGTTCACGCCAATAAATCGCAGAATTTTCGCTTGAATGCCGTGGCGGCATTTGAGAAAGGGCAGTGCCGGGGACTCATCTGCACCGATCTTCTGGCACGCGGCCTCGACGTATCCGATGTAACGCACGTTATCAATGTGGATACCCCTACTGACCCTGAAACCTATATCCACCGAATTGGCCGTACCGGTCGTGCCGATCGGGATGGGGCTTCTGTGTTGTTTGCCACCGAAAACGAGCGCCCATACCAGGATGCGATCGAAGCATTAATGGACAAGGAAATACCGGAAGCGCCTTTGCCTGAAGACCTGAAGATCTCGGATCAACTCATTGAAAGTGAGCGCTATTCCGGGCCTGAGATCCAACTCAAACTGCCTCCTAAGCCCACAGGAGCGTTCCATGAAAAGAAAGCAAAAAACCTGAAAGTAAATAAAGGGAACAAGACAAAATTCATGCGGGATATGAAGTACAAGAAGCCGATCAAGCGGGCACCGAAGAAGAGGGGGGGGTAGATTTTCACGCTATGGCATATCCCTCCATCTCCTTTCGGGCGTAAGGAAGTTGAAATGCTATCACGACATCACTTTTGGGGATACCCCGTTTGGCGAGTTGGTCAGCCACCCTCATGCTAGAGCAGCCGTATTGGGCTTCCACTCAGACTCCATGAAAGCAAACACGATATCATTTGGGTCAACTCCCAAGTCTTCCAATTCGTCCGCGACGGGCAAATCAGTATGGTTCTGTTGCACCCATACTTTATCTCCAATAAGGTCAAAATGGAAGACTACAAAATGAACAAATTGACCTTCCTTCCACCCCAGCCGCACCAACTGATAGTGGTGATTTTCCCGGTCTGATACGACTTGGTTCTCAGCCGTCCGCCAGTTGACTGGTTTGATGCGGGCATAGTCATTCAAAAATGAGAGGATTGCTTTTTCGTACTTTAATTTTTTATCCATTGCATTAAAACATGGTTTTGAGCATCAAAAATAAGCAAATTTACAGAAAAAACATTCCAGATTTCTTGAAAAATTTCTATTTGAGCAAGTTCAGTATGGGCTTTTTGGGGTATCGCCAGATACAAAACCCTCTTTGGGTCGGATTTTTCAAGCGCATGACGATAGACGAGAAACTGTCCCAATGATTGGTAGAAGTCAAAAATAAAAGCTCTTCCAATCAAAGACTTTACTTCGATTGCAATTATCCTTCCATCCTTTTCAGCACCAATTACTGGGATCTCCGCGCCAAGATCAATGTAAAATTCTTTGTTCCCAGCTTGCACCGTCAATGGGTCGTCGGTGATAGTCCAGCCCTCTTTTTCGAGCGCGATGCGAACTGCCTCGTGATAGGTGTCTTTTCTTGGCATGGTGTTGCGAAGGTATTGTTTATATGGTAAGCGGCGAGCATCACTGTTCGGATTGACTATGTTTTTCAATGATTTCGCGGATGCGATGCCCGACCTTAGCATGGGGCTTTGTTTTCCCTTCAGATGCCTGAGCAGCTCCTCGAAGCAAAAGGTCACGCTCATAATCCGTGATTTGTTGCCACCAATCGCTTTGGGCATTATCTTGTTTACCCCTCAATAAGGAAAGTACCTGATCCAAAACTTTGGTATCCGTTGTCTGTACGATGTGGCGAATGATCGTATTTTGCTTTGCCTCTGTTGTCATATTTTGACGTGGTTGTGGGTACAAAAATAGGGGGAAGGGATTGGCAATTCCTAGTTTTTGGGATTGAGAATAACATAAAATCGCCTTTTCTTGCCAACCCGAGTAGCCAAGGCTTGTCATTTTGACAAACCCGTCCGCATCAAGAGCGCGTACCCCGAGTATTTGCCTTTTTGAGTTTTGTGTATGTGCAAGCACTCAAGCAAAGCACACTTGATGCGGACGGGTTCCGACAGAATGACAAGGCGTGGGATAGGTGCTTAGGTCAAAGGGGATTTGTTGGAGCTTGGCGTTCCGCGCTGTGGGGCATTTGGTCAGAAAAAGCAAGCGCGGCGAGGAGAAGTCCATGCCCGAAAAAACGTCTATCATTGCGATGGAGAAAGACAAGGCGAGGCGGAATATTAATGCAACTTCTTAACCTCACCAAAGATTTCAAGGTGAGTTTCGACCGGGTTTGTATTGGCAATTATTGTCACTCGCTTGGACTGTGCACCAGGCCAACGTTTTGTGTCCCACTCCACCTTAATTTCACCAGTACCACCTGGAGGAATGGAATTACCTGCCCAAGCCACTCCCATGCCCACGAAATCACTTCTGGCGTTACTTATAAGAAGCGGTTTATCGCCAGTATTTTTAAACTTAAAAATGTGCTTGACAACTTCGCCCTGTTTAACTGCACCAAAATGGTATCCGAGGCTTTCGAATGCGATAGTTGTTTTAGGCATTTCAGATGATGAGGGCTGACCCAGTTTATTATCTGAAATGGTTTCCGATTCTCCTTTTCTGAACTTATCTGTTGTATCAGCAGCCAAACTTCCTGAAAGTTGAGATTCGCTCACCCTCCCAAATTTCTGCCAGCCACACCATCCCAAAATCAATACTGCAAAAATGACAAGTGCGTACATTGGGTACCGGCGAAATTTGATAGAAGTCGGCGGTGATGGTATAGAGATAGGTTTAGGTTCTTTTTTCCTCCGCTTTGCAATAGCGTCAATAATCCCCTTTACTACTTCATAGTACGGCTCATCCTCGTTGTCCCAATGTCCCTTGGACATAATAGGCTTCTCCCGCACCGGCAAGGCCTGGATATCCCCCAATTCAGCATACTCCCCAAAAGGCGTATCCTTCCAGTGGCATACCCGGGCAATGACCGGGATGATCTGGCAATCACCCATTTTGTGTTTCTCCACTACTTTGGGCAATTCTGTTTCAACAATATACTTGGAATTGAAAAAGTCGGTACTCAGCAGCAGTATCACGACCTCGGAATCCATGAGCCGCTGCTTGATTTCGTCGTCCCAGCGCTCTCCGGCTTTGATTTCTTTGGCCTACCAGATGTTCCAGCCCTGACGGTCTTTGACGAGATTCATTTGCCGGAGCAATTTGTCGCGCACGTCGCGGTCCTGGTTGGCAAAGGCGATGAAGATGTTCATTGGTGAGGGTTGGCTGCTTCGTTTGAAGGCAAATGTATTGCATCTGGCTTGAATTGTTATGTATCCTCCCTTTTTGCAACCATTTTTTTGCCTATTGTTTGCGAAAAGTATTTACATTTGCCTAGATTTCGCGACCAATAAATTCTAATATATTGCGAAAAATACTCGAAATAGCATAGATTTCGCGATCAATCCCTTTGATATATGAAGCGTACTCCTTTAATTGGCAGGCTCGAAGAAAAAAAAATATTGGAAAACGCCTTGTCCTCGTCCAAAGCGGAAATGGTTTCCGTAATCGGCAGGCGGCGCGTAGGGAAGACTTTTCTAGTAAAATCGGTCTATCAGGACAGGATTGATTTCGAAATTACCGGTATCCAACACGCCACTCGCCGAGAGCAATTGCGGAATTTCATGCTCCAAATTTCCAAATCCTCCCGGGGCAGTTTCCCGATGACAGAGCCGAAAGACTGGCTTGAAGCTTTCTATCTGTTGTCCAAAATGCTGGAACTGAAGAAAAAGCAGCGGAAAACGATTGTATTTCTCGACGAACTGCCCTGGCTTGCCACACACAAATCCGGATTTTTAAAAGGATTAAGTTGGTTTTGGAATAGCTGGGCGACAGACCAAGCCATAGTCGTGGTAATCTGTGGTTCAGCGGCGTCGTGGATGATAAAAAATGTCGTTCACGATAAAGGGGGGCTTCATAACCGTATTACGAAACGAATACTCCTGAAACCCTTTGACCTGGCAGCCACGGAACAATTTTTCAAAGCAAAAAATCTCCACTTCGACCGATACCAAATCCTCCACCTTTATATGGCCATAGGAGGCGTGCCACATTATTTGGATGCAATCGAACCTGGGAAAAGCGCCGCCCAAAATATAGATGCTATCTGTTTTTCTGAAAACGGGCTGCTTTGGGATGAGTTTCCCAAATTATACGCTTCCCTCTTTGAAAATTCAGATGCTCATGTAAGAGTCATCAGGGCTTTGGCGGGCAAACAAAAAGGCCTGACCCGTTCGGAAATCGTGCAAAACAGCCGCCTGACGGAAGGAGGAGGTGCTTCAACGGTTATCATCGAACTGCTGCATTCTGGATTTATTTCTATCTATCAACCTTTTGGGAAGAAAAAAAAGGACAGCCTTTACCGTCTTACAGATGAATTTTCGCTGTTTTTCCTACAGTTCATGGAAAACAACCGGCAGGAGGGTGCTGGTAGTTGGCAACAATTGAGCAAAACACAGGCATACATCAGTTGGACGGGCTATGCTTTTGAAAACCTTTGCTTCAAACACCTTCCGCAAATCAAAAAGGCACTGGGTATTTCCGGTGTTTATTCCACCGCTTCGTCTTTTTTAAAAAAAGGAAACGAAGGGGAAGATGGCATTCAGTTCGACTTACTGATTGACCGAAACGACCATGTTATCAATATTTGCGAAGTAAAATTCTATGGTGCTGAGGTCATTATTGACAAGGCAATGGCGATGGATTATCGGAATAAAATGGCGACTTTTAGAAAAGCCACCGGCACCCGGAAACAGGTTTTTCTGACCATGATTACTACTTTTGGCGTGAAAGAAAACCAACACAGCCTCGGTTTGGTGGATGCCTCCCTGACCATGGATGATTTGTTTGTCGGGCTTTGATTTAGAGAAAGATTTGGGTGTTTCACAAGTGGTAGTATGGCCTTTAGGCCGTCGGGAAGTGCGCCGTTTACGGCGCAGATTGAATTATTAGTGGCATAAATGCCCCTTGTCCTGACGGCCTAAAGGCCATACTACCACTTACGAGACACCCAAATCTCCTGCTTCGTCACAGCGTTCCTGCGGCTAAAGCCCCCGGTACAATAAAAAAAGCGGCCCGATGTCCCACACACCGAGGCCGCTGAACTTAGCAGAAATATTCTTTTTTTATGTATGAACTATGAACTATGATGTATGAACTTTTTACTGTTCATAGTTCATAGATCATAGTTCATAGTTTAATCTACGTTTTCGTGCAAATACGAGTTGCCGCCCACTTTGATCTCGCCTTCTTCCTCGAGCGAGATGGTCCAGTTGGACATTTCCTGCTTTTCTGAATCCGGTACATCGTCAAGATTTACGCTGCGGCGCAGGTACGCTGGCTGACTCTCCAGGTCAATGATGGTCTGTGGCGATGAAAGCTTTACCACATTGATAGGCCGGGCAAGGGCGTCCTGGCGGCGGCGCTGGGCCTCTTCAATTCGGCGGCGGCGCTCTTCAGGCGAAATCTCCTCTTCTTCCTCACGGAGGTAAGGGTCGTTATTCACCGGAGCCGTCCTGCGAATCTTGTCCACTGATTCCCGGATATTGTCGAACTCAAATTCGAGTGCGCTGGCTGCCTTCTCGTCCACCGGGGTATACGGCTCATCAGACGTAATCGTAAAGAGAGAAGGCTGGTTCTTTTTTCCAAGTCCCTCCTCGTCGAGATGGACAACTTGCCGTTCATTGGGCTGTGCAGATTTTTGACCCGCCTGGAGCGGGTTGCGGCGCTCGCTGGCCTCAAAGCCCGTGGCGATGATCGTAACGGCAAGTTTTTCGCCCAGCCGCTCGTCGAAGCAGTTACCCCAGATGAGGTTGGCGTTTTCACCCGCTTTCTCCTGTACAAACTGCGTGATCTCAAAGATCTCATCCATGGTGGCTTCTTTTGCGCCAGAAGTGATGTTCACCAGGATGTTTTTTGCTCCAAAGATGTCATTGTCTTCGAGCAGCGGCGAACGCAACGCTTCATCGGCCGCGCGGAAGGCTCGATTTTCGCCATCAAGGCAGGCAGTGCCCATGATGGCCACCCCGGAGCCACGCATGGTGGTGTTCACGTCTTCAAAATCAACGTTTACGTAACCGGGCACCGTGATGATCTCAGCGATTCCTTTAGCAGCCGTGCAAAGGATATTGTCGGCCTCGCTGAAGGCTGCAGAAATGGTCAGGTTGCCATAAATGTCGCGCAATTTATCGTTGCTGATTATTACGAGACAGTCCACGTTTTTGCGCAGATCTTCCAATCCTTCCATGCCGTTACCGACTCGGATTTTGCCTTCAAACGTGAAGGGAAGGGTACAAATACCGACGGTAAGAATGCCCAGTTCCTGGGCTGTTTTTGCAATAATAGGGGCAGCGCCGGTTCCTGTGCCGCCACCCATGCCTGCGGTGATGAAAACCATTTTGGTTCCATCCTCGAGAAATCGCTTGATCTCTTCGATACTCTCGATGCAGGCTTGCTTGCCCACTGAGGGCTTGCTGCCGGCGCCGCGTCCTTCGGTGAGGATTTGGCCTAGGGAAATTTTGGTGGGTACCGGGCTGAGGTTCATGGCTTGTGCGTCAGTGTTGCAGATGGCGTAATCCACGCCGACGATGCCTTGTTTGTACATGTGGGTCACGGCATTGCTACCGCCACCACCTACGCCAATGATCTTTATGATTGAAGGTTCATCCTTCGGAAGGTCGAACAACATAATCTTGTAATTTAATGAGTTATCGAATGTTGATCGTCAGACAGCTTTGAGGCGCCAGACGAATAAAGGGTATTCAAAGTCACCTGTTCAGGAACACTTGGTCCTTTGCACAGGTAACCCTTACACCCTATTTAGTTTTTGTATTCTCAAAGTCCATATCGGGCTCTGCTTCGAACCACTCCTTGGTCTTTTTGAAAACATTATCGAACCAAGTCGGGCCCTTTTCTTCCGAAACGTTGGAAGGTTCCCGATTATCGCTCGAAGCAGTTGCTTCTTCCCGCATTTCGGCATTCAAGAGGTCAATGTCTTGCAGGCCCCGCAAAAGCAAACCAATGGCTGTGCTGAAAATCGGGCTGCTGACAGACTCATGATATCCGTGCGCCAGGTGTTCTACCGGGACTCCAATGCGGCAAGACATGCCTGTGTGGAGTTCAGTAAGTTTGTCTGTATTTGCCAGAAGCGCACCACCGCCAGTGAGCACGACCCCACCGATGAGTTTGCGTTCGTAACCACTTCGGCGAATTTCCCAAAGCACATAGTCGAGCACTTCTTCCATTCGTGCCTGAATGATTCGGGCAAGGTTTTTTTCGCTGATCTCTTTGTGATCACGGCCTTTAAGCCCTGGAATGGTGATAATTCGGTTGTCATACACCTCATTGGTGAGCGCTGAACCGAATTTCACCTTGAGTTTTTCAGCCTGCGGTTGCATCACGGTGCAGCCTTCCTTGATGTCGGCTGTGATGACGTTGCCGCCAAATGGAATGACCGCCGTGTGTCGGATAATACCTTCGTGAAATACCGTTATGTCGGTGGTGCCGCCGCCTATGTCCACGAGTGCCACGCCGGCTTGTTTCTCCTCTTCGCTGAGGGTTGCGTCGGCGCTGGCGATGGGTTCGAGGGTAAGGTCGGCGATCTTAAGTCCGGCCTTTTCGATACACCGTGAGATGTTGTTGACGGCAGTGATCTGCCCCGTGATGATGTGAAAATTTGCTTCCAGGCGCACGCCGCACATGCCGACCGGGTCGGCAATGCCCTGCTCAGAGTCCACAGTGAACTCTTGCGGGAAGACGTGAATGATCTTGTCGCCAGGCGGCAGCACGAGTTTGAACATGTCGTTCACAAGGCGGTCAATGTCGCGGTTGGCGATCTCGGTATGATCGCTTTCGCGGGTAAGAATGCCACGATGTTGCAGACTTTTGATGTGCTGTCCGGCAATGCCAACATGTACGGTGCGGAACTTCATACGGGCATTGCGCTCGCAGATTTCCACGGCTTCGCGGATGGCGCCAACGGTTTTTTCGATGTTGGAGACCACGCCGCGCAGTACACCCGCGCTTTCGACTTTGCCGATTCCGACGATTTCGAGTTTGCCGTGCGCGTTTTTACGCCCGGCGAGGCAGCAGACTTTTGTCGTCCCAATGTCTAAGGCGACGATCACATCGTGGGGTTGTGGGATAAACTCCGTCATAATGTGTTGAATTTAAAAGTTTTGAGTTTCGGTGTTATTTTTGTTCACAATACCTTCTCGGCGATCGAAACTCTTTCCCGCGTCAAAGGTATTTATATTTTAAATATTTTGTGTCAAATTTTTTGTGTCAAAATGTTTTTCGGTAGTGTCGGCGGTTTCGGTCATTTCAGGGTTCTATTAGGCTCCGTTTGAACACCGATGTGACCCACACCGTCGAAATCATCTCTTGCAAACCACTTGCCCACTGTATTTCAAGTTGATCGTTTCATATTTTCTCCAACCCTCGTACGGCATTCCTTGCTGGTAAAAAATCTTCAATCGGTTCAATTTATCATCCAGTTTTCGGGCCGAACCCAGTACAATTTTTTGATTTCCAATTAATGGTACCAGGATAAATTCGCCTGCGTTGTTCACATGGATCTGCTGGATGAAGGATTTTAAAAACTCATCGGCCAGCAGGGTCTGTGTGATATAAAACAGGTCTTTCAAACTGCTTTTTCGCCTTTCAAGGAATTCCGGGGTATAAGGCGAAATGTTTCCTGTTGCCACAATGACACGTGCTGCAAAATTTTTTGAGGGCGGCATTTTCTTCCCCATTTCATCCAGGTAGTAATTGTTTTTGTTATTGTCGAGCACACGAACCAATGGCTCTCGTTGTTGTATGTTGATGTGGACAATATCGTTTTGGTCAATATATACATCCGCATTCTTCACAAAAGGGTCTGCTTCTAATACCCGTTCCATACGCTCCACTTCCAGTGTGGAGAAATCTGAATTTTCAAGGTCGCTTCCAAAGGCTGTCAGAAGTACCTTGTGTATATCCCGTTCGCTGATCAGTTTGTCTCCGCCCCGCAAATCCGTAACCTTCACCTCCAGCCCTTCGGCAAAAGTATTTGCCTTGCGATTTCGGGCTATATACCAGATCATCCCGACGATGAAAAGGAACAGCAGCCAGGCAAGGCGGGTATATGGAATGCGCGGGATACGAAGCATTTCAGATTTTGGTTGTTTATTGTTTTGTTTTACACTTAGCAATTGCTGCTTTTGCTTGGTTTTGATAATTTTTCATCCTGGAAATAAATCCTTCAACCTTATCTTTCAAAGGCGTTTTACAATAGAATTCACCTAACTGCCACAATCGAAACTCCTTTTCTTGTTGGTCAGTTTCTCCAGATTCAATAAGGTCAATTAAATACTTTGCTGAGGTTTCGTTTTTATAATTCAACTCATAGTATTCAATTGAATACAGATAAAGTTTAAGTACGGTGAGATAATATTTTGAGTTCTGAAATTCATCTGTTTGCAAAAAATCTACAATTGGTTTTGTTGTGCCACGAGTATTTAAGATTTTAAGAAATGCCAAATGATCAGGTTCATTGGTATTGGGAATTGCGTGAATAACTTGACATTTTGTTGCGCTCTTTTCAACTAGGCCATTTATTTTACACTCTAACTGTATTGCAATTGTGTCACTAGCCATTTTTATTCTTTCAGTATCTAATGAATAATTAATTGACCGAAAAATAGTACCATAAGGCTCAAGCACAAAAAATTGCTCCCCAAGGGTAATTCCACTATAATCAGAAGGCCATTTGAAGCCAAATGCTTCATTGGTTAATTTCAAAGTATCCTTCGAATTGTTTTTCACTTTAAGAAATCCGATCAAAGCTTTATCGTAAGCAATCTCGTTGGTGCTAAGCCACATATCAATGCTAATAGGTGTCTTGCCTTTTTCGCTTGAGGGGTGTGTCGTTTCGCAGCTTGCGAAGAGCAGCGATAAAACCGTTAGCATTAGACACGTAGATTTCAAATTTTTCATTAGTAACTGTAGTGATCTCCACCAATATTGTTGGTGAGAATGCTCAAAAACGACAAATAAAGATTGGTTAAGCCTCATTTATCATTTGCTTTATTGGTTCCACAAGTGTGTCAATATCCCCCGCACCCATGGTTAGCAAAATCACAGGTTGGCGGATTTTAAGTTGCTGGAGCAATTCGTTTTTTTGCACTAATTGTTTGTTTTTTAAAGTCATTTTATCCAAAAGCATTTCAGAGGTCACCCCTGGAATCGGCAACTCTCTGGCCGGGTAAATTGGCAACAAAAGGCACTCATCCAGTTTGTCCAGGGCTGTAGCAAACCCATCGGCGAAATCTCGCGTGCGCGTGAACAGGTGTGGTTGGAAAACTCCTGTAAGCCGCTTACCCGGGTAAAGCGAACGGGCTGCCTGTATGGTCGCTTCAAGTTCTGCCGGATGGTGGGCGTAATCGTCCACATATACCGTTTCAGCTGTTTTTACAATGGTCTCGAAGCGGCGTTTAACCCCTTTGAACCCTTCCAGAGCAGCCTTCAAACTTGTTGAAAAACCACCGGCTGCGAGGGTTGCCGCGATGGCCGCCGTTGCATTTAGCACATTATGGTCGCCCGGATAATTTAAGCGCAAATCGCTCCAATCAAAAATGCTTGACTTCAGTCCGAATGCCGTTTGGCCATTTTCTACACGTACATTGTAGGCTTCGTAATAACCTTCTTCAATGCCAAAAGTGAACACGTACCGGCCTGATGCAAGCAGTTCTTCTGCCACGTCTTCCAGGGGCAAGCCGTGCTTGTAAATCAATTTTCCACCTGGTTTTATTTGCCGTGCAAACTGTTTGTACGAATCTACCACAGCCTCCGGCGTGCCGTATATGTCCAGGTGATCGGGGTCAAGTGAGTTCAAAACAGCTACGTCTGGACTGAGGTGCAGAAAACTGCGGTCATACTCGTCGGCTTCTACCACTACCCAATCACTTTTGCCTTGTACAAAATTGGAACCGAGGTTGGCAGAAATTCCACCCACGAAAGCCGTGGCATCCACACCCGAAGCTCGGAGCAGATGGGCTGCCATGATCGAGGTGGTCGTTTTGCCATGGGTGCCAGCTATAGCCACGCACTTCTTGGCACGGCTTATGATGCCCAGCACTTCAGCGCGTTTTTTCAGCGGGTAGTTTCGTTCAATAAACCAGTTCAGTTCAGCATGGTCTTTTGGAACAGCGGGGGTCCAGACCACCAAATCAACGCCCTGGGGAATCTGCTTCACATCGTCTTCGTAATGCACCTGCATTCCTTCGGAAGCGAGTGCACGGGTCAGCTCCGTTTCCGTGCGGTCGTAGCCATGCACCTCCGCGCCATGCAGGCGGAAGTAGCGAGCCAGGGCCGACATGCCGATGCCGCCTATGCCGATGAAGTAGATTTTTTTGATTGCGTTGAATTCCATTTCTGCAATGTTTTCTATCTGTTTTTTAGAAGGTTCCTTTTGGTAAAAAACTTTCCCTACTCGGGCTATGTGGTCTAACAAATCTGGGTTTTGGATTTGCTTCATTATAGAAAGATCAATCATATAGGGAAGCAGCAAATCATCCATCTCGTTTTCGATCTTGTATTGTTTAGAAAGATTGAGGTACTCACCTTCCATAGTCAAGTCAATATCAGAACCGTTCTTGAAATTGCCTTTTGCCCTCGAGCCATACACAATAACTCGTTCAACTTCGGGATGCTTGCCGAAGACTGCGTTGAGTTTTTCGATGACTGTATCTTTCAATCCGAACCTCATAGTGTTTTACTTGAAAAATGTGCCTTGTTCGCCTGAGCGCAATTGTTCCATCTTTTGCTCAAATGCTTCAAAAAGATCAAAGTATTGCTCGAGTATGTCCTCTGCTATTTCCTCTGCTACTTCTTCATTGTACGTGTGAGAGGTTATGTTGCGACTGTTTATCATTTCCATCCAGCCCTCACCATCAGTAATTAAACCTTCTCGGAATGCATTTCTCGTCGAATCTTTTGATCCTATTAGGTTAGATATTCCTTTGTCCTCCAAAAAGTCCTTCATGGTTTTCCAAGCCAATTCATGTGTAAATTCAAAAGCCTGAATGAGTCCTTGCTCCTCCAAATCTGTCAATTCCCTTTCTTGGCTTAAAATCACTGCCAATCGCAGTCGGGCAAGTGCCTTGCGGTAGTTCTGGAACCGTTGTATCCACCGTATATCTTGATTTTCCATTGACTACTTTTTAACCAGTTTCAAAATCTCTTTCTGCCCGCCGCGATTCATTTCAAACTCCAGGGCAACTGCATCATATTTCAACAATTTCACCATGATCTCTTCTTTCCCGGTTTCCTTGGTGTAGAGTTTGTCTTTTTCAGTACGCCAGACCCCTGCTTTCAACTGATCGGCAAACATTGCCGAAAATCTGCCATCTTCCCAGAATTCAAATTGTACCAGTGTAGCGTCCAGATTGCTGGGCTTGTCCATGATCAGCCACTCCGTACCTTGCCACTTGCCGAGCAATGCGGGGTTTTTGTCGTTGACTTTTTTGCAGGCCAGAATGCTCATGATTGTGAGCGCGATGATTAGAATATTGATTTTCATGTTTTTTTCTTTATGTGGATTTATGAGGGTTTATTATCGATCAATTTAAGTGCTTCATTGGCAATCGCCTCCGCTGCATTTGGTCTTCCCAACTGCCGAATGCTTTCACCAAGGCTGAATGCAAGTGCCTCATTTTCAAGGATCAGCAATACTTCTTGCAACATTTTCTCCACCGCATCGCCATCGCGGATAATCCGGGCTGCACCATTTTCTACCAGGGCAAGCGCATTTTTGGTTTGATGGTCCTCAGCCACGTTTGGCGAAGGGACCAGAATTGCCGGCTTGCCAACCAAACACAATTCACTGATACTCAATGCCCCTGCCCTTGAAATAATTACATCTGCCGCTGCATACAACAAATCCATTCTGTCTATGAACCCAAGACACTTGACATTGGGCAATTTGGCGGTTTCCATTGCAGTGTATTCGTATTCATAATATTTGCCGCACTGCCAAATCGCTTGTACCTCGGTATGTTTTTCAAAAAACTCCACATTGTCACGCATTGCAATATTCAAAGTCCTTGCCCCAAGGCTGCCGCCTATAACGACTATGTTTTTTTTCTCCGGTTCAAGACCATAATATTCAAGGGCCTCCTGGCGCTTTCCTTCCAGTTTCAAAATGTCTGACCGGACAGGATTGCCTGTAAATGCAATTTTTTCCTGAGGAAAAAACTGCTCCATGTGGTCATAGGCTACACAAATTCTGGATGCCTTTTTTCCCAGTATTTTGTTCGTCACTCCGGCGTATGAATTCTGCTCCTGAATCAGCGTTGGAATACCCGCCTTTTGTGCTGCCCGCATAACCGGCCCACTCGCAAACCCCCCTGTTCCGATCACAACATCGGGCTGAAACTTCCGGATAATATTCCGTGCCTTCCACAGGCTTCTGAGCAACTTGACCGGAAACGAAAGGTTTTTTAAACTCATCCCTCTTTGAAACCCGGCGATGTTAAGCCCTTCAATGACATATCCCGCTTTAGGGACACGCTCCATTTCCATTTTACCAATTGCACCCACAAAAAGGAATTCCGTTTCAGGCTGCAATTTTTTTATAGCATCCGCGATGGCGATGGCCGGGAACACGTGGCCGCCGGTGCCGCCGCCTGTTATGAGTATTTTTAGATTTTGATAGTTCACAACGCTTAGGAATGTTGATTTTGAACACCGATTTTTTTGAACACCGATTTTACAGGTCGTTTATCCGTTTTGCTCCGTTCTCCTCATTCCAGGCTTTCGATATATTTCGACACACTCAAAATCATTCCCAGCGAAATACAACTGAACATTACGCTAGTGCCTCCCATCGAAACCAGCGGCAGGGTCAAGCCTGTAGCTGGCACGAGATTAAGGTTGACCGCCATGTTGGCAAGTGCCTGAACCGTCAACATCAAACTCAATCCAATGGCTAAAAATGCCCCAAATGCCTTTGGGCTTTGGGTAACCAGGCGAACATTTCGCAAAAACAAGAGCACATAAAGCGCCAGCACTATTGTGCCGCCAACCAGGCCGTATTCCTCACAAATAATGGCATAAATGAAGTCTGCGTTGCAATAGGGCAGGTAATGGCGCATCATGGAGTTACCCGGCCCATTGCCAAAAATGCCGCCTTTGGCAATAGCGATTTTAGCCTGTTGCACCTGGTATCCGCCGTCTTCATCGTGCAAGAATGTTTCGACCCGTTTTTCCCAGGTGTTCACCCGAACCAGGTCGAGTTCGGGATAGATTTTGCCAATGCCTACCAGTATGGTAAAAACCAGGGCGCCCAGCACCATCATCATAATTATGTATTGACCGCTTACACGCCCCATGAACATCAACAAAATGCAAGTGCCAAACAAGATCATGGCCGTACTCAAGTTTGATGGGGCGATAAGCCCACACACCAATACTACTGGGATGATTATTGGGAAAAAAGCCTGTTTTAAACTGGTGATATATTCCTGTTTGAGGGTCAAAACACGCGCTACATAGATGATCAGCGCAATTTTTGCCATCTCGGATGGTTGAAAACTTATGCCTGCAAAACTTATCCATCGGTTTGCATCATTAATGTTTGTTCCAAAAAACAAAGTGAAAACCAACAGCGGTATCGTCAGGATAAGCATAGGGCGCGCAAACTGCTGATAGCGCCGATAATGGATCAAATGACAGAGATACACCAAAAAAAGCCCAAAAGCCAGCTTCACTGCATGCCCCACAAGGATGCTCGTTGTATTGCCTCCACGGCTGCGCCATGCTTCCCAACCTGAGGACGAGAACACGGCCAAAATGCTGAACAAGCTCAGCACGGCTACGATCATCCAGATGGTTCGATCGCCCCTAAGTTCTGCTGCTATGCGGTTGCCGAGTGACATGGTTGGTGGTTAGTTGATTGGTTATTGGTTGATTGGTTATTGGTTATTTAATAGTTCCTGATAAAATTCCAGGTATTGGGTGGCAGCTTTTTCCCAGGTAAATTGGGATGCCCAGGCTTTCAATCTTTTTGGTTTTTCCAGATCATTTTCAAAGTTTGTCATGCTTTCTTTGAATGTTGTGGTTATAGTTTGGGGTTCAAAATCTTTGAAATAATAGGCTTCGGTGCCGCCAATTTCCGGAAGGCTGGTTCGGTCGGACAGAAAGACGGGCTTTCCCAACGACATTGCTTCTACAACGGGCAATCCAAAACCTTCAGCAAGCGATGGGAACAAGAGTGCGGTACAATTGGCGTAATACCCCCATTTCGCTTCCTCGTCAACTGGCCCACAGAATTCAATCCGGTCGGCTACACCATATTTTAGGGCCTCTTGTTCAATACGGGCCTTATACCCACGACTATCCGGACCGGCAATGAACCATTTGTATGCTGTAAACTCCTTCAAAATCGGCATCAAAACATGATAATTCTTCTTGGGGTGAATGCCGATGGAGAAGAAAAATGGGCTTTGTATTTTGGAGGTATTTCTCATGGAAGGCTTGCCGAAAGCAGGTGAATTTTTGCTTGTGGCCTGGATCTTGGTGGAACTTCCTCCATTGTAAATCACTCGTTCCATGATCATGGCGCTTACGTTCAAATTCCGGTGTACTGACTGCTTCACATACTCGGATATGTAAACCAGGCCTTTAGCGCGATTTATTTTTCTTTGCAAGCCTGCCAAGATGCGGCTCTTTTTAGTCGCTGAATAATCTGGTCTTTCCAGAAAATTCAGGTCGTGAAAGGTGATGGCCAATGGCGTTTTCCGACTGCGGGGCATGTATTCCGAATCCTGGTGCAAACAATGCCACACTGATTCCCCCAAAGAAGGCCCCAGTATTTTGTGCCAGGGTTTTACTGCTTTATAGCCCAAATTGTGCCCAAACTCGCCCATCCGCTCTTGTGGAAGCAGACATACAAAACCCAGGTCCTGCGCCGACTGCCTGGCAGCAAAAGCGTGCCCTAATTGGAGGCAATATTGCCCCAATCCGGAGTAAGGATTTCGTAAACGTTCCATTTCAAGTGCGATAATTGGCATTGATGGTTAATTATTTAATTGGATGATTTGTAAAACTGCTGCCCGGAACTGCTCCCCACGATCTTCATAATTTTTGAACAAATCGAAACTTGCACAAGCAGGACTGAGCAATACGGTGTCTCCTTTTTTCGCTAAACTTGCTGCTGCTGACACTCCTTCCTTTGCACTTTTAGTTTCTACCATCGGCTTTTTCATTTTGCCAAACACTGTGATTAACTTTGAATTATCCACGCCCATGCAGACGATGGCCTTCACCTTTTTTTTCACCAATTTCAAGAGTGGCGCATAATCGTTCCCCTTGTCCTGGCCACCAACGATCCACACCGTCGGCGTATCCATCGCCTGCAGGGCATAGAAAACCGAATCCACATTGGTTGCTTTCGAGTCGTTTATCCAGGTTACACCACCGGTTTCTGCCACAACTTCCAATCGGTGGGGCGGCGGCACGAACGTGTTCAAACCTTTCTGAATTGCGCCCTTGTCTGCGCCTAACAACAGCGCCGCGTGAATGGCACAAGCGGCGTTAAACATATTGTGCGGGCCACGCAGGGCAGAATTTGTCATGCTGAAGGAATCTTTCCCGACCTTGATCTGGCCGTTTTTAAAAATCCCTTTTCGGATGGCGATATGTTTGGGTCCCGTGGAAGTCAGGCGGTGACTTGAAGCCGCCGCATAACTTTTCACGATCGGGTCAAACCCGTTGTAAATGAACTTGTCGCCGCGCCCTTGATTCATTGTAATCCTGAATTTTGAGGCTGCGTAGTTTTCAAGTTTGTAATCATATCGATCCAAATGATCTGGTGTGATGTTTAGCAGTATGGCAATTTTTGGCCGAAACTTTTGAATATCATCCAGTTGGAAACTTGAAAGCTCCAGCACGAAAATCCTCTGTGCCTTTGCGGTTCTGCGGCTTATCAGATCTTCCACTGTCATCCGCGCAAATGAATTCCCCACATTTCCACCTTTAAGTACATCCAGTCCGGCGGTTTTCAAAAGGTGGTAGATCAACTCTGTTGTAGTCGTTTTGCCGTTTGAGCCTGTGATGGCGACGATCTGGCATTTGCCTGCATGGCGAAATCCAAATTCGATCTCACCTATTACATTGATGCCCTTTTCACGCACGGCTATCATCGCCTCACTTTTTTCTGGAATGCCCGGGCTTTTGATTATTTCACTGGCGTTCAGAATCCTGTCCAAGGTGTGCTGGTTTTCCTCCCAGGGAATGCCCGCCGCATTGAGCTCCGCTTGATACTCCGCCTTGATTGCACCTTTATCTGACACGAACACGTCATAGCCAAGGTGTTCGGCCAACAGGGCCGCACCTGTGCCGGATTCACCGGAGCCTAATATGACGAGTCGTTTTTTCATCTGATTTTCAATGTTATGATCGTGGCCACCGCCAGCAAAATCTGCACGATCCAAAAGCGGACTGAGATTGTGACCTCGTGATAGCCTTTCTTTTGGTAGTGGTGGTGCAGGGGCGCCATTAAAAAGACCCGCCGACCTTCACCGTATTTCCGTTTGGTGTATTTGAAGTACCATACCTGAATAATCACGGACAAGTTTTCAACCAAAAACACACCGCACAATACAGGAATCAACAATTCCTTTCGAGTCACAATTGCCAGCGCCGCTATAATCCCGCCTAAAGTCAAACTACCGGTATCGCCCATAAAAACCCGGGCTGGGAACACATTATACCATAAAAACCCGATACATCCGCCTAGCAGGCAAGCCGAAAAAACCACCAATTCGCTACTGTACGGGATATAGAATATCTTCAGAAAATCTGCAGCCACCGAGTTGCCGCTCAAGTAAGACAACATCCCCAGTGCTGCTATCACAATGGCCGAAACACCCGCCGCTTGCCCGTCCAAACCATCCGTAAGATTTGCCCCATTGCTCACCGCGGTAATGACCAATATGACCATCAGGACAAAAAAAATCGAACTCAGATCGCGTGCGTTATCGCCCAAAAACCACAGGAAGCGAGAATAGTCAAGTTCATTGTTTTTAAAAAAAGGCACATTGGTGATTGGTGCTTTTACGTACACCATTTCCTTGTAGGAATTAGGCGCCGTCAAGTCTTTCACAAAAAGCGTTTCTGTCACTTCATAACCCTTTAGGGCCGCTACTTCGGGCTCCATACGCACAACTACTTCATCATTCATCAACATCGTAATGCCGACTATCAAACCCAAGCCCACTTGACCCATTATTTTAAACCTGCCTTTCAACCCCTGTTTATCCTTTTTAAAGACCTTGATATAATCGTCCAAAAAACCAATTGCAAACATCCATACCGTGCTGAAAAGCATCAAAAGGATATAAACATTGTCGAGTCGAGCTAAAAGCAGGCAAGGTATCAGAGTCGCTGCTACGATGATTATTCCACCCATGGTGGGTGTGCCTGCTTTCAAATTTTGTCCGGCAAGGCCCAGGTCGCGCACCGTTTCACCAATCTGAGAACTTCTGAGCCAGTCAATGATACGTTTGCCAATGATCATTGAAATCAGCAGGGACACAAGCATTGCCAATCCAGCCCGGAACGAGATGAACTTGAACAGGCCTGCTCCCGGCAAGTCGTAATGTTCTTTTAGATATTCAAATAGGTGGACAAGCATGACTGTGGTGTTTAACTTTCTTAACTTTTCGAAAGTTTGGAACTTTCGAAAAGTTGATCTCGGTTTCAAATTGGCTGTGGGGCGATGTTGCATCGCCCCGCAACCTGCTCAAAATCAAAATAGTAGTCCCTCCACTATTTTATCTTTACCCGTTTACCCGCCGTAGCGCATAGCGCGAAGGCGGGCACCTCCGGCTTATTCCTCTTCAAAATACTTCGACAACATCTGCTTATCGTCGAAAGGATATTTCACCCCTTGTATATCCTGATATTTTTCGTGGCCCTTTCCTGCTACCAAAATCACATCGTTTGATCTGGCCAATCGAATGGCTGTTTTGATGGCTTGCTCACGGTCTTGGATATTGAGCGTTTTTTTCTTGCCCTCTGCATACAATCCGGCCTCCATATCCTTCAAAATCGCTGCCGGGTCTTCGGTTCGTGGGTTGTCACTGGTCAGGATGAGCTGGTCGCTGAACCGGGCTGCTACTTGGGCCATAATCGGCCGTTTGGTCTTGTCTCTGTCGCCTCCTGCACCCACAACAGTGATGACACGCGAAACTTTCTTTTTCAATTTGGTGATGGTTTCCAACACTTTTTCTAGTGCATCAGGGGTGTGTGCGTAATCAATGATGCCGATACAACCGGGTTTTGAAGGGTGGTTGATGTGATCGAACCGGCCTTCTGCTCCCGGAAGTTTGCTGAGGGAGGTGAGTAAGTCAAGTTTACTAAACCTTGAAGGTTTAGTAAACTCGGCCAACAGCATTGCCACGCCATATGCTGCAGTGAGATTGTACGCATTAAACTCACCGATCATCCTCGCGTGTATTTGCGCCCCATCCAATTCCAGATGAAGCCCTTCGAGGCTATTTTCGATTATTTTCGCTTTGAAATTGGCTGGGGTTTTCAGACCATAAGCGGCTTTTCGGGCTTTGGTGTTTTGCAACATGAGCGCGCCGTTTTTATCATCTGCATTGGTCAGTGCAAAAGCCGTTTTAGGCAAATCGTCAAAGAACTTTTTCTTGGCGTCGCGGTATTCTGCAAAGGTTTTGTGGTAATCCAAATGATCGTGGGTCAGGTTTGTGAACACCCCGCCGGTGAAATACACCCCGGCAATCCTACGCTGGTGCACCGCATGACTGCTAACCTCCATGAACACATAGCTGCAACCCGCATCCGCCATTTTTCGGAGTAATTCGTGTACTCGAACTGCATCCGGCGTGGTATGGGTACTTGCGATGATCTCCTCCCCTACCCTATTTTCGACCGTACCAATAAGGCCACATTTGTAACCCACTGCCGTAAAAAGTTGCCAAAGCAAAGTGACCGTGGTCGTTTTTCCGTTGGTGCCGGTGATTCCGACAAGAGCGAGTTCTTCCGAAGGATTACCGTAGTAGTTGGAAGCCATTTGGCCCAGGGCTTCAGCGGAGTCGGCGACGCGGACCGTAGTGAGGCGGTGACTTGGAGTCACCGCCTCACTATGCACAACCGCCACCGCTCCATTTTCTATCGCCTTGTCAATGAACTGATGCCCATCCACTACCGCGCCGCGCACCGCCACAAACACATCTCCAGATTGCACAGCCCTACTGTCGAACCGGATTTGACCGATTTCGATGTTCGTGCTGCCTTGTGTTTCAAGCACTTGCAGGTTTTGCAGGAGATGAGTTAATAGCATCGTTGTTTATTATTCCAAAAACAAAACACATGTTTGTCCGCTGGCTCTTGTCCCCGGGGCAAGGCTTTGCCTTCGCACTTTACCAACCCCTTCTACACGCACCCTGCAGCCTCGGTTTTCGAGCAGGTAAATCGCGTCTTTCAAGCCCATGCCAACTACAGATGGTATATTTTTATCGCCCACTGCCCGGTTTTGCATCTGGATCCCAAGGCTATCCCTGGCAATGAGTACGCCCCAGTCTGTCACATCAGAAGCAGGATCGAAATCAAGCCCCAGCCATTTAAGGCTTCCCTGGATGTCCGTTTTTGAGCCCGCATCGTAACTCGGCAACTGGCTGTATTTCAAGGGTATGGGTTTGTCAGCATTTATCGGCTTGTGCAATTCAGCCTTCATTGCAAAGCACTTGTCAGCAATTTGCCTGAAGACCGGGGCAGCCACTTCTGCACCATGGTAACCACCGCGTTCCGGTTCGCTAATGACCACAATACAGGAATAAACAGGGTTTTCTATTGGGAAAAAACCGCAGAAGCTAGCCTGATGCCGGATGCCTTTGGACGCCCTGAATTTGTGGTAGTTCAACTGCGCGGTTCCGGTTTTACCAGCAATTCCATAGTTGTCGGTTAAGATGTTATGTGCAGTACCTGACCTGACTACCTCAACCAGCAATTCTTTGGCTTTTCTTATGGTGTTTTGCGAGGCAATACTTCGCTTTACCGTATAAGGCCGGAATTCTTTGATCACCTCTCCGTAATGCTCGGTACGCTGAACGAGATATGGTTTCATCATACGCCCATCGTTTGCGACGGCATTGTAAAAACTGAGCATTTGCAATGGAGTAAGCAGCATCTCATAACCAATACTCATCCAGGGCAAGGTCGTTCCACTCCATTCGCTTTTGGGGTCGGCCGGATTTTTCAAAATCGGATTTTCTTCACCGCCAATCTCAATCCCTGTTACCATATCAAGATTGAAATCCCGAAGGTGCTTCACGAAAGCCCCCGGGTTGCTCTTGAAATACTTCATGGTAAGGGTGGCAGTGCCTACATTGGACGATTGTGCGAAGATTTGCCGAACGGTCATAGAATCTTGTCCATGAGGTAATGCATCAATAAGCTCTTCGTCATAAATCTTTACTTTCCCTTCGAAAACAGGTATTTTTTCATCAAAATTGTTCAGTTTCCCTTCCTCTAGCATCGCCATAAAAGAAGCAAGTTTGAATATGGAACCAGGCTCCACCCGTTCGCCTACCGCGTAATTATAGGTTTCCCAGTATCCTGTTTTCCCGCCAATGTCTGTGCGGCCAATATTTGCCATCGCCCTGATTTTACCGGTCTTTACTTCCATCACAATTGCGCAACCGTGGTCGGCATTGTGGGTTTCGCAGGCATTGAGCAGGGCCGTTTCTGCAGCATCCTGAATATTGATGTCCAAAGTAGTCACCACATCATCTCCGGAAGCGGGCTCTATTTCAGCAAGGTCGTTGATCGGTATATAGATGTCGCCGGGCACACGCAGCATAAGTTGCTTGGGCAAATCATCCCTTTTCCCGTCCAGAATGGTATTAAAACTGCCCTCGATTCCAACCGGCAATGCCCCTTCCCGCTGCGCATAACCGATGGTTCTTTGGGCCAAAATCTTGAATGGCCTTTCGCGCCTGCTTACCTGCTCGGCGATAAAACCTCCCGCATGCCGACCTTCCCGAAAAATGGGGAAATTCTTGATCAGCTGCATTTTGGAATAAGGCAAATTCTTGGCAATTGGCACATAACGAATACCCCTTGTCATTGGGTCGGCATTTCGGAGGGTGTCAAGCCATTGCCGATAGGCGCCCTGAGTGTAAGACTGGTCAATATAAGTAGAGAGCAACCAGGCTAGGCTGTCCACAGCTTGATCGTTAAAGATCTCATCTGTCAGGCCCATTGCTTTTGCATCAAAATGTATGTCAAAGAACGGAAGTGAGGTTGCGAGCAGCGAGCCATCATCAGCCAAAATATTGCCTCGCTGACTGGGCACATCCACAAGTTTCACATATAAACTGTCGGCTTTGGCCTCCCATTTGTGGGCGTCAGTAACCGTTAGTTGGAACAAGCGCGTCAAAATCAGGACAGCCACCACCAATACCACGGCTGCAACCGAGTACACGCGGTATAGGACTTCGTTTTTGACGTTTGACATTGTTCTGTTTTTTCAACACTGAAAAATCCGTGGCTACCGAATACCAGCGATAATATTTTTTAAGGTTGCGACGGAGTCAGTGAAATCAGTTTTGGAAGTGTTATTTAACTTGAATCACTTTAGGTCCTTTGTTTCCCAAATCCAGCCCTACGGGCTCCAAACTTTCATCGATTTGGCTTTGCATGCTTTTGTACATCGTCTCGCTTTTTATAGAGGTATATTCCCATTTCAACTCTTTGATCTCTTTTTGAAGCGATTGAATACGCCGTACACCTTTTTCAGAAAAGTGTGCGTTGGCTATATACAAAATGCCCAAACCGCCCAAAAAAAGCAGGTATTTAAAATTGTCGAACACCAGATCAGTGGTGTGGCGACTTACGTTTAATGCGTTGAGTAATTTGTTAGCCATTTAATTAATGTGGTCAATTGGTTCGCTTTGCGGCAACTCTAAGTTTGGCGCTTCTGGATCTGGTATTTTGTTTGGTTTCCTTTTGGCTGGCCTCGATGGGTTTTTTGGTTATCAAATCCCAGGGTTTTGTAATGTTTCCGTAGAAATCTTTGTCTGGCTCCCCTTCCAGATTGCCGGCCTTCATAAAATTTTTCACCATCCTGTCTTCCAGGGAGTGAAATGTGATGACCGCCAATCGTCCTCCCGGGGCGAGCATTTCAAGTGCTTCTTTCATAAAATCTGCCAAGGCCCCCAATTCATCGTTTGTTTCCATGCGCAATGCTTGAAACACCTGGGATAAATAGCGCATTCGTTCTCCCATCACGTTTTTACTGCATACTTCCACCAGATCGCCCGTAGTTCTGAACTGTTTTTTTTCACGCTCCTGAACTACCGCATAGGCCAGGGTTTTAGAATTGCGCACTTCACCAAGCTCACTAAAAATCCTCACTAACTCTTCTGCGCTTCTTGTATTCAGCAGGTCTGCTGCGGTTTCTCCCTCAATCCGGCTCATGCGCATATCGAGAGCCGCTTCAAACCGATACGAAAATCCGCGCTCGGCCGTGTCAATCTGATGACTGCTCACTCCAAGATCTGCCAGGATGCCATTAACCGAGCCTGGGCGAAGCCCTTCTGCCCTCAATTGTCGTTTCAAGTGCCTGAAATTCGAGGGGACGAATGTGAAGCCCGGATGAGTCAAGAATTCCTGCTGTTCTGTGTTCCGTTTTGCGTCTTCGTCTTGATCAAAGGCAAACAGGCGACCTTTTCCGCCCATTTTTTCAAGTATCAACCTGGAGTGCCCTCCGCCGCCGAATGTCGCGTCCACATAAATTCCACCAAGCGTAATGCCCAGTAAATCAATGCTTTCGTGAAGAAGAACGGACTCGTGATACCGCATTTTTATGTATTATGTATGATGTATGATGTATGAACTACTTCTGAGCTGGTGCTATCGATTATAGCATTCGGACCATAACCTCATACATCATACATCATACCTCCTCCTGACTCCCGCCCATCACGTCGTTTGCCAAATCGGCAAATTCATTCGGATCAAAAGCGGCTGTGGAAGCGTATTGCTCTGGCGACCAGATTTCGATCTTGCCATCCATCGCAAGCAGTACGGCTTCTTTGGTGATGCCCGCATAATCCATCAAAGGCTTCTGCAACAGGATTCTGTCCGCGCTGTCGGTGGTAAGTGGATACGCCCCGTAATGAAATGAGCGTACAAAAGCGCGGTTCCGGTCATTGAAACTATTGAGACGGCTCAACTTGGCAGCGATGCCGTCCCAGACCGGTTTGGGGTAAAGTGTGAGACACTTCTCAAACCCCCGGTTTACTACAAATTCATAGGCCGCACTGTCGCCATTGGATCCTGCCGCAAGGGAAGGTAACTGGCGGAGCAGCGCGGTTGGTAAGCGCAAACGGCCCTTGTCGTCAAGAGCCACCGGATATTCACCGATGAGTTGCATTGTAGTGTGGGACTGAAATCCTGCTAAGTATGAGTCGGGACAAATGTGGGATCGGTCACCAATTCACAGGGACAAAAGTAATTGCAACTTCCATATTTTCCCATAAAACGACACAAAGAATAATTTTTTTTGTAAATTTTTTTATTATATATTTTTAAAATACTGATTATCAATTATTTAAACAAAATGATTAAAAAATATAAAATTGATTAAAATTTGCCCAAATCAGTAAAAAGCCAAAGAATAAAAAAATCCTTTCGTAAAATGGGTTGTTTTAGTGTTTAAAATTAAAAAAATATTTTGAAAACAGTAGTGGTTAAGTAGTGTTTTTCTAAAATTAGTAAATCTGTGGGAAAAAGTGGAGAAGTACACAATTCGGTGGTAAAAAGTGGGGCATTCTCCCGGCTGGCCCCTGTAATTTGACAAAAGACCTCCTGTTTTAAAGGCCTTTATCTTTTTTTCAGCCTTGCTGTGTATGTTTGCATTTCCGAAACTGATTATGTATGCGATTCACGCTCTTAATACTTACAAGCTTAGTTTTTCCTCTGTCAGCTGCGGCGCAAGCCAACAATGCCTGGGAATTCGGGGCAGGGATCGGCCTTTCCGCTTACGATGGCGAACTTCAGAATCTGGGTAAAAATGCCAGAACGCTGGCGATAAACCCTTCTTTTTCAGCCCATCTTAGGCGTCATATCAACAACAACTTTGCTGCCAGGATCGGCTTGCTTTATGCCGGGCTTTCCGGGAGCGATCGGAATTTCAAAGAACCCCTTTGGCGCCAAACCCGCAATTTTTCTTTTTCAGGGTCGATCATCGAGCTGGCTATTCGAACTGAATTCTTTCCTTTCGGATTTTACAAAGGAGGAAAATCAACCAATAATATCTCCCCTCGCAGAGGCACGCCTTTCGTTTCTGTCGGCATTGGAGGGGGCTATTTTCGACCCAAAAACGACTGGAATGAGGCAAATGGTAATGGCGGTACGTCTTCCACATTGGTCCAATTTGACAAAACAAATGCAAAAAATGCTTCTGTAATCATCCCGATAGGCATTGGAGCGCGATTTCGGTTGGGCAACAAGCTAAGCTTAGGTATTGAGGGCGCTTTGCATCTTACCCCCAGCGATTACCTGGATGGCGTCAGTGTAGCTGGCAACCCCGACAGAAACGACCGATTTGTTTCAACTCAGGTAACTGCAAGCTATGCATTCGGAAAAACTTCAAAACCCGTACGCCAACGCAACCCAAAACCAAAGATCGAGGAACCTGTAATCCTTGACCCAGACCGAGATAGGGATGGGGTGGCCGATGACAAAGACCAATGCCCCGATTTAGCAGGTTTGCCAAATTTAGATGGATGCCCGGACACTGACAGCGATGGTATTGCTGATAAAGACGACCATTGCCCTGAAAAAAAAGGCCCGAGCTCCCTGAACGGCTGTCCGGACCGTGACGAAGACGGCATTGCAGACAAGGACGACAATTGCCCGGACGAAAAAGGTGTGCCGGCTTACCGGGGCTGCCCAGCCGTTGACCGGGACAGGGATGGCGTGGCCGACGCAGAAGATCTCTGCCCGGATATGTCGGGCCAATTGAAATGGAAAGGGTGCCCTGATTCTGATAATGATGGTATTCCTGATAACAAGGATGGGTGTCCGGGCATAGCAGGCCCGGCATTGTTGCGCGGCTGCCCTGACACCGATGGAGACGGGATCCCTGACAAAGAGGATGAATGTCCGACCCTGGCAGGAAGTACAGCGAAAAAAGGCTGCCCAGATGCATTGCCTGCTACCCTGGGAGTACCTTATAAAGCCATTTATTTTAGCTCAACCCTCGATGCCTGGCAGGTAACCTCCCTGCTGACACTCGAAGAGGTTATTGCGATCATGAGCGCCGACCCGACCATTTACGCCCGAATTGAAGGGCATACGGACAATACAGGCAAGGAGCCCGCCAACGACCTGCTTGCAGAAAAACGCGCCCAAAAGTGCCGAAACCATCTGGTGTCAAAAGGAATTGCTGCCGAGCGACTCCATTATATTGGCCTTGGCTCTAAAAAACCCGTGGTGCCAAACGACTCTCGGGAGAACAGACAATTGAACCGGCGGGTTGAGATTCACTTTTATAAAATGTGATCATTGTGACCACATTGACCATATAAATGCAAGATGGATTTTGGCAAACTCCCTTCTGTTGATCAGGTAGATTTTCGACTGCCACCGGAGCCAGTACAAAACGCCGGGGTATTGGCAACTTTCCAAAAGCCCACACATCCCACGATTTATGTTGGCCCAACCGGGTACAACATGAAGCCCTGGGTAGGAAAATGGTATCCCCCGGGAGCACGGGAACAGGATTTTTTGCGGCATTATGGGGCTCAGTTCAATACCATTGAATTTAATACCACACACTATCGAATCCCTGACGAAGCCATGGTAGGTCGTTGGCGCGATGCAGTGCCCGACGACTTTCGTTTTTGCCCCAAAATTCCACAAAGCATCAGTCATGCCCGCGACCTGGGACTTTCTGGTTCAGAAATGGCTGTATTTTGCAAGGCGATAAATGGCCTCGAAACGAAATTGGGATGCTGTTTTATTCAATTGCCCCCTCATTTCATTCCGCGCGAACTAAATTTGCTGGCGCGTTTTCTCGAATACTTTTCCACAAAAATCCCCCTTGCTGTTGAGGTTCGCCACCCTTCATTTTTTCAAAAAACACCAGAGGGAGATTCATCTTTTCATTTATTACAAAAGTACCAGACCGCAGCGGTCATCACGGATGTGGCGGGTAGGCGAGATGTTTGCCACATGCGGCTGACAAGCGCCCGAACCCTTATCCGGTTTGTTGGAAATGGCTTGCATCCAAGTGATTACACGCGTATAGAAGAATGGGCCGCCCAATTGAAAATATGGCTTGAAAATGGCCTGCAAGAGGTCTATTTTTTTGCGCACGAACCGGATAACCTGTTGGCTCCTGAATTGACGGCCTTTTGTGTCGAAACCTTTAAAAAAGTCTTGCCTGGGGTGATACTCCGTGGGCCAAAGCAAGTGGATGGGCAGCAGGGAGTACTTTTTTAGGTCTTTATTTTCAAAACTTTGCCCCGAAAACTGAATGAACAGTTTTTAGACAACTTTACCTGTTCCTAACCAGTTAATACTTCACCCAAGACTTGGCGCATAAACCAATTTGTGGGGCCTTTAACCAATAAATTCCTTGAGGAAGCGATTGTATGTTAAAATTTGCAGAATTTATTCCAGTGGTGGCAAGATGAATTGATTCCATAGCTATTTGTTGGCTAGCATTAAAGATTTGAAACTGCACTTCCATCGGCACTTCAGACCAATATTGAAGATTTATGGTAGTATTTGCTGGATTTGGGAAAATGGAAAAGGAAGGTAAAGTGGAACCCGATCTGTTTCCAGCACGATTATTACCCATTGGGAGCCAATTGCCTGCTGAGCGATAAAAAAGCGTATTCATCCCATTGGTAAAACATCCCCCAGTAATTACATATCTTCCTTGGTGTTTTAGTAGTACCGTGGAAATACTCAAAGCAGGTGTAGGAATATTGCTAACTTCCAATAATTCGCCGTTGATGCCGATTCTCGTTACATTGATCCCACCTTCAGCATCCTCGCCAGTTAGCATCAGATTGTTCTGATTAGACAAATGAAGTATCGAATTGCAGGTTCCTCCCCCTAATTTAGTAGCGGGGTTTGCAGGAAAAGCTCTTGTCCAAATAATATCACCATTTTCTTTCCAAAGGCTGGCATAAGGTGCCTGCTCAAAATTAAATACCTGGTCATTTAATGCGGTACCTGTGATTGCAAACGTTCCATTGCCCGTTGGCACAATATCCTCCAAACCAACATTAATATCTCCATCAGGGGCGCCAAATACCGGCAGTTCAATGCCTTTCATCCAGGCAAGGTTCCCTTCAGATGTCCTGATTTTCAACACCTTATTCCCGGAAATAACAAAGCAATTTCCACCACTTTCATTGACATAAATTCCTGATGGCACTTCTGCATTGTAAGATTTCTTCCAGACAATATCGCCATTTGCTGTAAGTCGAACCAGGGACAAATCAGTGCCAATAACTCCAGCGGCAATGAATCCCCCCGATGGCAGGGAAGCAAGGCTTGTAAAATTTAAGCCCGACAAATTAGGGCCGCTTAAAGTTTTGGACCAAAGTTCATTCCCGTTTGCATCAACGCGCACCAGATACCCAAGTTTGCTGGTAACGGTGGCTTGGGCCTGCCAGCCTGCTACAAGCCATCCATTATTTCCAACTGCCACCACTCCACTTGAAATGCATTCTGTCTTATTGGGCAATCCATAAATATGTCGGCCCATTTCATTTCCATCTTTGTCTAGCCGAAGTAAAAAAATATCGCCGTTGGAAGCAGTAGAGCCACCTCTGTAGCCAAATACAGCATAGCCATCACCATTGGGCAAAACCTTTGTTCCCCGATCGTAAAGTGTTGGGGATATCTCGAAAACTTTGGTCACATCTGATTGGCTCGATGCCTTTAATGTGGCCAGCAAAATCAAAAAAGATAGCGTAAATTTCATCATAAGATAAAAGATAAGATTAATAATTCATTGTCCAAATGTGGTACTAGACGACAAAACTATGTTGCTCAATCTATATTGCCGTAACCATTATCAGGGTTGGTCGGACAAATTGCACAAAAATAACGTGAGTCTCCCCTTCCTAAATTCTCTAGATTGAAACAGGTCCGTTGACGCGCCTTTAAACCTCCGAAAATGGCAGGAGAGCCCGAAAAATTCGGATGGCTCATGTTTATATTGGCTTAAGTTCTTGGCTCTTTACCCATATTCTTAACAGGCTTTCCCATCCCTGCCTCGCGCCAGATCGTCTTTTTAGACTTCTTTGCCCTGCCGTCCGCATCTTGAGCCGGTGGTATCAGGGAAGCAAGTTTTGATGTTAGCGGTGTTTGGGAGATTTGGTTTTTTTGAGCGAGGAGATGGAAGATTGGGGAATAGAACAAAGAAGAGGTCCGATAATTTCCTCATAACTGAGGTTGGGCAGATTTTGCCTGGGGCCTTTCACGCAGATGTTACACAGATTACTCCGCAGATGTTACGCAGAATTTATCTTCGTAACATCTGTTCATAAAGTAATAGCAAGAGAGGCCCGTAAAAATACCTGATTTATGGGTAAAGTACCCTTACATGCCGGAAACTATAAGTATTTGAATTTATCTTTGGGTCATTCTTTTAAACGTTTTTTAAACACTTTATCATGATAAGATTACTATTCCTTTCAATCATTTATATAGTTGCTTGCACACCTTCTCAACCTTCAGACGGACCTAAAGTCCCCACTCCACCAACTAACAAAATCCCCTGGCCAGCAGGCCTGCCTGTTTATGATCACATTGTCATTGTAGTGGAAGAGAACAAGAATTACGATGCCATCATCTCCGATACAACGGATTGCCCATATATCAACTATTTGGCAAATACGGAGGCAAACTTCCTCCAAATGTTTGCCAATGAACATCATAGTCAAGGCAACTATTTTTGGCTGTTTTCCGGTGACAATCAAAATGTCGGATTTGGTGACACCATTCCAACACAAACGAATAATAGCAACTATCCGTTTACAACTGCCAATCTCGGTCAGCAATTGATTGATAAGGGCCTGTCTTTCAAGGGTTACGCGGAATCACTTCCTCAGATCGGCTCAATGGTGCCATCAGCCAGTCCCTATGCCAGAAAACACGTCCCTTGGATCAGCTTCAAAAATGTTCCGAATGGCAATACGGTCGCTACCTCTTCCAACCTCAGGTTTTTAGATTTCCCTGATTCTACACATTACGACCAATTGCCAACGGTTTCTTTTGTTATTCCCGACCTGCAAAACGATATGCACGACGGCACCCCAAACATGGGGGACAACTGGCTACAAGACAAGCTCGGCCCTTATCTTCGTTGGGCCAAGGGGCACAACAGCCTTCTGATCGTCACCTTCGATGAAAACGGAGGCCATACAGCGGGGTTGACAAACCCTTTCGCAGATTCGACGCATATTGATTTCATAGGGTATCAAAACCGCATCGTCACGATATTCGCCGGGGCACATATCAAGCGGGGACAGTATATGGAAGGAAAAGGGGTCACACACGTGAACATATTACGAACCATCGAGTCTATGTATGGCTTAGCCAAAGCAGGGGCGCAACAAAAATTTGCTGCTGCTGGGGGTATTACGGATGATTATATTATTACGGATGTGTTTGAAGTGCAGAAGTAAAAGCGATCAAGCTACATCCGCAAAAGCCCCTGCATCTGCCACCCAATACTTTAATACTGGCAAAATCGCTGCTCACTTCCTCCCAAAGGTTGAACTTCGATAAAAAGTAGTGTACTGAAAAGACAAAGCCCTTCCAGTTTGTACAACCGAAAGGGCTTTGTCAAAAATAAGATATCGGCTTAAGCTCTTGGCTCTTTGCCCATATTCTTAACGGGTTTTCCCATCCCCGCTTCGCGCCAGATCGCCTTTTTAGACTTCTTGGCAGCCTTGGTTTTTTCAGCCATCATCACAGCATTGGTCGCATTGACCGTGCCGCCGCTTACACAGAGTTCTGTGAATTTCACTTTATCGGTAGTGCCGGGTTTATTAACTTCCCCGTCCTGCTTCACTACAGAATTTTCCATGATGTGCTTTACCTGCACGGCAGAGAGTTCCGGGTAATAAGAACGGACCATAGCAGCAACTCCTGCTGCGGCCGGGCTGGCCATAGAAGTGCCGCTCGCCGGTCCGTATTTACCGTCCGGAACGGTTGATTGCAGTTGAACGCCTGGCGAAAACAGGTCTACATTCTTTTTACCGTAGTTGGAGAAACTGGCTACCCGCTTTTCGCCTGATTTCCAGTTCAAGGCGCCGATTTCCATCCAGGTAGCAATGCGCTTTTCTTTGCCAAAAAGGCCTTTTTTAATAGGTTTTTCCAATTCATCGTTAGGAAAATTACCTTGGGTATCGTTGTTGGCAGCACTATTGCCTGCTGCATGTACGAGCAGCACATCGTGCTGAGCCGCGTAACGCATGGCCTGGTCAACATACCATTTTTGCGGGCTGTAACCTTTGCCAAAAGACATATTGATGACGCTCGCGCCATTGTCCACCGCATAGTAGATAGCGTTGGCCACGTCTTTGTCGCGCTCGTCGCCATCAGGAACACAGCGTACGGTCATAATGCGCACATTGTCGGCTACGCCTTTAATACCTATATTGTTGTTGCGGTTAGCAGCGATAATACCTGCTACGTGGGTGCCGTGAAAAGCATCCGGGCCTTCGTATTCATTGGTGCCGTAGAATCGGTTGCTCAGGTCATTTGGGTCGTCGCCGACCATGGCGCGTACGTTGCAGTCTGGGTTGAGCTGATATTCTACCTGATTGTAGAAAAACTCAGATGCCTCTTTTTTGGCATCATCGAGTTCTTTGCGGGAAGTTAGGCCCTGGCCCATGACCATTTTCATGATCTCAACCGATTTTTTCAATTCCTCATTGCCTGCAACATCAATGGCATCCACATTTTCAGTAGTAAGTTCTTTCCCGGCGAGTGCCGTTTCCACTGCATTGAATGCATCCTCGATTGGCTTGAGTTGTTTGGTAGCATTTTCCATACCATTCACGGCATCGGCGCGCTGGGACTCAAAGTCTTCTTTGACTTTTTCCCAATATTTGTACTCCTTGGCAGCATCTCCATGAAGGTTTTTTGGATCTGTACCCTCAAAGCGTTTTTTTAATCGCGCATACTCACGGGCAATTTCGAGGGATTCGTGGTTGACATTTCCACCTGGGCCAGCGAGAAAATTCCAGCCATGGATATCGTCCACATAGCCATTGTTATCGTCATCCTTGCCATTGTCCGGGATTTCACCAGGATTGGTCCAGATCACATCCTTGAGGTCTTCATGGTCAACTTCCACCCCGGAATCGAGTACAGCAACTATGACCGTTTGGCTTTTTTTGTTTTTGCTTTGGAGCATTTTAAGCGCCGCATCACCTCCTGTCCCATTTACTTTGTCGGCAGTGGGGTCAAGGTTGAACCAGTTTTCCGGAGCTTTGCTTTGCGCCGTCAGGAGCAGGCCTGGAAGGCAGGCGATGGCGACGAGAAGACTTTTTTTGAAAATCATATCAGATAAAAAATTTTAGCTCAGCGTTCATTTCTCCACAATGCTTGGAAGAAATTTTGGGCGGAGCGGTTATCAATTTAAAAATAAAATGAAGGCTGTGCGTGATGGCAGCCAGGCATTTGAACGGCAAAAGTAGCGTGTTGTGCGCGGAAGCAGGGAAGTTTAGACAAAAACGCCATGATTGGGGGCGTATGCTCAATTAAATGCACGGCATGGCAATTGGCGCTTTTGCGGCAAAGTCAATTCTCTGGCATTGAGTTTGTGCAATGTTTGTTATCTTTCACCTTTTAAATCAATATTTCCCGCAATGATTATCCGGTTTTCCCCTGCGCTCTTCGCAGGTATTTTTATCCTTTCTTCCATTTCTGTTACCGCCCAATCCTTTGCTGTTCAAATGGACAGCGCCGAAGCAAAATCGGGTGAAGTTGTCTGCTTGTCCGTAAAGGCACATGGTTTTACAGACATTACCAGTTATCAATATTCTTTAAGTTGGGACCCGGATGTGTTGAGTTTTCATCACACCCAGAATTTCAATTTGCAAAATTTGACCGCCCTCGATTTCAACGAATACCCGGACGATATCCTGCTTGCAGCATGGGCTTCACAAACGGGCCTTGGCGTGACCAAAACCGATGGAACAACGCTTTATGAGGTTTGCTTTACGGCGATCGGAGCACTGGGTAGCAGTACCGAGGTCTCGATAGGGAGCAATTTTCCGCCAAGCGTTGGCCCGGCTGAGGCATTTAATTTTAGCAACCAAAATGTCTGGAACCCAAATTTCAATGTGGTAGGATTTGTAGAAGTGACACTCGCTGCAGGCAGCTCCGAAGCCGGGGCGAACGGAAACACTGTTTTCCAAATCAGCCCCAACCCCACCAGCTCCTCTGCACGGGTACAGTTAAAATCAGCAAAATCAGAAACTGCCATGCTATCGGTAGCCGATGCCCAAGGGCGGGTGGTTTTTGAGACTAAAATTTCGGTAAAAGTGGGCAACAATAGCTTTGAAATACCTGCAAAGGTGTTGACGGCCAAGGGAATGTACCAGGTTTCGCTCAAGACAGCGGCAGGTGTTGCATCCGAAATGTTGAGTGTGAACTGATTGGACATTTAAAACCACCCCGTCTTCTTCCGGGTTGTCCTCCGCGCTCCACCTAATCCAAACACGCCCAACAACCCGCGGGTAAGTTCGCGAGCCACCGTGCGTCCAATTTGGCGAGCAAGCGGGTCTTTGGCAATGGTCTCTATCATGCCTGGCTCTTCTTTTTCTTGTCTGGTCTGTGCAACTTCCTGCTGTTGAGCTGCCTGTATTTCCTGCACCTCGGCAATCTTGCCATTGAGGATTTCGTAGGCGCTTTCGCGATTTATCTCCTGGTTGTATTTTCGTGCCAGGGCAGAACGTCCGATAATGTTGTCAATTTCTGTGGGTGTCAAAATATCCATACGGCTTTCCGGTGCGCGCATGAGTGTGTGCACAAGCGGGGTTGGAATACCTTTTTCATTCAGGGCACTGATAAATGCTTCTCCAATTCCAAGGCTGGTGAGCAGGTTTTCTGTTTCGTAATACTCCGTAATGGGATAGTTTTCGGCGGCTAGTTTGATGGCTTTTCGATCCTTGGCGGTGAAGGCGCGGAGGGCGTGTTGCAATTTAAAGCCCAATTGAGCCAAAATGCTTTCCGGAATATCTACCGGATTTTGGGTAATAAAGAAAATGCCCACACCCTTGGAACGAACCAATTTGATGATGGCTTCCATCTGCTGCATGAGTGCGCTGCTGGCTTCCTGGAAAACAAGATGTGCCTCGTCAATAAAAATGCAAAGCTCGGGTTGTTCTACGTCGCCCTTTTCGGGGAAAGAGGCGTAAATCTCAGCCAGCATTTGTAACATAAAGGTGCTGAACAACTTAGGGCGATCCTGGATATCTGTCAAGCGCACGATGCTGATAACCCCGCGGCCATTTTCGTCTATCCGGGCAAGGTCATGAACATCGAAGGATATCTCGCCAAAAAAGGTCTCGGCGCCTTGCTGTTCGAGTTCAACCACTTTCCGAAGTATAGTTCCCGCAGTCGCGCTGCTGAATTGGCCAAATTCGGCCTCAATTTCCTCTTTGCCCTCATTGCCAAGGTATTGCAGCACTTTTTTGAAATCCTTGAGGTCGAGCAATGGCAAATTGCGGTCGTCGCAGTATTTGAAAACCACGGCTACTACGCCGCCTTGCGTATCGTTGAGTCCTAAAATACGCGAGAACAAGACCGGGCCGAACTCACTGATCGTAGCGCGCAGGCGGGCGCCTTTTTCTCCGGAAAGGGTCAGAAACTCCACGGAATTGCCGGTTCCATGCCAGCTGATGCCGATTTTTCCGGCGCGTTCGGTAATTTTTGGATTGTCGGTGCCGGGCATCGCGATCCCGCTCAAATCGCCCTTGATGTCCATGAGCAGCGAAGGCACCCCATTGGCAGCCAGTTGTTCGGCAATGACCTGAAGGCTTTTGGTTTTGCCCGTACCTGTGGCTCCGGCAATAAGGCCGTGGCGGTTCATGGTGCGGAGTGGGACTTTAACCTGAAGGCCGGGAATAGCTTCGGCATCTAACATTGCGCCACCAAGAATGATATTTGCGCCTGAAAATGAATAGCCTTTTTGAACGGCTTCGATGAATAAATCTTTTTTTGACAAAGTAATCGAATGATGAAGGGTAAACGAAGAAATATGCGCGAAGAGAATTGCACGGGCGCTTTGACGCCATACTGCAATTACAGTCACACTTTGTAGTGTCAAAAGTAGTTTGAGGATATGTCTCGGGGATAAATTTTTTGAAAAAACCGTTTTAAAAATTTTCGCAGCATTTTTACCTCCAAATAGTTCACAAGAAACCATCAATAGTTCATAGTTAAAAAATGACCCAGCGAATCCGCGTAGCAGGCCTCGTTCGTCGAGGAGACGAAATCTTACTGATTCAACAAGAAAACCGTCATGGGGTGCGCCAATGGAGTATTCCAGGTGGGCGTTTGGAACCTACAGACTTAGACATGTTCCGAGGGGCAGAACGCGAGGTTTGGGAGGAAACGGGCTTGCAGGTGCAGGCTGGGCAACTTCGTTTTATCAGCGAATCCCTTGGCCCCGATTTGTTTGCCGTTACGCTTGTCATTGAATGCCACTTGATCGAAGAAGAATTTTCCGAAAATATTCATCTTGACAACACCATGGAAGATGATAATATCCACGGCGTTGCCTGGTGGTCTATCACGCAAATTAAGGAATCAGAAGAGCCAATAAGCCGAACCTTGCGTAACCCTGAATTTTGGAACGCTTTGGAGTTGTCAGAGGGCGTTGTTTATTTGGGACGGCATGACGATCCCTCACGTTAGAAGATTTGAATATTAATTCTGCCTTAGATCGGAGGAATACAAGGCTTTCGGGTTTATTATTTTTTCTTAATTCCCGCTTTATCCAATACAATATCGAGTAACTTTGTTGCTCAATATTGAGTATGATTGACGCACTCATTTCTTCGAAAACCCGCATCAAACTGTTGTTGAAGTTTTTTCTCAACAGCCACGCCACGGCTTATTTACGCAGCCTTGAAAGCGAATTTGGCGAATCCTCCAACGGTATTCGGGTGGAACTCAACCGTTTAGAAAACGCCGGGCTGTTGCTTTCGGAAAATGAAGGCAACAAAAAAATCTTCAGAGCCAACACCAGGCACCCACTTTTCCGGGAAATCCACAACATCATTTTGAAACAGGTTGGCCTCGATCAGGTCATTGAAACCGTTATACAGCGCCTGGGGGATGTTCAACGCGTTTACCTCGTGGGCGATTTTTCAAAAGGCATGGACAGCCCTGTTATTGACCTTGTTTTTGTAGGCGATTTCGATAAACTTTACCTGAGTACCCTGGCCGAAAAAGCCGAAAAAATTGTGGGCCGTAAGATCCGGTACCTGCTTTATTCGCCCGAAGAAGCCCAAGCCCTGGACTGGAAACAATTCGACCCTGAACCCCTGTTGCTCTGGAGCAATCAAGAACACGTCGCTTCATAGCCCCAAACCATTCATTGCTCCGGCAAATTTGGACATTGAGCATTCCTTTTTGGATCTTGGACATTTTATCGCATGTATCAATCACTTGTAAAAAAAGAAAAAAAACTGGCCGTCATCGGCCTCGGATACGTAGGACTGCCCTTGGCCCTGGAATTCGCCAGATATTTCAAAGTGATTGGATTTGATATTGATGCCGCCCGGATCCAGATGATGAAACGTGCCGAAGATCCCAGCTGCGAATTGCAATCCGAGGATTTCAAGGACCGCGATATCCTTTTCACCGATCAAGTGAAGGACCTGGCCAGCGCCCATTTTTTTATTGTTTCAGTGCCAACAGATATTGACGAGCACAAAGTACCCAACCTGAGGCCACTCAAAAAGGCATCAGCCGACTTGGGCAGTATTTTAAAAAAAGGGGATTATGTGGTGTTTGAATCCACCGTTTATCCTGGATGTACCGAAGAAGATTGCCTGCCTTTATTGGAAGCAAGTTCAGGGCTAAAACTTGGCACTGACTTCAAATTGGGCTATTCCCCTGAACGAATAAATCCGGGAGACAAATCAAACCCGCTCACCCAAATTTTAAAAGTGGTAAGTGGCTCGGACACTGCTGCCCTGGAAGAAATCGCAGCAGTATATGGGCACATCATAAAAGCCGGTATTCATCGCGCCAGCAGCATCAAAGTGGCCGAAGCGGCCAAAGTGATCGAGAACACCCAACGCGATCTGAATATTTCGCTTATGAACGAATTGGCCATCATTTTTGACCGAATGGGCATTGATACCCATGACGTTATAAAAACGGCTGCCACAAAATGGAACTTCCAGAAATTTTACCCCGGATTGGTTGGCGGACACTGCATCGGCGTGGACCCCTACTATCTGCTCCATAAATCCGTAGAACTGGGTTATGAACCACAGGTTATACTCAGCGGACGGCGGGTGAATGACGGCATGCCCGCCTGGGTAGCCAAAAAACTGTTACAACTGCTCATAAAAAAGGACAAGAGCCCCCATTTGGCAAAGGTACTGGTGCTAGGAATTACGTTCAAGGAAAATGTGGCCGACATCCGTAATTCCAAGGTAGCAACGCTTGTCCGCGAGCTGCAGGATTTTTCAATCAACGTCCATATCATTGACCCCAGAGCTTCCCCCAACGAAGTGGCCCACGAGTACAAATTAACCCTGAACGATCAAATATCCGACGGTTATGATGCGGTTGTGGTCGCGGTTGCGCACAACGAATTCCGGAATTACGACAGCGCATTTTTCAGATCGATCATGGGAAAAGACCCGATTTTACTTGATTTGAAGGCGATTTATGATGGAATTGACGATGGAATTGAATATTGGAGGTTGTAAGTAACGCGAAATTTATTTCGATACCAAATCACGATACCCAAATGACCAAAGGCGAAATGAATTTCGCCCTACAGATCGCACATAATGTGCTGTTTTTCAAATACCCACCAGGCAAACTGTCATAAGTTCCCGCAACTTATGAAAGGCGAAGCCTTGTTTGGGTTGTGCAAAAAGGTTTTACACGGATCTTTCCGCAAAATAATATTTTTAATTTTAGCAAATCGAATCCTATAAGATTTTAAAAACCTTATAGGATTTTATAAAAATCAAAATTTAATTCTGCAACAAATTTCCAACATGGACTTTCTGCACAACCCCAACCCATTCATCACACTAAACACATATTTCTATTATGCTACAAATGGTTGACCTAAAAACCCAATACGCCCACATCAAAAGCGAAATTGACCGCGAGATGCAGGAGGTGTTTGACACTTGTATTTTCATCGGCGGACCCAAGGTTAATGCTTTTAGAGAGGGATTAGAACAGTATTTGGGTGTAAAACACGTTATCCCTTGCGCCAATGGCACCGACGCACTTCAAATTGCAATGATGGCGCTTGGACTCAAGCCGGGCGACGAGGTGATTGTTCCTGCATTTACCTATGTGGCAACCGCAGAAGTGATCGCCTTGTTGGGGCTTGTCCCGATAATGACCGATGTGGACCCGGATACGATGAATTTGACGGCAGCCCATATCGAATCTGCAATAACCCCGCGTACCAAGGCAATCGTTCCGGTGCATTTGTTTGGACAAAGCGCTGATATGGAGCCTATTATGGCATTGGTCGAAAAACATGGATTGTATGTAATTGAAGACAATGCGCAAGCGATCGGTGCGGATTATTTAACGCCAGGAGATAAGCGGCAAAAACAGAAAACCGGCACTATCGGACACTTTGGCTGTACCTCTTTCTTTCCTTCAAAAAACCTGGGGTGTTATGGAGACGGTGGCGCCTTGATGACCAACGATGATGCGCTTGCAGCCGAGGCTCGCATGATCGCCAATCACGGCCAATCCAAACTTTATTACCACGATGTAATTGGCGTCAATTCACGGCTCGATGCCATGCAGGCTGTAATTCTCAACGCCAAACTGAAGCATCTCGATACTTACAATGCTGCACGAAACAAGGCCGCGGACTTTTACGACCGGGTATTGGGACAAATTCCGCAATTGAAAATCCCGGCGCGGGAGCATAATTCTACCCACGTTTTTCACCAATATACCCTTCAAATCAAAACCCAAAACCCGGTAGAGACACGTGATAAATTGAAAGCCTATTTAATGGAAAAGGGCATTCCTTGTATGATCTATTACCCGGTTCCCCTGTACGACCAGCCTGCTTTTGCCCAATATTGGAAAGGTAGAAAACTACCTGTTACAGAGGCCCTTTGCTCCTCCGTGTTCTCCTTGCCCATGCACTCTGAAATGACAGAAGAGATTTTAGCAAAGATTACCGGGGCGGTAAAGGATTTTTTTGAAGGCCAGTAACGGGTCCATCCAAATCTGACCATATCAAACCCAGCAAACTCATGTCTAATTTCGCGCTAATCGGTGCAGCCGGATACATAGCACCCCGGCACCTTAAAGCAATTCGAAATACTGGCCACCAACTCGTAGCTGCATACGACCCGCAAGACTCTGTGGGCGTATTGGACAGCTATTTTCCAGAGACCGACTTTTTCACTGAATTTGAACGCTTTGACCGCCACCTGGAGAAGCTGAAGCGAAAAGGAACTGGAGTTGATTATGTCAGCATTTGTTCGCCCAATTATCTGCACGATGCTCATATCCGATTTGGCCTTCGCCACGGAGCCAACGTGATCTGCGAAAAGCCTTTAGTGCTTAATCCCTGGAATGCGGAAGCGCTGAAAATCAATGAACTGGAATCGGGAAAACGGGTGTCAACCATTCTTCAATTACGGCTGCACCCGGCTATTTTGGCCTTGAAACATAAAGTGGACAACGAATATTCAGGGAAAAAACATGCGGTGGACCTGAGTTATATCACGGCTCGCGGCAATTGGTACTATACCAGTTGGAAAGGCGATCTCTCTAAATCTGGTGGCATTGCAACCAACATCGGAATTCATTTTTTCGATATGCTGGCCTGGATTTTTGGTGATCTTGAGCAAAATATCGTTCAAATACACACCCATGACCGGGCAGCCGGATTCCTTGAATTTGAAAAAGCCCGGGTTCGCTGGTTTTTGAGCATCAATCCTTCCACTCTTCCACCAGAAGCCGATGGCAAACGAACTTTTCGGGCGATAATGGTAGATGGCGAGTTGCAGGAATTCAGCGAGGGTTTTACCGATTTGCATACACTGAGTTACGAGGCTATTTTGGAAGGCAAGGGCTTTGGTTTGGAAGATGCGATGCCAGCCATTCGCTTGGCACAAAATATCAGAGAGCAGGCTCCAGTTGGGTTAGTGGGAGAATACCACCCCCTGGCGGCCCTGCCTTTGAGCAAACATCCATTTGGCGTGAAATGATCGGTGCACAAGAAAGGCTCACCCAGATGTTATGGGGATTTTTAGCGACATCCTACAATCAGGCGCCTCTGACTGAATTTTTTGTTTTTCAAAAAAATTAAAAACAGAAACAATGAATAGTATTTTACAATTTGAATTCCTTGCAAACAAGGACAACAACACCCTGACAATTCGCAGAGAATTTGCAGCAGAACGACAATTAGTTTGGGACTGTTATACCAAACAAGAGCTTTTAGATCAATGGTTTGCACCGAAACCATTTACTACCAAAACAAAGTCAATGGACTTTAAAAGTGGTGGGTGCTTATTTGGAAACCATAATAAACATGGGAATAGAAGAAGGCGTGAAACTGGCATGGGAAAAATTAGATGAATTATTACTAACAATCAAAAAATAATGACAATGAACAATCAAAAAATTACTCCCTGTCTTTGGGTTGAAAAAGATGCGAAAGCGGTTGCTCAATATTATCTGTCCATATTTAAAGATGGCAAACTGAAAGACTATCGGTTATTTGAAAATATGCCAACTGGTGACGATAGCGGCAATGTTGGCAGTTTTGAAACTGCTGTAATGGAACTTGCGGGAGTAGAATTTTCCATTCTTGCCGCAGGGCCATTGTTTAAATTCAATGAATCTATTTCACTCGTTATAAATTGTAAATACCAAGACGATGTTGACTACTATTGGGAAGCACTTACTTCAAAGCGATTCATTAGTAAGAGAAAAAGCATTATTGAACACATTTAAGCAAAAGAAATTAATACTTTCAGAACTTAAATAATTGAAAAATTGTGAATAAGAAAGAGTGACAACAAAGTTTGAGTCAAAACAACTGCCTGTTCCATCCGCTTGTCATCCGAATGAAACACCCCTGATTTATGAAAAACATCCTGATCACCGGCGGCGCAGGCTTTATTGGTTCTCATCTCGTGGACGCGCTCCTGGATGACCCGCGCATTGGCAAAGTCCGGGTATTGGACAATCTTTCAACTGGATTTTTGGCGAATATTTCCCATCATTGGAATGACCCCAAATTTGAGTACATAAAAGCCGACATCTGCGATTTTGATGCTTGTTTGAAAGCCTGCAAAAACATGGATTTGATAAGCCACCAAGCCGCCCTTGGTTCTGTACCCCGATCATTGAAAGACCCGATAGCCACTAATGCCACCAATATCACCGGTACGCTCAATATTTTCCATGCTGCTAAGGAAACCGGAATAAGCAGGGTGGTATATGCAGCTTCTTCCTCCACCTACGGCGATAGCACCACACTGCCCAAAGTGGAAGACCAAATCGGCAAACCCCTTTCGCCTTATGCCGTAACTAAATATGTGAACGAACTTTACGCCACTGTTTATGCCCGCAGTTTTGGTATGGAACTGATCGGGCTTCGCTATTTCAATGTATTCGGTCCGCGACAAAGCCCCAATGGCGCCTATGCTGCTGCAATACCTTTGTTTATCAAGCAGTTACAGCAGGGTGAGTCGCCCGTTATCAATGGCGACGGTTCACACAGCCGAGATTTCACCTATGTTGCCAATGCCGTTCAAGCTAATTTGCTGGCCTTGTTCAGCGACAATAAAGATGCACTTGGAGAGGTATTCAACATCGCTTACGGGCAACAAACCTCGATTCTGGAATTGTTTGAAACCTTGCGCCGGGAATTGAACATTGACGCAAACCCCACTTTTGGTCCGGAACGCAAAGGCGATATTCCGCATTCCCTGGCTAATATTGAAAAAGCAAAACGCTTGTTGGGGTATTTTCCGAACCTTAGCGTAGCAGAAGGATTAAAAAAAACAGTAGCTTGGCATATGAATAAGGAAGGCCTAATAATTCCAAAATCATTCAAAAGTCTAAAATGATACGAAAACTCCATTGCCTGTTTTTTGTGCTTTCATTGCTTTTGATTGCGTCTTGCGTTCAGCACAAACAACTCGTCAACTTTAACGAAGGACCTGAATTCCCTTCCGGAACCCAACCCATTCCGGTCCTGGCCGATGTGCGGATTCAGCCGGACGACCTTTTGGAGATCGGGGTCTATGCAGAGGACCCTGCTGCGGTGGCCCCTTTTACCCTGCAAGGGATTGGAGCGCGAACCAAGGAGGAAAACAACGTAAGCGGAAACAATTACCTGGTAGATAAGGCCGGCGATATCGAGTTTCCTGTATTGGGAAAAATACATCTCGGCGGGCTAAGCGTTGAGCAGGCCAGGGATTCATTCAAGCAAAAACTTCAGCGTTATATTGACAACCCTATCGTTAATGTGCGCTGGCTGAACTTCAAGTTTACCGTGTTGGGAGAAGTGAGTCGCCCGGCTACCTATACCCTGGAAGAACGCAGCGTGACCGTGTTGGAGGCCGTCGGGCTTGCTGGAGATTTAACAAATTATGGCAATCGAAAAAACATACTCGTGATACGCGAACAGGATGGCATGCGCGAATTTGGACGGGTGGACCTCCAAAACCGAAATGTGTTTGCCTCTCCCTATTTTTATCTGAAACAAAACGACGTCGTCTATGTGGAACCCCTCAAGCAGAAAACCAGTATCGTGAGCGATCAGGCGACCAAAGTTTTACCCTGGGTTTCTGCCGGGGCTATATTGGCTAATATTGTAATTTTATTATTTCGCTGAATACCGTTGGCTTATGGGAGTGCTCAGAAATGTGTGGCACACCTAAACCCGAGTATTGATAATCAATGTGGTAATCAAGGTGTGCCACACTTTTCTGAGCGCGTGTTTAAATTCCTTTTATTTTGACAAAAGAGACCAACCAACCAACCAAGGTTTTTGACCTTTTTGCAACAGAGGAACCGGCTTTTGAACTGCGCCCTTTCCTTTATAAATACATCCTGCAATATTGGTATTTGTATTTGCTGTTTTTGGGCATCGCTCTTGGTTTGGCCTGGGTCTATCTGCGCTACACACCAGCCCAGTTCCAGATAAAAAGCTCCCTGTTGATAAAGGACGATTCAGAAAACAACTCTTCCGGCATTTCGGAGGATGCCCTTTTTAAAGATCTAGGCATTTTGAAAGGCTCGAAAAACCTTGAAAACGAGATCCAGATCCTGAAGTCGGAAACTTTGATGCAAACTGCCCTGCAAAAACTAGGGCTTGATGTTGAATATCATTCATTAGGCCGTATTCACGGCGATGAGTTATACCTAAAAAGCCCGATAAAAATAGATTCATTTTTTGCTCCCGGAAGAGGGCTTTCAAAATTAACCATTAAACACCTGAATGACAGACAATTTGAGCTGATACAAGGAGAAAATACAGTTTCCCATCGTTATGGGGAATGGATACCTGTCAAAGGAGGCGGATTCAGTTTAAAACACGACTCCCTGCTCCCTGCACCTGAAGGCTTGATAGAAATAAGGTTCTTAAAAATTGAAAATCAAGGCGTTCGATATGCAAAACGGCTAACCGTAAAACCCCTGAGCAGTTATTCAAGCGTATTGGAACTAAAATTGATTGACCCCGTGCCGGCAAAAGGTATGGATATACTCAATACGCTGGTTGATTGTTATAACGAAGCCGCTATTGATGATAAGAACAAGGTCAGCCGACGAACGATCAACTTTATTGAAGACAGGCTGATCTATTTGACCAATGAACTGGCCGGTGTGGAAGGCTCTGTACAAACCTATAAACAGCGAAATGAAATAGGCCTGAAAGTGGAAAACAGTATTGATATCGTGATGGATGAATTATCTGCCATTGACCAAACTATTTCCACCCATGAAGTTCAACGAAGCGTCCTCAACAGTCTTGCAATTTTCCTGCGCAGCAATGCCGGCAAAACAGGCCTGGTTCCATCAAACCTTAGTACGGAAGATAGCAGGTTAGCCGATTTGATCGTGCAGTACAATGAACAATTGCTGAACCGGGAACGACTTCAACAAACCGCAAAAGCGGACAATCCGGTGCTGATCAGCCTGAATCAACAAATCAATATCCTTTATGGCAACCTTCTCGAAACGATAAACAGCGTTGACAAACGCCTGGAAGAAATTCTCCGGCAAACCAATGAAAAACGAAACCTGTTGAGCAGCAAAATCAGGCAGGCGCCCAAACTGGAACGGGAACTCCAGGAAATCATTCGCCAACAATCCATCAAGCAAAATCTATACCTCTATTTGCTTCAAAAACGGGAGGAAACTGCACTCAGTCTTGCCACAACCGTGGCCAATTCAAGGGTAGTAGATCCGGCGCGTTATGAAAAGAAACCCATTTTCCCAGACCCCAAAATGATTTACGCCCTGGCTTTCGTCCTTGGGCTTGGTCTGGCAGCGCTGATCGTTTGGATATTAGATCTATTGAACGATAAGATCCGATCGGAGGATGATATACGGAAGGAAACTGAAGCGCCAATAATTGGCGGGATAGCGCAGGGGGCCGTTGGCACTAAAGTCGTAGTAGGAGCTTCTGACCGTACTGCTGTGGCTGAAATGTTCCGGCTGCTGAGAACCAACCTTCAATTTATCAATCCAAACCAGCCTCAACATACCGTATTGGTCACTTCCACCAGCAGCGGAGAGGGAAAAACCTATATTGCTGTAAATCTGGGACTTACATTGGCCTTAACGGATAAAAAAACGATCATTTTGGGCCTTGACCTGCGCAAGCCAAAATTGGGAGCCTATTTGAACAAAAGCGATTCAAGCCCAGGCATAAGCAATTTTCTGGCGGGACAGGCAAATCTTAAAGATATTATCCAGGAATCCGGGTTGCATCCAAACCTCCATTACGTAAACAGTGGTCCCGTACCTCCCAATCCTGCCGAATTGATCTTAACCGATAAGCTTAGGGAGTTTATTACCAACATTCAATCTGAATACGATTATGTGATCATCGATACGCCGCCGATAGGCTTGGTTGCAGATGCTTTTTTGTTGAGCCAATTTGCCAACGTAAACCTGTACGTTGTACGGCACGGCGAAACCAGAAAAGGGATGCTAAAACTTATGGATGAATTGTACCGACAAAACAGACTGCCCAATATGGCCATAGTTTTGAATGGATTAAAGGCGAAATCAGGCTACGGGTATGGATACGGGTACGGATATGGGTACGGATACGGGTACGGATATGGCGGCTATTATGACGAAAGCAAGCAAAAACCCTGGTGGAAAAAATTATTAGGGAAAAAATGAGCGTACTCCTGATCGCAGAAATTGGCCAGGCCCACGATGGAAGTCTGGGCACAGCCCATGCGTATATCGATGCCGCTGCGGAATCGGGCGTGGATATCGTAAAATTCCAGACACATATTGCAGCGGCAGAGAGCAGTTTGCAGGAGCCTTTCCGCGTCAAGTTCAGCTACGCCGATGCCACCCGTTTTGATTATTGGAAGCGGATGGAGTTCAGCCCGGAACAGTGGGCCGGACTAAAAAAACATTGTGAAGAAAAAGGCTTGGAATTCATGTCATCCCCTTTTAGTTGTGCTGCCGTGGATTTGCTCGAAAACCTGGGCATTCTACGGTACAAAATTGGCTCCGGAGAGATGAACAACTTCCTGATGCTCGAAAAAATAGCGCGTGCGGGCAAACCAATTCTCCTCTCGTCCGGAATGAGTTCCCTGAAAGAATTGGACGAAACAATGGATTTTTTAAAACCCTTTGGCAATAAATTGTCTATACTTCAATGCACTACTGCCTACCCCACCCTGCCCGAGCAATGGGGCTTGAATGTGATCCAGGTCCTTCGCGAACGCTATGGACTTCCTGTGGGGTTTTCGGACCATTCCGGGGATATCTATGCCTGCCTGGCTGCTGCAGCTATGGGCGCTTCCATCCTTGAATTCCACCTTGTTTTTGACAAAAAAATCTTTGGTCCGGATGCGCCGGCCTCGCTTACGCCATTGCAGGCGAAAATGCTGGTGCAAGGTGTTCGACAAATTGAAAAATCGCTCTCCCAACCCATTGACAAACAAGACATTAGAGCCTTTGAACATCTGAAAAACATCTTTGAAAAATCGCTTGCGGTAAACAAGTATCTACCAGCCGGGCATCTGATCAGGATCGAAGATCTGGAAGCCAAAAAGCCTAAGGGGGAAGGCATTCCTGCCAATCAATTCAAGCAGATCCTGGGAAAAAAACTCGTCCGGCCGCTTGGCCGTTATGATTTCTTGGGGGCAGATGATCTACTATGATCAGGTCTTGGTACTTACCCGTGGTTATAAAACATTAAAAGTTTCGTAATCCTATTCCCGAAATACAAACGCATGTGCCCTCGTAAAATATGTGTCGTGATCACTGCCCGGCCCTCCTACAGCCGCATCAAAACCGCTTTGTCAGCCATTCAGTCTCACCCGGGCCTGGAACTCCAGATAGTGGTAGCGGCATCCGCCTTGCTTGATCGCTATGGCTCTGCGGTCAATTACATCGAACGGGATGGTTTTCAGATCAACGCTAAAGTTTTTAATGTACTCGAAGGCGAAAACCTGACTGCTGCAGCCAAAACTACGGGCATCGGGATCCTTGAACTTTCCACTGTATTTGACAATCTCTCTCCAGATATCGTTGTCACCGTTGCCGATCGCTTCGAGACCATGGCAACGGCTGTTTCTGCAACCTATATGAATATTCCACTGGCCCATGTACAGGGAGGCGAGGTGACCGGAAATATTGACGAAAAAGTACGCCATGCAATTACAAAACTCGCTGATATTCACCTGGTTGCCACTGAAAAAGCCCGCCAACGAGTGCTGCGTATGGGCGAACACCCGGAAGCCGTTTTCCTGACCGGCTGCCCTTCAATTGACCTCGCCGAATCTGTGTTGCGGTCGCCCGAAATGGGCTTTGATCCCTTTAAAAAATATGGCGGAGTGGGCAGGGTGTTAGATTTGTCAGGTGGTTATGTGGTCGTCATGCAACACCCCGTGACCACAGAATACGAACAATCCCGCCAACATATAGTGGAAACTCTGGAAGCGGTGGCCGGCCTGAACCTACCCGTGCTGTGGTTCTGGCCCAACGTGGATGCAGGGGCAGATGGCACGTCCAAAGGCATTCGTGCTTTCCGGGAAGGAAGAGATGTTTCCAATTTTCATTTTTTTAAAAATATGGAGCCGGAAGACTTTCTCCGGTTGTTGTGCAGCAGCCTTTGCCTGATCGGCAACTCGAGCGTCGGACTGCGCGAAGCCGCTTACCTGGGAGTTCCGGTGGTGAATATCGGTGGCCGGCAAGCGGGGCGGGAGCGCGGTCAAAATGTTTTGGAAGTAGGCTATGAACGGCAGGCCATCCAAAATGTCGTGCGACAACAAATCGAACATGGACCTTATCCACCCGACCCGATCTATGGAGATGGCACGGCTGGACCAAAAATCGCGCAGGTACTTGCAGAGGCGCCACTGAGCTTTGCCAAGATCTTGCAGTATTGAACGTACCCCGGAACTCCGTTCCGGGGCAACTACATGCTCACCGCCTCTATACTTGACCTCCGATATTGTCGCTTGCTGACCGATCATTTGTCCGAGCAAGAAGGCGAGCGATTGGCTTCTGAATTTGACTACAGTTTCGCGGTCTGCTACGGCCACTGCGAAGCGACAAATTTTGAAACAGTACAAAAAAATGCCTGCCTGATCGACCTAAGCCGAGGCTTTGAAAGCGCCTTTTCCCGTTTCAACGCAACCAGCCGAAACGAGGTACGCAGGTTTGAAAAGATGGGGCATCTTTCCTTTCAATTGGGACCTGGAGAAGATTTTAAAGCATATTTCGATTTCTATAAAAATTGTGAAAATGCCCGTGCTTGGTTTCCGGTTCCGGAGGAAGAATTGCGCCAAAGCCTGGTATTCACAGCCTGCTTTGAAAATGAGCCTATTTCAGGCATGAGCGCCTATGCTCATGGAAAATACCTGCGCGTGGGGCGAATTTATTCCTCAAAAAAAACCAGAATGGACGAGCGCCTGTCCAATTTGGTGTACGGCTGCGCCGCCAAAAGCCTCGTTTTTGAGCTTTGTAAATATGGGGCAACACACGGTTATGAAACCCTCGACCTCGGAGGGGTTGACCTTCAAGACCCTTCAAAAGCAGGCATCAGCGCTTTTAAACGCTCCTTTGGTGGACAAATCACCGCAGTGACCATCGCCCGACATGCAAATGCCCGGTTTCGGGAAAGCGAACACAAAATCCGCAAAGCCGGATACGACATCACCTAGAATGCCCAATCTACTGTTTTTCGGCGCCAACCCTATCAGCCTGCAAACTGCGGTCTTTGCCCGCGAACAGGGCTTCGAATGTGTAATAATGGCCGATCTAGATCAATGTAAAAAAATGGAGATCGCTGCCAGACAGGCGGAGATCGAGCTCATAGCAGCTGATAAGCCCGAGGGCTTACCCATTGAGCAATGGATAAAAAACGATCGCCCTACCCTGCCCATTTCCATCGGCGCACCCTGGTTTTTTAGTCCTGATTTTCTGGAAAAAAGAATGGGAGGTCTTCTACTCAACCTCCACGGCACTCACTTGCCCCGTTCCAGGGGAGGCACCATGTTTTCCTGGCAAATTCTGAGCGGTCAGCGAACCGGAATATGCCTTTTGCACCAAATGACCGAACGCCTGGATGCCGGACCAGTCATTGATCATGAGGAGTTTATTTACCCGGCTTATTGCAGGAAACCAATAGATTTTATTCACTATTACGAAGAAAAAAATCTGGCATTTCTGAAGCGTTTTCTGCCAAATTGGGTGAATAATGTCTTCAAAATGCCCCTGGAAGCCCAATCTGAATACCTCTCCACGTATTGGCCCCGACTCCGCGCCGAGCTGCATGGCTGGTTAGACTGGAACTGGCCTTTCATCGAACTGGAACGTTTCATTTGCGCCTTCGATGAGCCCTATGGCGGAGCACGCTGCCGATGGCGCGCTCAAGAAATCATTGTCCGCGATGCCTGGGCACAATCGCTGGATGGGCACACCCACCCGTTTCAATGGGGTTTGGTGACGCGCAACAACGGCCAATGGCTAAATGTCGCGGCCCAGGGAGGCGAAATATTGATCTGTTCTGTTCAGGACTCGAATGGCCGGGATCTGTTGCCTTTGATTAAACCCGGCGACCGGCTATACAGCAGCCCTGGCGATTTGGAGAATGCGCTCCACCGCGTGGTAAAAACGAACAAGGGGCTTGAAATTCAATCCAATAAACCATGAGTCTTTTAGCCGTCAATTTTCACTATTTTCGGGAGACGAGCTACAAATCAGGCATTTATCCTACCACCCGGATGAAATTGGAAAAACAATTGGACGCTTTGAGTCGGGTGTACAAATTCGTGTCTCAGGAAGAAATCGCTTCCTGGGTGCAGGAGCGGGCAATCCCAAATGGCAACCATTGTGTTTTCACCCTGGACGATGGGTTAAAGGAGCAAATGGAGGTCTTCGATTTCCTTAACTCCAAAGGGATACCAGCCATCTTTTACGTACCGACTGACCCGATCCGACATCAAAAAGTGCTGCCTACGCACCAGCTTCATTACGTGCGCACTCAATTGGACGACAAAGAAATTTTTGATTTCTTTCAACAACATACATCGATCGCAACCTATCAGTTTGACGATCAATTGCTTGAAAACCAATACCGTTACGACGATACCCTGGCACGGCGGGTAAAATTTTACCTCAATTTTGTGTTGCCGGAAAAGGAAAAAACAAGACTCGTTCAGCAACTGTTTGAGGCTTTAGTGTCCGATGAAGCAACTTTTGCCCGAAAACTTTACATGGATGAAAATGACCTCCGCCGTTTGGCCAAGGCCGCTGCGCTTGGTTCGCATGGAAGTGCCCATTTGCCCTTGGCGATGTTGGCCCCGGAAGAGGCCGAGCAGGACATTATAGCCTCGGTCAGATACCTGGAGTCGGTGGGCAAGCAAGCCATAGTGTCTTTTTCTTACCCTTTTGGCGGAGAAAAAGCGGTGAGCCCTTCAATTGCTCCTATACTCGAAAGGGCAGGAATTCAATTTGCGTTTACCATGAAACGCGGATTCAATTATGAAGAACAATTCAGTGATCCCCTGTTTCTCCGGCGAATGGACACAAAGGATGTACCTGTTTGAGCGTAGTTCAAATCCCCAGGCCTGGTAATAATAGATCTGCTCCGGCACTAACCATGAGACCCCGCATCCTTATCGCAGAAACAAAAGACTATAGCCCTGAAGCAACTGCGCTTCTACGGGAGCTCGGCGACGTAGATCTAATAGAAACACCCAAATCAGGGTTGAAAAAAGCCCTGGAGACCTACGACGTTTTTTGGTTTCGATTAGCTTTTAGAATAGAGGCCAGCGATCTGCCGGTAAATCCGCGTTGCCGGTTTATCGTTTGTCCGATGACCGGGCTGGACCATATTGATCTGGATGCCTGTGACGCCAAAGGCATCCAGGTATTAAGCCTTCGCGGAGAATATACGTTTTTAAGATCGGTACGTGCTACTGCCGAGTTGACCATTGGCCTCACTTTGGCTTTGCTGCGAAATATTCCGGAGGCGGCAAAGCATGTTCAAGCAGGCGGCTGGGACCGCCAGCAATTCCAAGGACGGGAATTGCAGGACAAAACCGTGGGCATTGCAGGCATGGGGCGTTTGGGCAAAATTACAGCCCAATATTTTCGCATTTTTGGCTGCCATGTACTGGGATTTGACCCAATACCCTTTAATGAAGAAGGCGTTGTACCCTGTGAAAGCTTGAAAAATTTGGTCGCACAATCTGATATAGTGAGCATTCATGTCAATTATTTGCCTGAAAACCATCACCTTTTCAACGAGGCGCTTTTTTCAAATTTCAAAAAAGGATCCGTGTTGATCAACACTGCGCGGGGAGCCCTAATTGATAGCACATCCCTGCTTAGGCAGCTCCAAATCGGTCACCTTTCCGGCGCAGCACTGGATGTCATCGAAAACGAACACAAGCACACGGATTCTCCGCTTATTGCTTATGCCCGCCAACACAAGCACCTGATCATCACACCACATATAGGTGGCAATACTGCAGAATCCTTTGAAAAAACAGAGGTCTTTTTGGCGGAAAAACTAAAATCTGCCATTCCTAGATGAGAATCCTCGGCATCATACCCGCCCGCGAAGGATCCAAGCGCGTGCCCCAAAAAAACTTCCGCCCTTTTGCCGGAACAACGCTGACCGAACTGGCAATTCAACATGCCCTGGGTTCAAATTTTCTCACCCAGATCGCATTGACCAGCGACAGCGAGACGGTATTAAAAATTGGAAGGGCATACCCGCAAATCGCCTGTCTAAAACGCCCGCTTGAAATTTCGGGCGATGATGCGCCCGCCAT
>JBJXGO010000128.1:0-2542 GCA_046160345.1 Saprospiraceae bacterium
ATAGACGCAACCTTGATAGTCAAAGGCTTCTCTTCATCGCCAACAGCAATGTTTATACCGGATAACCGAACCACCTCATGCAGGCGGTTTTTGCGTTCGTTGATAATTCCAAAACGAGGCACCAGAATCCTGATCTCCATCCCTTTTTCCTGCATGGCCTGAGGGAGTTTGCGCACAAAATCGGCAACTTCTGAGGTTTGCAAGAAAGGGTTTATCTCACTGGCTACATATAGAATTCTGAGTTTTGACATAAGTGCTTGGATTAGTGTCTGAACGAGAAACGAGGCACAAAAGTACAAAAATTACCCCCCGCATTCAACATCTTTCCACAATTAACCTACCTTTACCACCCTTTTTAAGGCTTCACAACATGCAGATTTTCAGGGAAATCGAACCTCTAAAGGCATTTTTGGTTGAAAAACGGAGGTCGGGCCAAACGATTGGATTCGTACCTACCATGGGGGCCCTTCACCAGGGCCATCTCTCTCTCATTCATGCCTCAAAAAAAGAGAACACCCTCACGGTTTGTTCTATTTATGTAAACCCCGCTCAATTCAATAATCAGGCGGATTTAGAAAAATACCCACGAACCCCTGACATAGACACTGATTTGCTGGAAAAAGCAGGATGCGATGTACTTTTTTTCCCTTATACTCATGACATGTATGAGGCGCACAGCATGGTTCGATTTGATTTCGGTTATCTCGATAAGATCATGGAGGGAGAATTTCGCCCTGGTCATTTTAGCGGAGTAGCATTGGTAGTGTCAAAGCTCTTTCATATTGTTGACCCTAACCATGCCTACCTGGGTCAGAAAGACTGGCAACAATTTGCCATTGTTCGGCAATTAGTACATGAGCTTAAATTCAACGTGAAATTAATAAGCGTGCCCACGGTGCGTGAAGCGGATGGCCTGGCGATGTCTTCACGCAACACTCGACTCACACCTGACCAACGGAAAAAAGCGATTGTACTCCATCAAGCACTAACACAAGCCTGTATGTTGTTGAAAGGCGGCTCACCAATAGAAAAAGTTAAAACGATTGTTCAGCAGATCGTTGAGTGTGATCCTGGAATTAAGCTCGAATATTTTGAGGTGGCCGACAGCGAAAACTTAAAATTGCTGAATCGCCTTGAAGAATCAACCAAGCCAATCCTTTGTTTGGCAGCATTTGTGGGAGAAGTTCGATTGATTGATAATATGTTTTTGTCCCAATAACTCCCGATAATTATCGGGACGAGATTATCTTTGCGATCTCCTCCCGATAGCTATCGGGATTATCGGGATCAAAATTATGTTCATAGAAGTATTAAAATCAAAAATTCACCGTGTTAAAATCACACAAGCCGAATTGCATTATGTGGGTAGTATTTCCATTGACGAGGATTTACTGGATGCTGCTAATATGATTGAGGGTGAAAAAGTAACGGTTGTGAACGTGAATAACGGGGAGCGATTGGAGACTTATATAATAAAAGGACTCAGAGGTTCTGGTACTATTACTTTAAACGGACCGGCCGCCCGAAAAGCCCAGGTAGGCGATGTCGTTGTCATTTTTTCATATGCTTCCATGGATTTTGAAGAAGCCAAAAAATTCAAGCCTACATTAATTTTTCCTTCACCCGATAATAAACTTACCTGATAGTGTCTTCCAACCTTAAGGCTTTTTTTCAGTACACATTGATTCTGGCCATTACGGCATTTCTCATTTGGTTTTCCTTACGGGGATTGCAGGTGAAGGAAGGTGAGAATAAATGGGAATACATTTACAATACATGGAAAGCCGCTGACAAAGGCTGGTTGATGATGATGGCGGGTTTGTTGATGATCAGTCATGTAATTCGGGCTGAGCGCTGGAAAATGTTGATGGAACCCACGGGTCATAAAATAACCCTCAAGAACAGTTTATTATCACTGATGGTAGGGTACCTCGTGAACCTGGTTATTCCTCGTGGAGGTGAAGTATCGAGGTGCTACAACCTGTATAAACTCGACAAGAGTCCAGTGGAAGTTTCCTTTGGAACAGTGGTGGTAGAACGGCTGACCGATTTACTCTGCCTACTGACGCTGCTCATCATTGCGTTCGCAGTAGAATCAGAAAAACTTTTTGCGTTCATTGATTCACTTCCTATTCAAACTTCAGCGCTGCCGGGTAAGTTTACAGGATTGCTGCTTGTGGGAATCGCAGGTTTGTGCGGTCTGTTATTTTTTTATTGGCTTGCTAAGAGAAATCAAAAATTGAATGCCTTCTTAAAAAAAACTTTTGCAGGATTTAAACAGGGGCTTAGCGCTGTATTTAAATTAGAGAACAAGCCACTTTTTGTTTTTTATTCGATAGCCATTTGGGGATTGTATTTTTTTATGAGTTACTGTGTGATACTCGCGTTTGAGGAAACGAGTCAACTTGGCTTAGGTGCAGTGCTATCCCTTTTCGCAATCGGGTCTATTGCCATGGCAGCACCACTACCTGGCGGGGCAGGCTCTTACCATGCACTCGTACCCGCAGGTTTGGTTTTTTTATATCAGGTGCCTTATCCGGAG
>JBJXGO010000129.1:0-31712 GCA_046160345.1 Saprospiraceae bacterium
TCTGCGATGAATTTATTTTGGTTGTGGACGACCAGTGTGATACCACTGGCGGCGGCGGTGGTGGCGGTGGCGGCGGGCTTGGCGGTGGTAATCTGGTGGTGGTAGATTTTGACTCCTATCGCACCAACTATGGGCTTCAAGACAACAACGACGACCGGGCAGCAGACAATAACAATATCGCCAATGCCACGGGCGTACGCCGGGACCGGTTCCTGGTCGGCGATACACTTCGCACCGAGCTCAGGGCATTTATGGTGCAAGGCACCCTGGAGGAGCTGAATTTCAGGGTATTTTTCGAGTCCTGGCAAAGCGATTTTGACACCCTTGATGGTGATGCTTACATACTTATGCTAGGCAAAATGCTATTTGCCAACTACGATACTACGAGTTTCGTTTCCGCTCATTTAACCATCAAAACAGCAGGCGGTCAGCAATATGATTGTCCTGTAGGATTGCCCGGGATCAAGTCTGACCAGCATTTGATCCAAGTGGCCGAGCCGAATATCCGCCCGCCGCAAATTGTGGACGTTTTGACCAACATGTTCCACGAATTCGATCTGGATTTTGCTCAATTGCCTTGTTTGCCCGCCAATTTTGTGCTTTCGGCAGGTGATTCCTTGATCTTCACTTCAGATTTTAAGTTTGAGAACAATTTCAGGCCCCAAGGCACTAATGCTCCGCCGCTCATCAATTTCCGAAATTCCATTTGCGACACAGACAAAACATATTCCTGGAAACTGGAAAATTTTTGCACTGAAAAGGAAATATGCCAATATTCGGGCTATCTCGAATCGGTAAACCCGGAAACTCAAATCATTGAGCCTTGTGCTCAAAGCACTGAAGTGTCGCCTTTCCAGTACAATATGCGCATTGCACGAGCTAATATGTTCCCGTTTGAGGTGCGCCCACTTTCATCCGTGACTCATTACTCGTATAGCCTGCCAACGGCAGTATCTTTGTTGGAGACCAAATTGAACTACCTCCGTTTGCAGGACAATGTTCAGCTTTTTGGCGTAACCCCGATCACGCCTGGTTTTGGAGGTGATTCGCTCACGCTAAACCTCAATCCTTTTTTCTCCAACCCACTGGACGAAGGCTATGGTTTTGAGCTCAGCACTCGCTTTGACACAAGCTGTGGATATGACGGGACCAAATTTGGCCGAACGGTTCTTGGGCTGAAATATGCAAGCAAGTGTTTTCACAACCCTATCGATCAAACTTACTACATTGTGAATCCAAACGGATACCAGAGCGGTAGCCCTAGAATAGATTTTTTCACTCAAAACAGCATCCTTTACCTGCCAACGAATGATGTACAGTTTGATTTTAGACTGCGAAACAATGCTTCTGTGATTGCCCCGAATGCTTGGTTTAGCATCGAATCTGACGGCGATTTGGCAGATGTGCAATTATTGTACATGCCTGGCCAAACTCCTGTGCCCCAGGTGGGTGGGGTGTATCAATTGGGCGGATTAGTAAGTTTTCAAGACGTAGTTTTAAGAATTAATGCCAAAAATCTCAGTTGTCGACCAGTTACGGTCACTTTCCGTTTTGGATGGGATTGTGCACCTGTGTTCAATGCCAACGGCGACGCCTGCGGCAGTTTTGTGAAAACCATAGAACTGCGTCCGCAGCCCCCTGAATTGGAATTGGTGATACTTAACCAACCGCCCTCTGTGCCCATGTGCGAGCCTTCCGGGTATTTTGAATTTGAAATTTCCAATGCCAACGATGGCACCGCTTATAACATTCTTCCCAGCATCAAACTGCCTCCAGGTATGCGTATCCAACCCGGTTCGGCGCAACTTTCTTATCCCGCTGGTGGAGTTTTTGTAAATATGCCCGATCCGGTTCAACTACCGGGCAACGTCTGGCAATTCGACCCCGAAGCCAGCTCTAACCTGCTGGCACAAAACGGCCTCGTTTCTGCCGACATGGATCCGCTAAATGCCCTTCGTATCCGTTTCAAAGTGATAGCAGAATGTGGCGTGGTAGCCAATGCCCAGCCGATTTATGGGGCTGAATCGGTGCAGGCCTGTGGCACCAATTCTAACATCTTGCGGAAGCCCGGGTTGCCCGTCGGTATTGAAGGGGTTGAGCCAACTTATACGGCGGTATCGAATTTGCAGTTTACAACACCTCCCGGCGCTGCAGGCTGTGGGCAGGAGGTGCAACTTTCAGCCAGTATCGCTGTGAATGACATTCCAATGGATGGAGATAGCATTTACATCCTGTTGCCCGCAGGTACTTCGTATGTAAATGGCTCATATCAAGCGGGTACCAATGCGCCCAACGGCCCCCCACAACAGTCGGGACAGCAATTGCAATTGCCCTTGCCAACCAATCTTGGGGCAGGTGCAGTACTTGGTTTTACTTTTGAGATCCGGTATGACGACCCAGCAGGTTGTGCGGATAAGTTTGTGATTTTGCAGACTCGTGAAAAAACAGAGGCTTATTGTGCTTCAAGCAACCAGTTCTGCGATATCTATGTCGCGACAGGAGAATCCCTGCTCAACCTTAACGCACAAAACCCTGAATTGCAACTGAATAGCTTTGAGTTGAACACCCAAGGCGGGCAAACCAATTTTAATGCCGTGCTTGAAAATGCAGGCAATACCACTGCCACCAACCCTGTAGTGCAACTTTATCATGATCAAAACGGAAACGGCCAGATCGATCTCAGTGACCCCTTGGTGACAGAAATTACGTTGAACGGAACCATCTTGCCAGGCGGGGTGCTGCCCATTTCTGGCAATCTCAACAACTTGCCGTCTTCGGCATTTTGCGACCTTATAGCATTGATTCCGGCAGACGAAAACTGCGCCTGCACAGACTATGTTCTGCCACTGGATGCCAATCAAATCGTGGCAAAAGGTATTGGGCTTTGCAATTTGCAATCGGTGAATGTGAGCACGGACAGCATCGCAGGCAATACTTATACCTGGCTTACGCCGGGCGGTTTGAGTTGTATCAATTGTGCCAATGCTACCTATACCCCTGGTCCTGATGTAGAACCTGGTGATCTGGTGACCTTAGTATTGCAGGAAAAATCGGGGAATTGCACGATCGAAAGAAAATTTGAGATACAGTTCGGCGGCTCTTTCGGCATCGAATCTGAAAATCAGACGATCTGCGAAGGCGAACCTGCTACCCTCGAAGCCACCCCTGGCGGCAGCGCGTACAATTGGGCAGGGCCGGGCATTACCAACCCCAACCAGCAAATGCAGGTAGTGCAACCTTCGGGCAATGCCATTTATAGCGTAACTGTCACATTTGCAGGAGGTTGTACGGGTACGGGTACAGTGTCAGTATCTGTTAACCCGGCTTCAACAAAGCAGCTTCCAACGCTTAGTACTTGTGAAGGCGACCCCGTATCAATTTTTGGTCAAACGACCGATGTGCCGGGGGTTTACACCTTGAAACTTCAAAAGCTAATAACGGGCTGCGACAGCATCATCACGCAGGAACTGAAGGTAGTGCCGAATAAGACCCAGGGAACCCCTGAAGTGTATTGCCCGGGCGATTCCGTGAAGGTCTTTGGCGTGTTTGTCAGCACTCCCGGAGAGGTTTGCAGAAATTTCCAAAGCAGTGCAGGTTGCGACAGCACGCACTGCATAATGGTGAATCAAGTTTCTAACCCCCAGATACCAGAGCAGGATTCGGCGCTTGTCATTGCCCTCGGCGAGGGAGCGGTCATCGAAACCCCCAATGATTATACCACCTATGATTGGACGCCCTTTGATCCGGAAGTGCTAAGTTGCAGCAATTGTCCCGATCCGGTGGCTAGTCCCGACACGTCCACAAAATTCCTTTTGGTGGTGACGGATGGCAACGGGTGCCGCGACTCGGCTGAATACCGGGTATTTGTCTGCGACGAATCGTTGATTCATATACCTAATGCCTTTACGCCCAATGGTGACGGTGCAAATGATCTGTTCCGTGTGGTACCCCATGAAGGTGCGGAAGTTATTCTGTCGCTTCGGGTATATGACCGATGGGGGCAAAAGCTGTATCAGGGCTCTGGAGCCAATGCTCAGTGGGACGGCAAGATCGGTGACAAACTGGCGCCTTCAGATGTCTATGTTTGGATTTTGGAATATGAATGTGGCGGGATGCGGGTTAGAAAAAGTCAGGATGTAACTTTGTTGCGGTAAGCGAAAGTAAATTCTAAGCAAACTCTAAGCCGTTTTTATCAAGGCGGGAAAAGGGTGCCCATACTTTTGTGGCACTTTTAAATTCAATTCAAAATTTCCCGTCATGCAGAAACAACTACGCGCACCGATCTTTCTCGGCTTATTGCTTTTACTATTTTCTCAACAAATTTCCGCGCAAGGTTGCGTGGCTGTTCGGCCTATGGGTGGCTGCTCAGGTACTTCTTCCAACTCGATCTTGTTGGGCAAGGGCCAGTGGCAATTGGGTGCGAGCTATCGCTATTTCCAATCATTTCGCCATTTTAAAAGTGATACGGAACAAAAAGAGCGCGTAGAAAAGAACACAGAAGTGATCAATGATGCCCACTCCCTTGATCTGGGGCTTACTTATGGCATTTCAAACAGGTTAAGTGTTTCGGCCAATTTGCCCTTGATCTACTACGATCGCTCTTCGCTTTATGAGCATTATGGCAATTCTACCACGGCCAATCCCGAGCAAAAACGCTTTCACACGGGCGCTCAAGGTATCGGGGATGCCCGGTTATCGGCAGCGTATTGGCTCCTCAACCCTGAAAAGCATACCAATCGCAATCTGTCCGTTGGGTTAGGCGTCAAATTGCCAACCGGAAACGAAAACGTACAGGATGAGTTTCACCGGCGCAAAGCCACCGATGGCGGCGATTCAATCATTACCAAGGCCGTGGATCAGTCTATCCAATTGGGCGATGGTGGTGTTGGCTTTAGCCTTGAAATTCAGGGATTTACCGCTTTGTTCAAAAACGGATCCCTGTATTTCAATGGATTCTACCTGTCAAATCCAAGAGAAACCAACAATACAGTGAACCGCGTGATCACGGCCAATTCAACCGATCTTGATAAAATTACAGCTTTCCATTCTGTCGCAGATCAGTTTGTGGCCCGTATCGGCATGAATTACGTGGTTTTGCCAAGTCAAAACTTATCAGTGAGCTTGGGGATGCGCACGGAGGGAGTTCCAGCAAAAGATTTGATTGGAGGGAGCAATGGATTCCGCCGCCCGGGCTTTATTGTTGCGGCAGAGCCAGGCATTGCCTTGCAGCATGGCAAGTTTGGGTTTTCTGTCAACGTGCCTTATGCCCTTTATCGCAAGCGCACCCGGAGCGTCGCGGATATTGCAGCAGGGAATGATGTTTTTGGAATTCCACGCAATGGCGATGCTGCTTTTGCAGATTACTCCGTGAATGTTGGCATGGTTTATCGTTTTGGCGGACAGAAAATGAGCCATCATTTGGAAGTAATGCCAACAACCAACGAGGGAAAACATTGAAATAAGCAGGAAGATTTCATACAAAAGGCTCGGCTCCAAAGGTGTCCGGGCTTTTTTTTGCCCTTATTTGGAGCGTGTTCAGAAAAGTGTGGCACACCTCGACTATTACATTGATTATCAATATTCAAATTTAGGTGTGCCACACATTTCAGAACACGCTCCTTATTTGTAAACTTTTCGCCCCTTTTTTAGCCACACGCCCCAGGTGCGGTCATAGGCGTGCACATCCTTGGTCACACCGGAATGGTTCACTACCTCGAACCCTTGATTGACCCATTCAAAGATCCCGCCGTATAGATTAGAAACATTTGAAAACCCCGCCTTTTGGAGTTTTTCTGCCACTTTTTCACTGCGATATCCAACCGAGCAATAGACCACAATGCGTTGATCTTTAGACAGGCCCTGTGGCAGGTTTTCTACCTTAAAAAAATCGTAACCAACTGGAATTGCTCCGTCGATATGACTCACGGCATATTCCCGAGCCTCCCGGGCATCGAGAAAAGTCACTGTACTGCTGTCTTTCGCGGCTTTAGTCACCCCTATTTCAGGTACGCTGTGGCTCAGCAATACACGAAGCATAGCCCCATAGGCCTCGCCTTTTACTTGCCCAAAACAGCCAACGGCAATTAGAGACAGACTTGCTGCAAGCAGGATAATTTTGTAACGAAATGAATGCATTGGACAATGTAATGGGTAACATTGTCAAAACAGCGATCCGGACTAAAAGTTGAAAAAGCGACCCGCACCCGGCGCGACGTTTGATTTTAAACGTCGCGCCAAGTGCCAAACCGAAGAAATTATAGAGCGGAGGCCCTTGAAGGGAAGAGGATTCTAAAAAAATCCTACTGCCAGAAGGGGAAGCAGTAGGAAAATCAAAACATACTATGAGAAAACTGGCACAAAAGTAAGAGCAGCCCCAACATGTCAAAAGACACATTTAGAATGCGGTAGTAAAAACGAAAGGAGCGGTGGGAGCCCTCCCCGTATATCAATGGAATAGGGCGGCAATACTCTTATGCTCAACCGTATTGCGAATAGCTCGTGCAAACAGGTTGGCCGTTGAAAGCACCTTGATCTTTGGCTCTATGATATCGGTTCTAAGCGGGATTGTGTCGCACACAATTAGCTCGGAAAGTTGTGATTTGGCAATGTTTTCATAAGCTTTGCCAGAAAGGACCGGATGGGTACAAATGGCCCGAACTGATTTTGCACCTTTTTCAAGCAGGGCATCTGCGGCCTTGCAAAGGGTACCAGCAGTATCCACGAGATCGTCCACCAGAATCACGTCAGCCCCACTGACCTCTCCTATTACGGTCATAGCAGCCACTTCATTGGCTTTTGTGCGGTATTTGTCGCAGATGACGAGCTCGCGTCCAAAGTGCATGGCGTAGATACGTGCGCGTTTTACGCCGCCCACATCAGGACTTGCAAAAATCACCTTCGAAAGGTCTTGAGTTTCAAGGTAAGGAACATAAATCGCTTCGGAACGCAGGTGATCCACCGGGATATCGAAAAAGCCTTGTACCTGATCTGCGTGGAGGTCCATCGTCATGATGCGGTCCACACCGGCTGCCGTGATCATGTTGGCCATGAGTTTGGCGCTGATAGGCACGCGCGGTTTGTCTTTACGGTCCTGGCGCGCGTAGCCAAAGTAGGGTACAACTGCGGTGATATAGCCTGCTGATGCCCGCCGGGCCGTGTCGATCCAGAGCAGCAGCTCTACCAGATTGTCGTGTGGCTGGCAGGTGCTCTGGATAAAAAAGGTATAGGCGCCGCGCACACTTTCGTTGATGATGGTCTGCATTTCGCCATCGCTAAAGCTGGCGAGCGTGGTGTCGCCAAGCGGCGCATCGTAGTGTCGGGCAATTTCTTTGGAGAGGTCTTTGGAGGCAGAACAGGCAAAAAGTTTGACTTCGGTCACGATTGCTGGAGGTTGGTTATCTGTTTTGATTTGTTTGCCAGCCTGTTTTTTGGGCAGGTTTATGGCTTTTTTGTTTTCCAACGTTGAAGAATTTTGATGCAAAGGTAGAAACAAGGATTAAACGGTAGATAGTAGAGTTGAATAATGGGTTAATTTGGGCTGTGAAATTCGCTAATTCTGACATTTTTCACAGGTACTTGGTTAAGGGAAATAGCTTGTGCTACCTTTGGCAGCCCTTGCAACCTGCTTTTTACTTTCACCAAATCTTTCTGTCTGGCAAATGAATCGACATTCCCTCTACAATCGCCTTTCAATTTTGACCGCCTTTTTCGCTTTTTTAGCGATCGGTCTTACGGCTCAAAACCGTAGCGCACGTGAAACTGCGCTCCTTTTCCTTCAAGAAAATCCTTTAAAGTTTGAACTCACCCAAAACGACGTGTCCGACGTAAAAGTCGTGCGCGAGTACCGCAGCCAACACAATGGAGTTACCCACGTGTGGGCGCAGCAACAACACCACGGTATTCCGGTGTTCAACGGGCTATTTGGCCTTCATGTGAAGCCCAGTGGTGATGTGGTGCATCTAGGCCACCGTTTTGTGCACGAGTTGAGCCGTCGTGTCAACACCGAACTGCCTTCCCTGAGTGCTGCCAAGGCCCTGGAAATGGCTATGATAAATCTGGGTTTTACCGGCTTCCCGGTTCCAGGTTTGCGCAGCCAAACCAACGAACAAAACATGGTTTTTGAGCGCGGTTCGGTTTCAAAAAATGAGATCCCGGTGTCGGCCTCTTACGTCCTCACCAACGATGGTTCCGTCAGGCTTTCCTGGCATTTGGTCATTGACCAGGCCAACACGCCCGACCTTTGGACCATCACAGTGGACGCCCAAACAGGGCTGATCTCCAACAAGTTGAACCATACCGTTTATTGCCAGGCAGGCCATTCCCATCGTGGTGGCGAAATTTGCAATGAAGGCATCAGCCAGGTTAAACAAGCAGAACAGTCCGTAACCAACGAATTGCTTATCGACGAAACATACAACGTATTTGCTTTCCCGGTTGAAAGTCCCCTTCATGGTAACCGCAGTATCCAGGTCAATCCAGCAGACCCAACGGCCTCGCCCTTTGGCTGGCTGGACACCAATGGTGCTACCGGACAGGATTTTACATACACTCGTGGCAATAACGTTTGGGCTTTTGACGACAGCGCAAGTGACGACACCCCTGACCCCAGCGAGTCGGCAGATGGTGGCGCGACGTTGACTTTCGACTTTCCTTTTGACCCCAACGCCGAGCCTCCGGTAAATCGGGACGCTGCGATAACCAACCTTTTCTTTGCAAACAACCGTATCCATGATGTATTCTACCGTTATGGATTCGACGAACAATCAGGGAATTTCCAAAGTAACAACTATGGCAATGGAGGGATAGGAAGCGATGAAATTTATGCTCAGGCTATTGATGGTAGCGGTGTCAACAATGCTAATTTCTCCACCCCCCCAGATGGTGGCCATGGTCGCATGCAAATGTATGTTTGGGATCGTGCCGGAGGCCAAATCATTAATGTAAATGGCCCAGGGGCCGTTATCGGAAATTATGGTGCTTCTTCCTCTGATGGAAATGGCTGGGGAGGCGCAATCACCAACACACCTGTTACAGGGGATGTTGTCTTTGTTTCTGATGGGAGCGCTGAGCCAAATCTTGGTTGCAACCCCCCCGTCAACGATGTAGCTGGTAAAATCGTTATGGTAGATCGCGGCTCATGTGAGTTTGGCCGGAAATCACTTAATGTAGAAGAAGCAGGGGGCATCGCTTGCATCATTTGCAATTTTGAGGACGCGACCGTAGGTATGGGCGCTGGTGCTGTGGGCGGACAAGTGACCATCCCTGTTGTTATGATGAAAAAATCAGACTGTGATTTGCTGCGCCAATATGCAGGTGCAGGCCTTAATATTTCAATCGGCCTGCCTAACATTACAGGCCCGGCACAGCGTGATGGAGACTTTGACAACGGCATCATTGCCCACGAATTTCATCATGGTATTTCCAACCGCCTCACAGGTACCGGGGCAGCTTGCCTTGGCAATGGAGAACAAATGGGCGAAGGCTGGAGCGATTGGGCCGGACTTATTCTAACCGTAGAGCCTGGAGATATGGGGACTGACAAACGCGGTATTGGCAACTATGCACTTTATCAGGAAACTGATGGCCAAGGTATCCGTCGTTACCCTTATTCCACCGATATGGCCATTGCGCCCCTTACATACGGTGCGGTATCTTCAAGCGCAGTACCACATGGTGTAGGTGAAGTTTGGGCCAATATGATCTGGGACCTCTACTGGGCCATGGTCGAAAAATATGGTTATGATGCAGACATAAGCAACACGAACAGTGGCAACTACCGCGCATTTCAACTTGTGGTAGATGGTATGAAATACCAGCCATGTGGTCCTGGCTTTATTGATGGCCGCGATGCAATTATGGCTGCTGATATTATAAACTATAATGGAGCCGATACCTGCCTCATCTCTTCAGTATTTGCCCGTCGTGGTCTTGGCTACTATGCCGACCAGGGTGACCCAAACAGTTCAGGCGACGGAAAAGAAAATTTTGATCCAATTCCAACTTGTATCAAAGAGTTAAAGATCAAAAAGATAACCACGACGCTAACAATTGACCCCGGTGATATTGCATCGTTCGAAATCACCGTTACCAATCATAAAGACGATGCTGCTACAAACGTGGTGGTCACTGACGAACTTCCAACAGGCCTAACGCTTTTGAGCGCATCTAATGGTGGCGTGTTCTCTGGAGGGATGGTTCGTTGGGATCTTGGCACCTTGCAAAGCGGTCATGTTACCACCCTCAGCTACACGGCCAAAAGTGATGCAGGCATTGGCTCCATCCGTTATTTCCGTGACATGCTTGAGGATGAGCTCGAATGGTATTCCAATCTGCTGGATCCGCTTACAGGCGAGATATTTACGATCCAATCAGACGTCGTACATCCAGGCAGCGGAAGCTATGCATGGGCAGGCCGGGATGTAGCAGTCGCATCCGACTTTAGCCTCGAAACCACCCAGCACCTCACGATTACAGGAAACAAGCCAGCTTTGCGTTTCTGGCATCAATACGATACGGAAGCCGGAGTGGACGCAGGATTCCTCGAAGTACAAGATTTGAACGAACCCTTGATGCCATGGCACCGCTTGACAACAGATGACGCCATTCGTGGCGGTTATGATGGTTCCGTTCAGTACAGCACATTTGCTATTCCGTTCCTTCATGGATTTTCAGGAAACTCTAACGGTTGGAAACAATCGTATTTTGATTTGAGCGATTTTTCCGGCAAAGACATTACTTTCCGTTTCCGATTTGGTTCCGATCTCGCCGATGCACCCGTTGACGGTGCGTGGTATATTGACGATGTGGAAATTATGGATCTTTTCAACTACGCAGGAGAAGCATGTGTAACTGCCGATGGCGGAGATATGGCCTGTGCCGATGCACCTGAGTACGGGATTATTGTTCAACCCGTTGTGGTTGGTACGGACGAGCCGAGCAATCAATCGATATCCATGCTCGTGCAGCCTAATCCTGCCGACGATCGCTTGAATATCACGCTCGGACAAGCCCTGGAAGGTCAGGTAGTGGCATCGCTGATCGCTGCCGATGGCCGAACGGTGCTAAACCGCAGCTTGCAAGGGTTTGGCCTTGGCCAAGTGCTTACCCTGGATGTGCAGAATATTCCAGCAGGCATTTATTCTGTTCAAATTCAAAGCGGCGCTCGCAATGTTGTGCAGAAAGTGGTGATTCTGTAGTCCGAAATTTATTTCGGAATGCCTTATAAAAATTAGCGGGCCTCTCCTTTGTCCAGAGAGGCTCGCTTTTTTTGTTTTGGCGAAATGAATTTCGCCCTACTGCCATTGAAAAGTGTGCTCGTGTCCGTTCACCATTACTGTGGCTGAGCCGTTTCCGTTAAAAATCAGCGTGCCGGTAAGCGTTTTGGTTTGCCCGTTGGCAGTACTTGCAATTACCGTAACCAACCCGCTGCCACCAGTGATCTGCATGGTAGATTTATCCACCAATAAATTCGTGAGTTCAATAGCAACTTCGCAGTCAAAACTTGGCGATACCCTGCGAAGAGTTCCTGTCAGATTGCCTGTAAGGTCGTAGGAGCCGTTTACGACATAAGCCGACTCTTGTGGGCTAAGTCCTGTGAATGTGAGCGTACCAAGGGTAACATCGCTTCCAAACCAGTGCGGGCTGCTGAAATCACCATTGCCCTGAATGCCAAAACTTGCGGATTGTGGCACACCTAAATTGGAGCAAGTTAGGAGCCAGTTTAGGTCAAATGAGTAGTCGTAGCTGGCAACGCCGCCGGTTTTTTCTTTAACAATGGTGGTGTCGCCAGGTACGCCACAACTGCCAAGATAAGCCTCCAGAATGCTGGTTGCGTCAAGGGTCGGTGCAGTAAGGCCGGCAGTTCGGTTTGAAACGGCGTCTTCTATAATTTCGGCGGCCTCGCTGCTGGTGAGCAGCTCGATGATCTCTTCAGGGTCTTTGCGGCAGGAATTGAGTGTGGCCAAAGCCGCGAATAGAAGCAGGGCGAAAAAGGGAAGCAGATTTTTTTGATTGCTTTGCATAATGTGTGGGTGTTGGGTTAAGTGATAAATTTGTGGAATTGGTTAATGGTGGAGCTGTTTGCACAACCAGGTGTTTTTTGATTTAAATGAATGACCTGATGGAGAGAGTGCTCAGAAATGTGTGGCACACCTAAACCAGCGTATTGAAAATCAATGTGGTAGTCAAGGTGTGCCACACTTTTCTGAACACTCCCCTGATGGAGATGAGGCAAAGGTGGGAGTGGACTGAGGGCTGTGAAAAAAAGGTTCAACCTTTGGCCGGTTTTACTCAACCAACGGTGAGCTGGCTTTCCATTTGTATAAGAAATTCGACCTTTGGTTGAGGAGCCTGTAAGCGGGGTAATGGGGGTAATTACCTTTGGAAAACAGTTTCGAATTGCACTCGATTCACTACTCAATCTCTATGCTATGATCAACCCAACCGAATTCTCTACCTATCAATGGCTGTTGATGCCAGTGATAATTTTTGTCCGCTATTTAGTGTTCGCGGCAATTTTCTATTATCTGTTTTATGTGTGGAAACGTAGGGCCTGGTTTTACCGGAAAATCCAACAGAAATTTCCAAAACCGAATGATTATCAACGAGAAATAGGCTATTCTGCGCTTAGTTCCTTAGTGTTTGGCGTAGTGGTGTGGTTATGTCTGGGCACGCCTTTCCGTCAATACACCCAGTTTTATTCGGATCTTGAAAAGTTTAATATAGCCTGGGTGGTAATCAGCATTCCAATCACCCTGATCGTTCACGATGCCTATTTTTACTGGATTCACCGCTTAATGCACTGGCGGCCATTGTATCGTTCAATACACCTTACGCACCATCGCTCAGTAAATCCTTCCCCCTGGGCAGCATTTGCATTCCATCCTTTAGAGGCAGTGGTTGAAGCGGGAATTGTCCCCTTGTTGCTGATTCTGATGCCATTGCACCCGATCTCGTTTTTTGCCTTTGTAACGCTGATGCTATTGTTCAACATCTACGGGCACCTCGGATACGAGCTTTTTCCTAAAAAGATATACGATCATCCCTTGGGAAAATGGCTTAATACTTCGGTGTATCACAACCTCCATCACGAAAAATTTCATGGAAATTTTAGCTTATATTTTACCTTTTGGGATCGTTGGTGCGGTACATTGCGGGCCGATAGTCTGAAAAACCTTGAAGGTTTGCCTGCACAAGGAGTGCCAAAAGCTCAAGAAAAAACCTCTAATATTCACGATAAATCAATCATGCAACTAAAACACCCACTCTTCGTTCTGCTGCTGATGGCAAGCTCTTTTGCCGTTGAGGCTCAAAGCATTAACTGGGCTTCAGATATTGCCCCCATCCTTTATGAAAATTGTGTGAAATGCCATCGAAATGGAGGAATTGGCCATTTTTCCCTCATCGGTTACCCCAACGCTTTCACCAACCGTAACAAAATCAAATACCAAACGGCCGAAAGGCTGATGCCGCCCTGGAAACCAGACCCTGACTACCGGCAATACGCCCATGAAAACCGACTAAGCGAGGCAGAAATTCAGCGGATAGGTGCTTGGGTGGATGCCGGGGCTCCTTCCGGCGATTTAAGCCAGGCACCGGCAAATCCGGTGTTCAACAATGACTCGGAAGTGGGCATCCCGGACCATTTTTTGATGACCCCATATTATACCGTAACAGCCACCGATGATGAATACCGATGCTTTGTCTTGCCCAACGGCCTCAGTCAAGTTTCGTTTTTGCGCGGGCTTGAAGCTATTCCAGGTAATCACGAGGTTGTACACCATATTTTGATTTATGAAGATACCACCGGGCAGGCAGAAATATTGGACAATCAAACCCCGAATGAGCCAGGGTATGTCAGTTTTGGTGGTACTGGGGTAAACAGCGCAAGACTGGTGGGAGCCTGGGTGCCAGGTGCGCAAACGACGCTGGTACCTCCATCTATGGGCGTGAAACTTACGCCCGGTGCCGATCTGATCGTGCAAATGCACTACCCAAAAGGCGTAACGGGCGCCAGCGACCAAACGCGCTTAAATTTCTTTTTTACGCCTTCCAATCAAGGTATTCGAGAATTAAAACTCGCGCCAATCCTAAACCATACACCGCTTTCGCTCGAAAATGGCCCGCTAAACATTCCGCCCAACGAAATAAAAACCTACCATGCCAAATTTACCTTGCCAGCCAATGTCTCTGTGGTCAGCGTAGGGCCGCACATGCACCTGATCGGGCGCAACATTGTGTGTTATGGCGTGACGCTTCAAAACGATACGATTCCGCTTATTCGGATTAATGACTGGGACTTCCATTGGCAGGGTGGCTATTTCTTTCAACAAGTGCAAAAGCTGCCTCTAGGTACCAAACTTCACGCCTACGCCACTTACGACAATACTGAAAACAACCCGCACCAGCCGAGCATTCCACCGCAAACAGTGACCCAGGGCGAAGCTACCACCGATGAAATGATGCTCGTCTATTTTGCTTATATGCTCTATCAGCCGGGCGATGAGCACATTTTGCTGGACAGTACGCTTTTGAGTTCAAAATTGCCCTATGTGCCTGAAAATCAAGAACCTGGCTCGCTTACGATCTTCCCAAATCCGGCAAATGATTTTGTAGAAATTCAATTTGACTTGGCGGAAAGCGCAGATTGCCGAATTAGCATAATTGCTTCCAACGGCCAAATAGTCTATTCTTATCCAATACGAAAAAATACCGCAGCTGGTTTTTGCCGTGAGCATTTGGATTTGAGTAAATTGCCTCAAGGTGCTTATTCCGTGGAGCTTAAAACTTCCGGGAGGGAGTGGTTTTCAGGTAGATTTGTGAAGCAATGAGGATGCGCGATTTGCTACATAAAAAACGGCTCCGGGCACATTGCCCGAAGCCGTCTGAGGAGTCAAGGAGGTATTAACCGCTTTTTTATTCCTTATCAAAACGCATCTCCTGGATGCTGATGCTGGAGCCGTTTACTTTTAAATAAAGATAGACACGAAAAGTACCAGCTGAGGCGCTGAGGTTTCCAATACAATACTGGTCGCTGTTTTCGCGGCTCTGTCCTTTGTGTACTTGAGCAAAAGACCGAGGCTTACTAGTCTCAAAAAAGCCCTTGAGCACTTCTGCAGCTTTAGCTTTTGAATATACTTGTTCTTTGTCCTGGATTGAAATTTCCACGTTGTCTGCAAAGTATTTAGACAGCCCGTCCACATCGCCTGCGCCCAAAGCGGCAGAAATAGCTTCCAACGCTGGATTGCCTTGAATATTGTTGGCGAATGCAATGGATGGGGTCAGGAGCAGAATGAAAATCAGATTCTTCATTGTTTAAGCAAATTTTGGTTGTTAGATCGTGTTTGTGTACGATTTGTTGATTTGACGTAAGCCTATAGCAAAGTAACTGCCAAAAATCATTTGTATTGCAAACACGAAGTTAACTTAGGCTTAATACGCAAGATTGAAAAGGGCTGTTAAAGTTTTAAAACTTTAACGAGGAGTGTTTTGTCGTTCATTTTTAGCAGGACAACGCTCAAAACATTTTTATTAAACATACTTCTTCTTAATATTTAAGTTGTTTTCTTTGTGGTCGTAAAAGTGTGGTTTAATTTGCCTTTTGCAAAATATTTGCTGCGCCGCACTTCATTTTAAAACCCAATATTTACCTATGTTACCCAAAGATTTTGTGAAGTCCTATCTGCCTTATGCCCAGGAGGCAGAGGCTGCTACGGGCATTAGTGCCCTAGCAATTCTAGCACAAGCTGCGCTTGAAAGTGGCTGGGGCGACCGCGCCGTTGGCAATATGTTTTTTGGAATAAAAGACAGTGCTAAAGGCAAAACGGGCAAAGGCCAACTGCTTGTTACCACTGAATACCTTAAAAGCCCGGATCAGAAAAACTTGTTCCCGGAAGTTATTTCTGTGACCTGGAACGAACCGCGCAAGCGCTGGAAATATGTAGTAAAAGATTGGTTCAGAAAATACGACAGTCCTGCGGGGAGTTTTGAGGACCACGCACAGTTTTTTATTCAAAATGCGCGCTATGCAACAGCGATGGCTAATGCAAAAGACCCCGTAAGGTTTTTACAGGAGGTGGCGAAAGCTGGCTACGCCACGGCGCCCGACTATGCCAAAATACTGATCCAATTGGTGAAAATGATTCAAAAAAATATTCCATACGAACTGGAATCCTTTTCACATATTGCTGAAAATGAGCAGTTTGAAATGCCCAATGAGGAAGATATGCCGGATTATTTTGGGCATAAGCACGAGGAGTAAATAAGGGGGACACGATTTAAACGGGAGTGTTCAGAAAAGTGTGGCAAACCATTGCAGGCATGCCACACTTTTTTGAACCCTTCCGTTGCTCAAATAAATTTCGCCAGGCTCAATGCTCCTCATGCACTGCGTGTTTCTGGTATTCCGCCACTAATTTCGCTTGAATATCCGCAGGAACTGCCGCGTATTCCGCAAAGGACATCGAAAATTTAGCCTTTCCTTGCGTGAGTGCCCGTAATGTTGAGGAGTATTTGTGCAATTCCTTAAGTGGTACTTTGGCCCTGATAACCTGATAATGCCCTTCCGATTCCATGCCTGCAATGATGGCGCGACGGGTCTGCAAATCGCCCATCACATTGCCCATTACTTCTGAATCGCAGAGTACTTTAAGATCGTACATGGGTTCCAGGATTTGTGGTCTGGCCTCATGAAAGGCTTCCTTAAAAGCCATTGTTGCAGCAATTTGGAAGGCCATATCGTTTGAGTCCACCGGGTGCATCTTGCCGTCGTAGATGCTCACCCGCACATCACGGCAGTAGGAGCCAGTGCTGGGGCCTTCTTCCATTTTTGCCATAATCCCTTTTTTAATGGCATTGGTAAAACGGGCGTCAACCGAACCACCCACAATGGCCCAGCAAAACGAAAATTTGCCGCCCCATTTCAGGTCTTCCACCTCTATATTCTTGGTAGTGAGATCATGAGGTGCGGGTATCCCATCGTAATAGGGCTCAATGCGCATGTGGACCTCGGCGAATTGACCTGCACCGCCCGATTGTTTTTTGTGGCGATAGTCTTTGTTTGCTTCTTTGGTAATTGTTTCGCGATAAGGAATACGCGGTTCGATGAATTCAAGTTTAACACCAAAATTCTGTTCGGCTTTGTAGCGTATTATATCAAAGTGCATTTCGCCCTGACCCTGTATGATGGTTTGTTTGAGTTCCATGCTCTGTTCCATGAGCAGCGTAGGGTCTTCTTCCTGAATAGAGTGGAGCGCGTGGGCCATTTTTTCTACCTCAGCCTTGCTCGGCGGCAATACGGCCATGCGTATGCGAGGTGAAGGGAAGTGTATGGGCTCAATTTTAAGGTCGGAACCTTTTGGATTCAAGGTCTGATTGGTGTGAGAGCCTTTAAGTTTTACGGTACAGCCAATATCACCAGCGCGTAGTTCTTCCACCTGATCGCGGTTTTTCCCCTCACTTTCAAAGAGTTGTGAAAAACGTTCCACCGTGCTGTTTTCGGCATTGGTAAGTTCGTCGCCTGATTTCAGGATCCCGGAATAGACTTTGAAATAAGAGACATTGCCCACTTTGGGTTCGTTTATTGTTTTGAAAATAAACACACAAGGACGTGCCGCTGGGTCGCAGGGTTTGGTTCCTCCCCCTTCCAAAGCGGCAGCTGGGCGGTCAATGGGGCTGGGACAGATATCGTGGATGAATCCCATTACACGACCACTGCCCATATCCTTTGCGCCTGAAACGCAAAACAGCGGGTAAAACTGGCGGTGAGCCAAACCAATGCTCAATCCTTTGGCCAATTCTTCTTCGTTGAGTGTACCTTCCTCAAAGAATTTTTCCATGAGGGCCTCGTCATTTTCAGCAGCAGCTTCAACGAGCGCATTGTGCAACTCGTCAGCGCGACTTTGGTGCTCGGCAGGTATAGGTTTTTTTTCAGGCTTGCCACCTCCGGCCGGGAATACATACATCACCATACGGAGTGCATCGACGATCGAGTTGAACCCTGGACCCTGATTTACAGGAAATTGCAGGGGAAGAACTCTGGCGCCAAATCGTTTGCGAGCCTGATCGAGGGTCATTTCAAAATCGGCCTTTTCGTGGTCCATTTGATTGACCACAAAAATCGTGGGTGTTTCGTTTTTTTCGATATGTTCCCAGACCAGTTCTGTGCCCACCTCTACCCCGCTCTTAGCATTGAGCAACAAGATAGCAGTATCGGCCACCTTTAATGCGGCTACTACCTCGCCAGAAAAATCGTCGAGGCCCGGCGTATCAATGATGTTGATTTTAGTGTCTTTCCAGGAGCAGTGAAGTACTGAGGCAAAGAGCGAATGACCTCGTTGCTGTTCCAGCGGAGCATAATCACTTTGGGTGTTGCCCTCCCCGACGCTGCCGCGGCGGGCGATGGCTTTTGCTTCAAAAAGCATGGTTTCGGCAAGGGTGGTCTTGCCGCATCCGGAGTGGCCGCAAAGGACTACATTCCGGATTTTGTCAGAAGAATAAACTGCCATAGCGCAATGAACTGGTTAAGTGAACGGTGGACGGTACACGGTCTACGGTGTACGGTACCCGGTGTACGGTACCCGGTGTACGGAGTATGGTGGAAGATTAATGGCAAGCGGCGTACCGTGTTCCATAAACCCAATATCATACACCATGTACCGTGTACCGTACACCGGGTACCGTAAACCGTCAATCGTGTACCGTTGATTGTAAACGGGCAGAATGCATAACCAAGAATTTTATTTGGTGAAAAAAATCTGCTTTCAGCGGTTAATGTAGGGGGATTTAGGATTGCAAAGCAGAAATTAAGGAATTTTTTTAGGAATTTTTCAAATTAAAAGGGACTGTTATCCCATCATTCGCCAGACGGCCTCTAACTTAAATCTATTTTGTGCGTTTGCTTTATTACAAAACTATCAAATCATGCAGTATTTATTGATTGGGCTTCTGACAACAGTCAATTTTCTGGCAAATTCTGCCGCCGCTCAGCAATCCTTCATCTTCAAATTGCCCCATGCACAAATTACTGCAGACAAGCTTGTTCGGGGCGACGGCGACACCTATGGCCTGGGCGACTGGAATTGTAGTTTTACGGTAGCATTGGACGGCAACAAACTAAATGTGCAGGGAAAAATATCTTTTACAGAAAAGGCCAACGATTTTACCACCATTGTTGGAGAATACCATCAAAGTATTATTGTGGGCAAATTGGAACGCTGCCGGCATTGCATTATCACCTTGGATGAAACACAGGGTACGGTAAGTGGAACAAACATCGGTGCGCGGGGCTATCGGTGGTTTGTCGGGCAGGGGCTGGTACGACGTGCCTGTATTCAGACCGATACTTTTGGTGATGATGTGGGGAGCATTGGTGGCACGGTGCAGTTTGTGCCTATTCGAGTGCTTGTGGATTGCTCAATTGCGAAAGTGGATTAATCCCCCCTAAAACAAACTCAATTGCGCTGATTTGTGCTTTTCGTGCAAATCGAGGTTAAAAGCGGGCCATTTCCTGTCTTTAAGATATTTTTCCCTGGCTACCTTGAATTGGGCATGTATGATTTCGGCGATATTGCCCTCGCCGCGCATTCGTTTTCCAAACCTTTTTTCTTCCAAACTCCCTCCGTGTGTGTCGCGAATTCGGTTCAAAACGCGGTCTGCGCGGTCGGGCATGGCCTTTCGTATCCAGTCTTCAAAAATTGCGGCCACATCCCCATTTAGCCGTACCAGGGTATGCCCAACGCTGATTGCGCCACAGTCTGCCACGGCTTTTACAAGAGGCAATACCTCATGATCATTTAGTCCGGGGATGACAGGAGCCATCATTACCATGGTAGGGATGCCTTCACGGCTGAGGGCTTCTACGGTTTTGAGGCGTTGATTTACGGTGGCAGTGCGTGGTTCGAGGTACTGCCGAAGTTCCTCTTGCAGGGTAGTGATGCTGATAACAACATGGCACAGGTTTTCGGAGGCCAGTTTTTTCAATAAGTCAAGGTCGCGGAGAATGAGGCTGTTTTTGGTGATCAGCCCCACGGGGTGTCGATATTTCCAAAAAACTTCGAGGCACTCGCGGGTGATCTTAAACTTCTGTTCAGCAGGTTGATAAATGTCTGTATTGCCTGCAAACATGATAGGGGAGGCTTTCCAATTTTTCTTTTTTATCTCAGATTCAAGGAGTTGCGCGGCATTGCGTTTCACCAGGATCTTGCGTTCAAAATCAAGCCCTGCGCTGTATCCCCAATAAGGATGGGTGTTTCGGGCATAGCAGTAAATACAGCCATGCTCGCAGCCCTGGTAGGGGTTGAGGCTCCATTCGAGCGGAATATCGGGGCTTTCCACCTTGTTTAAAATGGTTTTTGGGTGGGTTTCGAGATACTGGGTTTTAAGGTCTCCATCCCCCCAATCATCGGCTTGGAGCGCCCAGTCTACGGGTTCCTGGCTGCGCACCACTTTCTCGAACCTGGAAGTGGGGTTGATTTGGGCGCCTCGACCCTTGAGAAAGGAGCCAGATTTTTTACTGTTTATCACGGAAAAAGATTTTGGGTCAAATATAAAACAAAATGAAGGGGTTTGTTGAAACTTATAAAACAAAACAAACAAATTCGCCAATTTCAAAATGCCGGCCGCTTCATTTTAACGCGTACTAAATTATAGGATACCATACTTTTCTGCACTTATCCACCGGAAAGTACTGAACTTTGCATAAAAAGCGGCCCACAGCCCTTGATTCATTTGATTATTATGCTAACAGACCGCTTCGAGCGCATACACGATTACCTGCGGATATCCCTGACGGATACTTGCAACCTGCGCTGTGTGTACTGTATGCCGGAGGAGAAGATTAAGTGTATGCCCTCCAGTCAACTGATGTCTGTGGATGAGATCGACCAACTTGCCCGAATATTTGTCAACAATGGCGTGCGGAAAATCCGCCTTACCGGAGGCGAGCCCCTGGCCCGAAAAGACGCCGGGGAGATCATCCAGCGCCTTTCCAAATATCCAGTCGAACTTACGCTAACCACCAACGGCGTTTTCGCAGATCAATATCTGGATTTGTTTCTTAAAGCAGGTATCAGATCGCTGAATGTGAGCCTGGACACCTTAAATCCGGCTTCTTTTTTTGCACTCACCAAAAGAGACCTTTGGGAAAAAACATGGCGCAATATCATGCTCATGGTGGACGCCGGGTTGCACGTTAAAACAAATACGGTCGTAATGAATGGGGTGAACGACCACGAAATTGCCGATTTTGTATCCTTGACAAAAGCCCTGCCATTGCATGTGAGGTTTATCGAATTTATGCCATTTCAGGGCAACCAATGGGAGCACGACAAGGTGTTCCCGGCAAACCGGATGCTGGAATTACTGGCAGATAAATTCACGTTTGTGAAACTGCTTGATGGCAAACACGATACGGCCAAAAAATTTAAAGTTCTGAATCATGAAGGCACTTTTGCTATCATCAGCACCATGAGCGAACATTTTTGCGCGGGTTGCAACCGCATGCGTCTGACGGCTGATGGTAAAATGAAGAATTGCCTGTTTTCCAAAACCGAAGTGGATCTGTTGGGAGCCTTGCGTAGCGGACAGGAAATAGAGCCCTTGATCCATATTTGCCTGGATATGAAGGAAAAAGCGCTGGGTGGGCAATTGCTGCCAGATTATGAGAAAATTGACGCCGGGGCACTTAAGAACAGGAGCATGATCGCGATTGGTGGGTAGGGGCCACCCAAATTTCGCTTTTATTCGGCTTTTATTTGGATACGTCCAAAGAATCCTGAAATACGGCTGGAATTATTACTGTATCATGCTGGAAAACTTATGCTAAATCAAGAAATATGATTCCGGTTTCCGAAGCAAAAAGACTAATTGATGAAAACACAGGGGTGTTGTCAGCAGTAACTATACCGCTTTTGGAATCACTGGGAATGACCCTCGCAGCGCCGGTGATCTCCCCCGTAGATATGCCTCCTTTCGATCAGTCTGCAATGGATGGATATGCTTTTCTTTTTAATGACTTGGGCGCCGAGAAATCCTTCCGGGTGATTGGCGAAGTTCCCGCTGGCGCAGAGGCTTCCGTAAAGCCTGGACCTGGCGAAGCGATGCGGATATTTACGGGCGCCCCGGTTCCGGAAGGTTCCGATACGGTAGTAATGCAGGAAAAAGTGAGGGTTAGCGAGGGCCATATCTGGATAGAAGATATTTTGTTGAAAAAAGGTGGCAACGTTCGACCGCGAGGCTCCCAAACCAAACAAGGGGAAACGGCATTAAACGCGGGAATTACCCTGAGCCCTGCCGGTATCGGACTGTTAGCCGGCCTTGGAATTACTCATGTGGAAGTATTGGCAAAACCTAAAATATGCCTGATCATCACGGGTACAGAATTGGCGCCGCCAGGCGAACAACTTATTGGAGGCCAGGTATATGAAAGTAACTCCTACACACTTATTGCCGCCTTGCAGGACTTGAATATCCAACCTGCTCTGGTATTTAGAAGTGCCGACGACGAAAACCAGATCAGCGCACATATTTCCGCAGGATTAGACCACTGCGACCTCATAATTGTAACCGGTGGGATTTCAGTTGGCGATTATGACCTGGTGAGAAAATCTATGGAAAATTGTCAGGTCGAAACAATCTTTTACAAGGTGAAGCAAAAGCCGGGCAAACCGCTCTTTTTTGGAAAACGCGGTGAAAAACTGCTGTTCGGGCTTCCAGGAAATCCTTCTGCCGTGCTCACTTGTTTTTATGAATATATCGCGCCGGCAATTGGAAAAATGACTGGAAAGGCTGGACCGGTTCAACGGGTAGAAAAAAGATCTTTGACCGAATCGTTTACCAAACGAACAGGGCTGACCTATTTCTTAAAAGGCAAGGTGCAGGGCAACGAGGTAATGCCTTTACATGCCCAGGAATCTTATCAGATGAGTTCATTTGCCCTTGCGGATTGCCTGATTGTATTGGAGGAGGACAAAAATGCCTGTGAAAAGGGTGAAATGGTGGAGGTTCATTTTTTCCCCAATTGGTAGCCACTAATTGCACTAATTTTCACAAATTATGTGCCCCATTTAGTGTTAATTTGTGCAATTCGTAGCTAATAAATGCATTATGGAGCCTGATATAACTTTCCTCTTTACTGTGCTGCTCATGTTGATTGCCTTTTTGTATTCGTCGGTAGGGCATGGCGGTGCGAGCGGGTATTTGGCACTAATGGCATTGTATGAGTTCAGCCCGGACCTGATGCGCCCTTCGGCATTGTTGTTGAATGTTTTTGTTTCCGGAATAGCATTTGTGACCTATTTCAAAAGTGGAAGTTTTTCCTGGAAAATATTCTGGCCACTAGCGGTTTCATCCGTTCCGGCAGCATTTTTAGGTGGGCTCCTTACGCCTTCAACAATGCTGTACAAACAACTTTTGGGCGTATTTTTGATTATACCGGCCATTCGGTTTGTCCTCCCGATAGAATCGATGGAAACCCCCAAAAAAGACTTGAATATTTATTTAGCCTTGTTGATGGGTGCAGGTATTGGGCTTCTTTCGGGGATTTTGGGTATTGGTGGGGGCATTATTCTTTCCCCGCTTTTGATCCTTTTGGGTTGGACGGATGTGAAAAAGGCTGCTGCTGTGAGTGCCTTGTTTATCTTGGTGAACTCGGTTTCAGGCCTGGCCGGGCAAGCGCAACAGGGACTGGTTTTGAGTCCAAATATGGTGTTCATGGTAGGAATTGCTTTGCCGGGCGGTCTCTTCGGTTCTTATTTTGGGGCGTTTAGATTTAATCAAAAAACCTTGAAGATCAGCCTTTCAATAGTACTTTTTATAGCCTCCATCAAGTTGATATTTTCTTGAAAATTGTCAAAAAAGGAAATAATGAAAATCAAAATACTACCATTCGGTAAAATTGCGGACATCCTTTCGCCTCAAGATTGGGATGCAGCGGGCGCGGAGACTGCCGGGGCACTGCGCAGGCAACTCGAAGCAAAATTCCCAGATTTAAAAGGAATGCATTACCTGCTTGCTGTGGACAAAAAAATAACCAACGAAGACAGTCAGCTTCAGGAATGGTCAACCGTGGCGCTGCTTCCTCCGTTTTCCGGGGGATGAATGGTCTTGCCATTCAAAGGCGCGGCAAAAGCGGTATAGTTACCTAAAATTGATGTACAAGGCTGGATCCACCGCCCGGCCTTTGTGCCAAAGTTCAAAGTGTATGTGCGGCCCGGTGGTATTTTCACCAGAGTTTCCAATGATGGCGATGGCTTCGCCTGCTTTTACATTGTCTCCCTCCCGACGAAGCAGCACGGAGTTGTGTTTGTAAATGGTGACAACATTGTTTGGATGTTGTACGGCGATACTATAACCGGTCTCCACAGTGTAGCCAGCAGAGATGACGGAACCATCGGCGGCACTTTTTACAGCGGTGTTCTTGGGCGCGGCCACATCTATTCCGAAGTGGCTTTTTGACAATTCAAACTTGGCTGTAATTTCTCCGCTTACTGGCGGCATAAAAAAAAGTTGCTCAAGCGGTATGTCGCTTCCAAGGCCTGTTATAGGCGCGGAAGTGATTGTTGGGTCGGCAGTAAAAGTGCCTGTAGCAACGGCCGAACGAAGCTTTTCATCTTCGGGGATGCGGTCAATGTCTTTGGGCATGGTGTCAGCAGGGTTTTCCGGCTGGCCTTGTTTTTTGACCGCCTCCTCGGTCATGCTCTCCAGGTTTCCTGTCAAAATATTTTTGATGTTCTCATTGTAACGGCGGGTAGCTTCTATTTCATTTTCCATACTGGCAACCTTACTGGTCAATTCTGCAATTTCGGAATCGCGCGTGAAATCGCCATACCCGGGGATATAGCGTTTCAAAGGCGTCCAGATAATGAGCATCGTGACCAAAATGGCTGTTCCAACGATGAGCGAACTGACCCCGATATAAACGGCCAGTGGCGTAAGTTTTATAGACGTGACTTCCTCAAACGTGTCGTCGTTCATGATGACGAGACGGTATTTATCCCGCAACTTGTCCATCAGGCTACGGTCATCGTCACCGTGACTTCGGAAGAAATTGAAAAACTGCTTGATAAAAGCGAAGAATTTCTGCATTTGCTGGTGGTTAGTGCTTGATTGGTTAATGGTTATTTGGGTAGCCAAGTCAGGCGCAAATTTCGCAGAAAAAAACGAGGATTTTCGACCATCTTTGCCCCAGGTCTTTACCCGAACAATTATGAAGCGCAAAACAAAGCAATCTGCTTTCAAATTGCCCAAAGAAAGCGTAGGCCGGGCACCAGGTTCTGCTGCCTCTGGTCTTCCGCCTGCCCTTTGGCTTTTGCTTGGAATTATCCTTGTGGCAACGCTCAGCGCCTATTTGCCCACTGCTTTGCTCAATGGTTTTACCAACTGGGATGATCTGGAATATGTAACAGAAAACCCTTTATTGGCCCTGAATTGGGAAGACCTTCCACAAATTCTGACGCGGCCGGTGGCCTGTAATATCCACCCTGTCACCATGATCTCGCTGGGGATTGATGCAGCGTTTGGAGGCAACAAAAATGCTTTCCCATACCACGCCACCAGCCTGCTTCTGCATTGTTTAAACACCGTGCTGGTGTATCTTTTTGCCCGCAGGGTGACAGGTGGCAACTGGCTGGCAGCCTTTGTGGCTGCACTTTTCTTTGGCATACACCCAATGCATGTGGAATCGGTAGCCTGGGTAGCGGCCCGCAAAGATGTGCTTTATACGGCTTTCTTTTTCCTTGGATTATTGGCTTATTTTCGTTTTTTAGATACCCGTAAATGGGGATGGTACGCGCTCAGTTTTGGGCTTGCAGTATTTTCCTGTTTTTCAAAACCAGCTGCAGTAGTATTTCCTTTGGTAATGCTTCTCGTTGATTTTGTAGAACGCCGCCCGCTGTTAGACCGGATGGTATGGCTGGAAAAACTTCCATTTTTCGCGCTTTCGTTGTGGGTAGGCAAACTGACGCTTGACGCGCAGGCGCAGGCGATGCATGCTTACCAATATTCCGCTTTGGAAAATCTGGTGATCGGCATGTACAGTTTTACGCAATACTTCATTAAAGCTTTTTGGTGGGGCGATATGTCGGCATTTTATCCCTATCCCAAAAACCGGGCGGAGCTGCCGCAGTCCTTTTACTGGTATGTGCCGGTGTTCCTGATGTTGGCGGGAGCAACTATTTGGTCGCTAAGGCGCACAAGGATGGTGGTATTTGGAATCGGTTTTTATGCCATTACCATTGCTTTGGTGTTAAAAGTAGTTTCTGTAGGAGGCGCTATTTTGGCAGAACGCTATACGTACGTTCCGTATGTTGGCTTGTTTCTGTTGTTGGGTTGGTTTGTTTCCCGCTTGCCCGCCGAGAGCTGGGGACGGCGGGCCGCTATGGTCAGCTTAACGGCTTTTGCCCTGCTTTGTATCTTGAAAACCCGTCAGCAAACGGCACTATGGAAAGATACGGTCACGCTTTTCAGCGAAACGATCAAACATTACCCTTCGGCGAACATCGTGTATGTAAATCGCGCTATCGAGTATCAAAACCGCAAACAATACGAGCTTGCCTTACGCGATCTGGACACTTCAGACAGTATCGAGCCTAACCACGAAGGCACCATCAAAGCCCGCGGGTTTTTGTTGTTTGAAATGAAAAAATATTCCCGGGCACTGGAAGACTTTAAATGGCTTCAACAAATTTACCCCGATGAACCCAAACGCCTGTTGATGGAAGGAGGTAGTCTCGTGCACTTGCAAAGGCATCAGGAGGCTATTGGCGTATATGACCGCTTGTTGAAAAAAGACAGCCTCAACGCACAGGGTTTGAACGACCGGGCTTCCGCGAATTTTTTTCTCAAAAACTACCCTGCCGCTATTGAAGATTTTAGCAAAGCGCTGCTCTACGAAAAGCAAAAGCGGGGAGAGTGTTTTAAAAACCGGGCAGCAGCCTACCTGATGACGGCACAATATGCCAAAGCCATCACGGATGTGGATTCTGCCCTCGTTTATCAACCAAAAGAAGGCGCACTATTTTATTACCGCAGTGCGGCTGCCAACAAACTTGGGCAAAAAGAAGCCGCTCGTGCCGATGCCATTCAAGCGCAAAGCATGGGATATGTCCTGCCTCCAGCGTATCTTGAAGGGATATAAAAGTGCCTGGGCAACCCCAATACTTCAAACAATTTACCGCTCGTCGAACTAATCTGACATTTATCAGAAAGGCTGTACTTATGCACTTCTAAATTTTTGAAAAATATGAACCGAAGCTTAACCCTTGTCTTGTTTGTCTTTTCTCCGCTCTTCCTTTTTTCTCAGGAAAAACCCAAGTGGGATGTCTCCAACCCCTCGGGTGGTGTGCCCTACCGCGATGTAGAATTTACCACCAACGAAGGTACCTGGATGTGCCTTGACGTGAGCCCGGATGGCAAAACTATCGTATTTGATATGCTGGGCGATATTTACACCATGCCCGTTACGGGTGGCACTGCAAGCTGTATTCGCCCGGGTTTGGCCTGGGAGGTGCAACCGCGGTTTTCACCGGATGGCAGCAAAATTTCTTTTACCAGCGATGCAGGGGGAGGCGACAATATTTGGTACATGAACGCTGATGGAACCAAGGCCAAACAGATCACCAAGGAGAGCTTTCGTTTGCTCAATAACGCTGAATGGATTGACGATCAATACCTTGTGGCCCGCAAGCATTTCACCTCACAACGTTCCCTTGGCGCGGGCGAGCTTTGGATGTACCATTTAACCGGTGGCGAAGGCATTCAACTGACCAAACGCAAGAACGATCAGCAGGACCTGAATGAACCCGCCGTAAGTCCTGACGGTCGCTATGTCTATTTTAGCGAAGATATGTACGGCGGCGGTTTTTTCCAGTACAACAAAAACCCGAACACGCAAATATTTGCTATTCGCAGGTACGACCGCGAAGAGGGCAGGGTAGAGGAGGTGACCGGCGGCTCAGGCGGTGCATGCCGGCCAGAAATTAGTCCCAATGGCAATTGGCTGGCCTTTGTGCGCCGCGATTACACAAAAACCGTTTTATGTCTTCGGAACCTCGAAACAGGCGAAGAATACCCGCTTTTTGACGGCCTTGACAAAGACCAGCAAGAGGCTTGGACCATATTCGGGTGCTATCCAGGGTTTTCTTTTCTAAATGTCGGACCCATCAAAGGGGCGATCCTGATCTGGGCAGGAGGCAAGATCAAACGCATTGATTTTGGATGGGATGAAAAGAATAAAACCGTCGTAAAAGATGGAGTGACCGACATCCCTTTCAGCTGTAATGTCAAAACCAAAGTGGCAGAAACCCTGCGTTTTGAAAACAAGGTTTTTGAAAATGAATTTACAGTCCAGGCAGTCCGAAATGCCCTTACTTCAAATGATGGTAAATCCTTGATATTCAATGCTGCAGGATATCTTTATCGAAAAAATTTGCCGGATGGAAAGCCTGAGAAAATTGCCGGAGACGAGAACTACCTGGCCTTTGAACCAGCGTTTTCTCCAGACGGACAAACGATTGCTTTCAGCAGTTGGAACGACGAAAAAAGGGGAGGCATCCAACTGCTCAAGGGCGCGGGCATTCAGTCGATTAGCACCCTGGGCAAACATATTTACCGCAATCCGTCCTTTTCGCCTGATGGAAAACAAATCGTATTCCAGATTCAGGATGGCGATGACGAAATGGGCCCCGCATTGACGGCAAAACCAGGAATTTACACTTGTGATCTGGATGGGAAAAACCTCCAGTTTGTGGCGAATCAGGGAGAATACCCAAAATTCTCGGCTGATGGCAAACGTATTTTTGTGCGAACGGGTGGGGCACTTTTTGGTGCGCTTGATAAGGGGCTGAGATCTTTTGATTTAAAGGGCAAGGATGAAAAAGTCCACATTAAGTCGAAATACGGGCACACATTCACGGTTTCTCCGGATGGCAAGTGGCTGGCATTCGTTGAATTGCACAAAACTTATATCTGCGCCTTCCCGGAAACGGGCAAAACGCTTGACCTCAGCGCCGATACAAAAGCCATCCCCATGAGCTGTGTCAGTCGCGATGCGGGCTACAATCTGCACTGGAGTGCCGATTCAAAAAAATTGCACTATACCCTTGGCGATGAATACTTTACGATTGATTTGAAAGACAGGTTCGCGTACCTGCCGGGCGCTCCTGATTCTTTGCCGCCACTACCAGAGGTTGGGCTGAAAATAGGCCTGACGCTTTCGTCTGACAAGCCCGAAGGCATCCTGGTTTTTGAAAACGCCCGCATCATCACCATGGAGGGCGATCAAGTGATAGAAAATGGCACCTTGGAAGTGCAGGGCAATAAAATTACTTTTGTCGGCACGGCCTCAGCGTACAAATCACGGCCATTACCCAGGCAAGGCAAAAAGTCAGTCATCAATTGCAAGGGCAAAACCATTATGCCGGGATTGATCGACGTTCATGCTCACCCGGGAAATTTCCGCTTTGGGCTCAATGCCCAAAAACTATGGGAATATCATGCCCAGCTTGCCTACGGCATTACCAGCCAACACGACCCTTCGGTAAACTCTGAAATGGCTTTTTCCAATGCCGAAATGTTGAAAGCCGGCCGTATGGTCGGACCCCGTTCGTACTCCACAGGAACTATTCTGTATGGCGCAGATGGCGATTTTAAAGCGACCATCAATTCCCTGGATGATGCGCGCTCCACACTGCGGCGCACGAAGGCTTGGGGGGCAATTTCCGTAAAAAGTTACAACCAGCCGCGGCGCGATCAACGCCAGCAGGTCATTGCTGCCGCCCGCGAATTGAATATGCTCGTAGTGCCGGAAGGTGGTTCTTTTTTTCATCACAACCTCACACAAGTCGTTGACGGCCATACAGGTGTGGAACACAATATTCCAATTGCACCTTTGTACAACGACGTGGTAACGCTTTGGGGAAAAACAAAAGCGCACAATACACCTACGCTGATTGTAAACTACGGCGGCCTCAACGGCGAGTACCAGTGGTATCAAAATTCAGAGGTTTGGAAAAAGAAACCCTTGCTCAATTTCACCCCCAAACACATCCTCGATGAGCGTAGCCGGCACCGCACCATGGCTCCTGAAGAAGAATATAAAAACGGCCATATCCTCGTGTCGCAATCCTGCACGAAACTACAAAATGCAGGGGTCAATATCAACCTGGGCGCACATGGGCAACTCAACGGACTTGGCGCGCACTGGGAGCTCTGGATGATCCAACAGGGTGGGATGTCTAACTTACAAGCGCTGCGTTGCGGCACATTGAACGGCGCCAAATACATTGGCATGGACAAAGAAATAGGCTCTTTGGCGGAAGGCAAATTGGCCGATCTCATCGTGTTGGATAAAAACCCGCTTGACAATATCCAAAATACCGAAAGCATCCGATATGTGATGGTAAACGGTCGTTTGTATGACTCGGCCACCCTGAATGAGATCGGGAATTACGACAAAAAACGCTCAAAATTCTGGTTTGAGCAGCCTGGAAGCCAAACCAGCGGCGCGGGGATGCAACATACTTGTCATGAGCAGAAGTGCGTGTGTGGGCATTGATTTTGGCGTTATTCGGGGTGCGACTTCAAGTCGCACCCCGAATCTAAAATTATTGCTTTTTAGCATAAAAAGCCTGCTTTTCCTTCACTTTTGCCACAATATCCTCCACGGTAGGCAATACCTCAGACGGGATACGCAGCAAGAGATTATCTTCCGTCCGGCCTGCCAGTATCAAGCTGGCGTAGAAAATCAGTTCATAGCGCTCGCGCAAGATCTTACTGTATTGCTCTGACTCGAATAAGGAAAGGACCAATTGTATTTGACTCAGGTTTAGCAATTCAAGCAAGAAACCGTCTAGTGCTTCCCCTTTCGCATTTTGGATGATACGGTCAATCTTTTCAGGAATTTTTTCAAAGCGACCATTCCAGATTTCAATGACAAGTAAATTGCGTAAATAAGATTCACCTTGGGCTTCTTCCATGACTTGGGTCATATACTCAAGCGCATGTTTAGGGTGAATATTTAGATCGTAATATAACCAAGCTAGATTGTTCAACGCTGGCACATTGCCTTTTTCGATTGCTTGCAGGTAATAAGTTTCGGCTTCTTTTTGCTTCCCTTGTTCAATGTACAAACAAGCTAAATTGTATATTGCTGTCACATCACCTTTTTCGATCGCTTGCAGGTAATAGGTTTCAGCTTCCGTTTGCTTCCCTTGTTCATCATACAAATAAGCCAAATTAAACATTGCTGTCACATCGCCTTTTGCAATTGCTTGCAGGTAATAGGTTTCCGCCTTTTTTTGCTTCCCTTGCGATTTGTACATAATAGCTAGGTTGTTCATTGCTCTCACATCGCCTTTTTCGATCGCTTGCAGGTAATAGGTTTCAGCTTCTGTTTGCTTCCCTTGTGCCAAATATAAATGAGCCAGAAAGTTCAACGTGTCCACAATGCCTTTTTCAATCGCTCGCAAGTAATAAATTTCCGCCTCTTTGTAGTTTTTGAGATTGTAAAAACAAAACGCCTGTAAACAAAACTTTAGTCCATCATCCTCATTTTCAATCTCATCCAGTTTCTCTAGTACCTTGTCATATTTTCCAGACATATATAAGGGTTCAATTTCTTTAAATATCTCAATAAATTTTCTTGGCAACTCACAATCATTCAAATCAATTGGTTTTAGCGCAAGGGTATTTTCGATGAGAGCATCGCGATCCTTTGTGCC
>JBJXGO010000130.1:0-8387 GCA_046160345.1 Saprospiraceae bacterium
TCAAAAAGAGTTGCACCTCATTTTTAATAGCAATTTGAAAGAGTATTTTTAAGAAATTTTTCATTCTGGAGTAGTGGATGCCAGTATCAATTTCATCAATCAACAAACGGTGGCCGCTGTTAGAAATGATTCGAAGTAAATAGTAAAATACTCTAACGGCACTTTCTCCCATGCTGGTAAGGGGTAAATATCTATCGTCATTTTCATATCCAATCATCACATGAGATTGGGTGATGATTGGCAACACTTCGATGTCAACAATTCGTTGATCGATTACTTTAAGATTATCAATTATTAATCTTTTATTTGCTCTTGAATAATTTAGCACTTTTTGGTATTCATCTGGCAAATTGCCATTGATTTCAATATTTGCAGGGATAAGTGCGGATGGCAATTTTGCATTTGTGGGTTCAACCTTGAACTCCATATTGGGGCTAGATTCTTTTTTTACTTGAACATTTATAAAATTAGGATTATTAGACTTGGAAAGTTTAATTTTTAAACTCCCATGTCCACTAATATTAGTTTCGATTATAATTGGTTTGTTTTCATGTTTCAATAGATAATTAAAAAACATATCAACATTCCCTTGGACATTAATTCCTCTTCTAATTAATATTTGCGCAAAGTCATCAAAGGATTTTCTAAAAGGTTCTTCTTTTTCATTTATTCGTGCTAATGAGGCAATCGCCTCCAACACACTCGTTTTCCCCGCATTATTGTCCCCCACAACAAGGTTGAACTGCCCGATGCCGGTCAATTCAAGCGAGTCGAAACGTTTGAAGTTTTCGACCTTGAAGTATGTGAGGTGTTCTTTGCTCATTTTATGGTTGCTACCAGACTCTTTTGATGTCGGTTATGGTCATTTTGCTTGGTCTCTACTTTGGATTTATTATATCACCGTTACTTTTAATGCACTTGATATAGGTGTTATAAACCCCTGTTTTATCAGGATCAACATTAAAGTTGAACAACCTGATTTTGAATGTTCCGCTTGATTTTGCTTCGCCAGATGTTAAAGTAATACTCCGGACTGTTTCATCTTTAAACATCAAGTCTGTAGGCTCTTCATTCGCAATAGATTGATTTTCAGCATCGTACATCTCAGCCCTGATCTTCAGATCATCGTTTACGGGGACTACCATTATTTCAAACTGGTCTCCAACACTCATTGATAGTTCGATCTCCTGGGTTTCTATATTGTTTTTGAATTCACTCTCCAAAGTATCCCCGCATTTGCCTTGCATTTTTACGGTTTGTGTGTAGGTGATACAGGGTAAAAGTGTCAAAATAATTAAGATGGTTCGTTTCATGGCGTTTAATTTCATGGCTTGTAATTTAAATCCTCCAACATTTTTTGAACTACTTTTTTCAAGAGAGGTAAACGCAATTTTACTGATTCATAAACAATTTACATGTCAACGCTCCAGTAATCATGTATCAGTTTGTCACGCATGCCTGCCCAACGTTTCCATGGAAGTTCGGGATAGTTTTCACGCACTTCGTCCGGTACTTTTTTAACTGCCTCGCCTATAATTTCCAGACATCTCACAATTGCAATCCCTTCAGCAGAGTCTCCTGTCAGTTCTTCCGAAGTTTTATCACCCAGAAAACGTTCAGCACGTTCAGCGGAAAGGAGTATGTCGTTTAAAAAATCACCAATTTCTCGCTTCATAGGTACTCGACTTCGGCTAAAATATGTTTTCCGATCAACGGTTTAAGACTGCGTTTCAAAGCAAGGTCAATTTTACATTGAAAGACTTCTTGTAGAAATTCTTCCAATTCCATCAAGTCAAACAAATCCACTCGCCGGTCAAAACTCACCAGCATGTCAATATCGCTCGTTTTCTTCTCTTCACCGCGCACCCACGACCCAAATACACCAATTTCTGACACTCCGAACCTCTTGTGCAGTTCGGGTTTCAGGGTGGTGAGTTTGTTTTTGATGTCGGTGAGGGTCATTATTCTTGAGTTTTATAGTTGGGTTTGGATCTGGGCGGTCATTTTACCAGATTCGTTTAATTTCTGTTCCTTCAAAATACTCATCAAATTTTTCGTCTACACCAATGACGTCCATGTTTTCAAAAAGGGCTTGGGCGACGATCATACGATCGAACGGGTCTTTGTGGTGGAAAGGAATCCGATTAACAATTGCCGTATGCTCGTATTTAATGGTTAATAACTCAATGTCATTATCAGTCAGGTCTTTGGGTACTGTGCTGAAGTCGGTATAGATTTCGAGTTTGCCCAATGAGTTTTTGATTGCCATCTCCCAAATGCTGGCGATACTTAGAAACAAGTTAGCATCATCCTGCTCCATCAAGTTTCTGGCTTTCTTACTCAATTCAGGCGCATCTGTCACAAACCACATGAAGGTATGGGTATCCAACAAATAGTTCATGGCATATACTCTTTAAAGTCTTCCAAAGGCGCATCAAAATCCGGGGCAAGGACATACTTGCCTTTTGCGCTGCCCGCTTTGCGTCGCTTGCCCGTAGTTGTCATAGGTTTGTTTGGTTTGCTTTGTTTTAAAAACTGCACAAAATGAAGCACCTCGACTTTCAAAGCCTCGGGCAATGTGTTCAGTTCGCGGAGGATGAGTTGCTCGGTCATATTTCTTGCGTTTTTGTTTATCGGTTTCTCAGGGCAGAACCCTGTGGACAGTTTGTCACGAGGCGGAGCCTCGCGCCACGAGGCTATTTTTTTAGTGGTTCAACGTCAGCAATTCTAATATACCCTCTGCTCAATTTTCCACGTCCGCTATTTGAAACAAATGAAATGTAGTAAAAACCCTCCTTTTTCAAAACACTCTCGATCGTTACTTTTGTTGATATTGCAAGTTTGGGTAAGAGGCTTTCAAAATCTTTGTGGGCTTTTGGCTGAGTATAAATTGTTGCCTCATTTACCTTGACCTCGGTTTTGTTTTTCCCCCACTCTTTCGTGACGGGTATACCTTCTCTAATCAATCCTCCCCAAATCCATCCTTCTGTATCAAAATATTTAACTCTACACCATGTGCCATTTTCGTCATCAAATCTTACTGTCTCTTTTCCTTGTTCCAAAAGAATTAGTGCTGCGTCCTGAGGAACATGTATTGTATTCCCTTCTATACTCCCAGATTCTATTTTTTTATAGATTAAGGCATCTTTGTTGTCAGGAGAACTAGCATAGACAACTTGGGGGTATGAATCCCAAGATGATGGTGTAATAGGCTTATGACTTGCTGCATCTAATGATGGCTTATTTGCATTTTTGTTGTCAGAATAATTATGGGCAATGTGGAAATACAACAAAATTGCCAACAGAAGAAAAACAAGAACCCAAAACCAATTGGGGGGCTTAACATTGAGAAAATTATCCATTTTGGATGCTATTTGTAAGTGGATTTCAATATCGAGCCGCTGATTCCCGCACCAACCCATAATTCCTTTCCATGCAAGCCCTTGGCTCATTCACATGCCACTCAAACTCTTCCCTGAAATGCCTTATTGCGGCACTTACCGGCCAGGCCGCTGCATCGCCCAGTGGACAAATCGTATTCCCTTCAATTTTTTTGGCCACATCCACCAAAAGGTCTATATCGCTCATTTTACCGGCCCCGTTTTCCATGCGGTGCAGCACCTTTTCCATCCAACCCGTGCCCTCACGGCAAGGGGAGCATTGTCCACAAGACTCATGAGCGTAAAAACGGGCGAAGTTCCAGGTATTGCGTACAATACACTGATCTTCGTCATAAACAATAAAACCACCCGATCCGAGCATTGAGCCTGTGGCAAACCCTCCATCCGACAGGCTTTCGTAGGTCATCATCCTGTCTTCACCTGCGGCTGTTTTGCAAACTAGATAGTGGGGCAGGATAGGAACCGAGGATCCGCCTGGCACACACGCTTTCAATTTTTTGCCACGCTTGATGCCGCCGCACCACTCCTCGGAATAAAGAAATTCTTCGACAGTGATACTCATCTCGATTTCATACACGCCCGGTTTGTTGATGTTTCCTCCTGCAGAAATGAGTTTGGTGCCTGTGCTTTTTCCAATACCGATTTTCGCATACTCGTCGCCACCGTCATTGACGATTGGAACTACTGCAGCGATCGTTTCTACGTTATTTACTACGGTAGGGCATTGCCAGAGGCCTTTTACGGCAGGAAAGGGTGGTTTTATTCGCGGATTGCCCCGCTTGCCTTCGAGGCTCTCCAACAGGGCTGTCTCTTCGCCACAGATGTAAGCTCCAGCTCCAATGTTGACAAAAAGGTCCAGATCGTAGCCCGAGCCGAGAATGTTTTTGCCAAGCCAACCCTTGTCATAAGCCTCAGCAATTGCTCTTTCCAGAATGAACAAAATCCAGGAATATTCACCGCGTATGTAGATATAGGAGGTGTTCGCCCCCAAGGCATACGAGGAAGTGATCATGCCCTCGATCAGCAGATGGGGTATTTTTTCCATCAGGTAGCGATCTTTGAAAGTGCCCGGCTCGCTTTCGTCGGCATTGCAAACAAGGTATCGAGGCACTCCCTCCGGTTTAGCCAGAAATGACCATTTCATCCCGGTCGGAAAACCCGCGCCTCCGCGTCCACGAAGGCCTGATTTTTTCACTTCTTCAACCACGGCATCAGGCGACATGGTTTTCAAAGCTTTCTCCACGGAGCGATAACCGCCATTTTTGCGGTAAACGTCGTAGGTGTTGATGCCCTCGAGCTGGGCGTGTTCTAAGAGTAGTTTGCGACCCATAGGTTAAATTTATTTGCCAATCAAATCTGCCATCAATTGCCCAGGTTCCAAAATTGCGCCTTCAAAATGGGTATTGGGACACACCGCGATCATTGCGCCGTCTTCGTCCAATTCCTGAAGCCATTCGAGCAGTTCTTCCAATTCAACTTCTTCTATTTCGTGCCCTTCAAATCCAGCTGATTTGCGAAAAGCTTCTGCCAACGCAGCATCCTGGAAAAGCGGGAGTATGTCCGTATCATCATTGTCGCCCAGCAAGGCCCAGCCTTCGTCGTCCGAAATACCGAAAACCGATTTATTTTTGACAACAGCGTCAATGAATAAGGCAAGGCGCTCTTCGCCAGACTTTTTGAAAACTGTTGCTATTTCTGTTGTTGTCACGTTGTATGTATTTTATCCTTCTTCCTTTTCAAATTCGGTTTCAAAATCTTCCCGCACTACTTCCGGGCGCATCACCGCACTTTGAAAATTAGGGGTAGGGAAAACGGCGACCCTGATTTTCTGTTCTTCAAAATCTTCCAGCCACTCGAAAAACTCGTACAAATCCAAGGCTTCCACCCTAAACTCTTCAAATCCTCCTTCTTTTTGAAAGATTTCGACGAACTCCGGGTTCGGAAATACCGCCAGCGCATCACCTTCTTCGCCCTCTATTTCCAACATCAACCAACCTTCATCATCTGCAAGCCCCCAAACTTCTTCCTCGGCTGCAACTGTTCTTATAAAATATTTGTACCGACTTTCTGGCTTGCGGGCCAATATTTCCTGAACTTCTTTTCGAGATAATTGCGGCATATTCAGTTGGATTTCACATTTTTACTAAAAATCCAACCCTTTTCGCCACTTTTCCTTTCTACCTGTGCCCAGGAGGCATTGGTAATCGATTCAACTGCGCTGGCACTAACCTGAGCACTAAGTTTGCCTTTTTGAGGGTCCTCAAAGGAGATCAGATAAGTTTTGCTTCCAGCTTTGAATTTTTCAATAAATACAGGTTTTCCTTTGGACAAGGTTACGGAACCACTACTTCCTTTCATTGCAACGGATTGACTTAATATTGCTTCAGCTTCGTCCTCAATTATTACATTGCCATGAAAAACTACCGATTCATTGGCTGCTAACGTCCCCATTTTTTCAGAGGTAATAGTAGCTCCTTTTCTAAAGGCGACATTGGCGCCAATGATGGTGCCCTCGACCGGGCCTGATACATTGCCGACAATATCCGAATTGGACATTTCAACGCCACTTTTAGTCGCAAGTTCTTTCATTTCTTCCGGGGTCTTGGGGGCGTCTGCCTGGATGCCTTGCTCATTCAAATTCGAATCTCCAGTTTTTGGGTCGGTATTGTTCTGACAGGAAGCTATGATCAGAATAGCAAAAAGAAAAATAGAAATGTATTTCATCTTAATTAGTATTAGTAAAGGCGAACATTCAAATTGTTGATTTATTCAAGCCGGAAAAACAACAATCGGAATTTTAAATTCAGTGCATTTTCCAGGTGCCTTTGTCAATTTTACCGTTCCGACAATCCTCTACGAACTGGTCAATTTTTGCTGCATCCAAATGTTCGTGGAAAAACTCGCCAACCTGCATCATGGGAGCATAACCACAGGCACCGAGGCATTCAACTTCTTTAATGGTAAACATTCCGTCAGGGGTAGTTTGATTTTTGCCAATGCCGAGTTTGAGTTTTGTGTATTCAATCAGGCTTTCGGCGCCCTCAATAGCACAGGGGCCCGTATGGCAAAACTCCAGAACGTACTTGCCCACAGGATTTAGGTTGTACATAGAGTAAAAACTAGCTACCTCATATACTTCAATGGGGGCAATACTTAAGGCGGTCGCCACTTCGTCCATCGCAGCCACGCTTAACCAACCCTGGTTCTCTTCCTGGGCAAGATGTAAAGCGCGGAGTATTGCGCTTTTGCCCCGTCCATCGGGATATTTTTTCAACAAACCCTTTACTTCCGCAAGAGCAGCTGGAGAATATTTGAATGGCGTTCCGTTTTGAGTTGTGTTGTGCATATTTCAATCAAAGTTTCAATCACAATATATTTGATTTTGGGCCTAGGCATCTAATTCGCCAGCAATCACATTCATTGAACTCATGGTCAGAATGGCATCTGAAAGCATCGAACCTTTGATCATTTCCGGGTAGGCTTGATAAAATATAAAGCATGGTCGTCTGAAGTGCAGCCGGTAGGCTTGACGCCCTCCGTCACTTATCAGATAAAAACCAAGTTCGCCATTGCCGCCTTCAACGGAATGATAAACCTCTCCAACAGGCACAGGAACTTCGGCCATAACCACTTTAAAATGGTAGATCAGCGCTTCCATTTTGGTATAAACATCTGGCTTGTCAGGCAGATAAAAATCTGGCACGTCAGCATGATATTCGCCTTGTGGCAGGTTGTCGTACGCCTGATTGATGATCCGCAGACTTTGACGGATCTCTTCCTGCCGAACCATAAACCGGTCATAAGTATCGCCCTGGCCGCCTACCGGGATTATAAAATCAAAATCGCCGTAACTGCTGTAAGGCGACATAACCCGCACATCGTAATCCACTCCTGCGGCGCGAAGGTTAGGCCCCGTAAACCCGTATGCCAAAGCACGATCAGCCGAAATCGGGCCTGCCCCGATACAACGATCCATGAAAATTCGGTTGCGCTCCAAAAGCCCTGTAAACTCCTCAAAACGAGCAGGAAATGTTTTAAGAAAATCCTTGAGTTTTTTGTGAAAGGCAGGTGTAAAATCGCGTTCCATCCCCCCAATTCTACCAATATTGGTGGTCAGGCGTGAGCCACATACCTCTTCAAAAAGTTCGTAAATCCGTTCCCGCTCCTGAAACATATAGGTAAATCCAGTAAGCGCACCTGTATCCACTCCGATAACCGTATTGCACACCAGGTGATCTGCAATTCGCGAGAGCTCCATTATGATCACCCGCATGTATTCTGCGCGTTTTGGCAGATCGCAACCGATGAGTTTTTCGACCGTCATGTGCCAACCCATGTTGTTGATGGGTGAGGAGCAATAGTTGAGTCGGTCAGTTAGCGGTGTTACCTGATAATACGGGCGGTGCTCGGCTATTTTTTCAAAAGCACGGTGGATATAGCCAATGGTCGGTTCTCCGCTTACGATGCGTTCTCCGTCCATTTTCAGTACATTCTGGAAAATACCGTGTGTGGCCGGGTGGGTTGGCCCAAGGTTGAGTGTAGCGAGTTCTCCGTCGAGGTTGTCTAGGGAGGAAAAGTATGATTGGACTTGCATAATTTTATAATCTTAGTCAAAACTCCTGCCAACGTGTCCGTCTCTACCAAAAAAGCGATCGTCTTTGTCAGTTCTGGTTCCATCTTCGAGCCGGTATTCTTTGCGCATCGGAAAAACCTCCATGTCGTCAACATTAAGGATACGGCGCAAGTCGGGGTGTCCCGTGAAAATGACGCCAAAAAAATCGTATTCCTGACGTTCCATCCAGTTAGCTGTAGGCCAAAGGCTGGTTACGGATGGCACATGAGGGTCATCAATTGGGAAGAATATCTTGAGTCGCAGCCGCACATTTTGTTGCCAGTTGTGCAGGTGATATACTATACAGAGTTCCTGTCCTTTTTTTTCGGGATAATGGATAGCGCAAAGTGTGGTCAGAAAATTAAAGCCAAAAG
>JBJXGO010000131.1:0-32911 GCA_046160345.1 Saprospiraceae bacterium
GAAAAAGCCCGATAAAACTTGCCGCTGGTAACCGTGGCTATTTCATCCAATAACTGTGTGTCGAATTTCATGAACCTTGGCGCAAAAGTGTAGGAACCATCCGGGTTTCGTTGCGCAGGAGACATCACAATCCCTTCCGTTCCAATTCCGACCGTATAGACACGAATGCCCAAGGTTTGGGCTATTTCTGCAGCATTTAGCGGTGAAATGTAACCTGCATTGTTCTCTCCATCTGTAAGCAAAACAACAATTTTGCTGCTGGATGGGCTGTCTTTTAATCGGTTGACTGCGGTAGCAAGGCCCATGCCGATGGCTGTGCCATCTTCCAAACGACCAACAGCCAATTCTTCTATAAAGGTTTGCACTACCCGGCGATCCGTAGTGAGGGGACATTGGGTAAACGCTTCGGCAGAGAAAGCAACAAGCCCGATTCGGTCGTGAGGGCGCTTTGAAACAAAATCAGCCGCTACACGCTTGGCCACAGAAAGACGGTCAGGTTCAAAGTCTTTGCTGAGCATGGAGGGTGAAATATCCATACTCAATACGATGTCAAGTGCATCTGCCTTGATTTTTTCTTCCTCCCATTTTCGTTGCGGACGGGCCATAGCGACAATCAGAAGCGACCATACAATCCAGCGCAACCAGGGAATCTTTTGCTTAATTTTTATACGAAAATTTGAATCTGTTGATGGTATTGGTTGGGGCATTCGGAGCGCGCCCCCCCCATGCTTCCTTGCAACGAGCAATGCAAGCGGTATGAAAAGTAAAAGCCAAAACGGATCCGCAAGTGTCATTGGTTGATGGTTGTTGTAGCAGGCGCACCAATAATTGACTGCTTTGAAGTGTCCACTGTCTGAAAAATTAATTTTCTGGCGTTTTCCATAGACTCAACATAAAAAGATTCCGGGGGTACAATTTTGGCAAATTTTGCCAGATCTGCTTGCTCCAAAAGTTGTTGAAGTTGATCAACTATCTGTGCTGCAATATTTCTGCTTCTCAAATGGCTCAAGGTCTCTTCCGTAGTTGATTCAAGGGCTGGTATCTCAAACCTTTTTTCCAAATACTCCCGAAGAATAAAGCTTAGTTGAGCATAATGTTCTTTGATAAAACCATTGGGAACCAACTCCTTTTGTGCCAACGCGTCTAGTTTTTTCAAGGCTAGTTCATGAGGGGGTGTTTGGATGACGCGGCTTAAGACACTTGATTTATGCTGGAGGTTTAATAGCCAAAATAGTCCTGCAATAATGATCAGCATCGCTAAACCTCCTAATATCCAGGGCAAAAAATCTGTCCATCGTTTTGGCTCACGATGGATGTCCTTTATGGGCGCCATATCATTCAAATCATCTGGCGAAGGAGTGGCTAACACATTAATTTTGATTGAATTGGAATAAACCGAATCGCCATTTGGCAACGCGATGCAAAGGGCAGGAAGTTCCAATGTGTCAGCGTCAAAAAACAGGGCCGTTAGTCTTTTGATAAAAAATGGCCCCGCTGTCTCCCATTCTGACTCCTTTACAATATTTTGCACAGGAAGTACCCTTTCCCAAACATCAAAGTTTATTGAATCTGGTTTTCCAAACCCTCCAGGAATACGGATCTGAATTCCCAATGGATTTCCAGTTTCTACATGGTTGCTGTCACTGCTGAGCTCTACCTGATTTTGGCCGTGTAGCGCGTTGGACAAGCTGGCGAAAAACATTACCCGGATCGCTATTCTCCTTGGTTCAATTTGTCGGCTGAATTTACCCAGGAGTGTAAGGCCATTTAATAAAATTGTTTTGCACGACGTCACAAGGCCAATTCGCGTCATTTTAACGTTGTGGCCCTGTGGCGTCGTAAGAGAAATGTTTGGGTGCTTAAATGTTATCATTTTTTTGCCCGTTTTTCAAAAAAATGCAATAAGGCGGAGGCATAGGATTCTGAGGTTTGTAAACTTATGAAGTCTGCTCCAGCACGTTGGAATGCCGTGATTGCACGAGCGCTGTTCTCATCAAAACGTTGGGTGTATGCGCGCCTGCGCTGAGGGTCGGCAGTATCAAGCCACACTTTTTTACCAGACTCAACATTGTGGGTATGCAACAGCCCCACATCAGGCAGCTCGCGCTCGCGTACGTCCCAACAATGGATCCCCACGCAATCATGACGGCGGGCAAGCGTGCGCAGGGCGGTGTCATAATCGGCGGCCCAAAAATCTGAAAGCAAAAAGCACACACTTTTCTTTTTCAAGACATTGCGCACGAATTGTATTGCTGTAGAAAGATCTGTGCCCCGATCGCCGGGTTGCACATTGAGCAGTTCTCGAATGATGCGCAGGGTATGTTGTCGGCCTTTTTTGGGAGCAATATATAATTCAGGCTGGTCAGAAAATAGCAATAGCCCGACCTTGTCATTGTTCGAATCGGCACTAAACGCCAATAATGCACAAAGTTCGGTGAGTAGTTCCTGCTTCCACTGCCCGCTCATACCAAAGAATGAAGAGCCGCTCATGTCCACGATCAGCATAACCGTCAGTTCGCGTTCCTCTTCATAAATTTTAATATGTGGTTCACCCGTTCGGGCAGTTACGTTCCAGTCGATGTCGCGAACATCGTCGCCGAACTGATATTGCCTTACTTCACTGAACGACATTCCCCGGCCTTTGAACGCACTGTGGTAACCTCCGGTGAAAAGATTGCGGGTGAGTCGCCGGGTTTTGATCTCAATCTTGCGGACTTTCTTGATCAGTTCTTCCATTTTACCCGTTTACCCGCCATAGCCCTTTAGGGCGAAGGAGGGTTTTATTTTAACCATAGCCCTTTAGGGCAAAGGAGGATATTATTTTAACCAAAGCCCTTCAGGGCGAAGGAGGGTTTTATTTCAATATCGTGGACGAGTCTATTTTGCTTTCACCCGCTACCAAAGGTTTTCCATCCCTGGCCAAGCTAAATATACCTCCGGCTATTTCATAGATCCTTTTAAATCCCAATCCTTTCATGCGTTCAGCCGCTTGGAGACTGATGGAACTGTTCATATCATATACAATTACCGGAGTTTCTACACTCAGCCGCATGATCCGTTGAGAAAAATCCGGCGAATTAAAATCACAGCTCATCGATCGAAAGAGATGACTGCTGCGAAATTCTGCTTCGGGGCGAACGTCGATGATTGGGATGTTTGGGTTCATCTTAAGGAGCGAATCCATTTCATTGGGCCAAATCCTGATAATCGTAGAATCCTGGAGGCCACCTGCTAAGCCTGTCATTTTGGGTGTCGGTTTTTCCTGGCAAGAAATTAAACAGAATGAAGCTGCCATAACGGCAAAAAACAAGGTGCGCATGGTTCAAACATCGTTTTTATCCTAAGGATTATTACTTTTCTCCTTTATCATCGTTTTTATTGGGGTTACCCGGGCCACCGTCTTTATTGCCCTGCCCCTTCGGGTTAGTTTGGTTCGGGCGGTCGCCGGGCTTTTGTTGCGGGCGGGTTTGAGGGGGGCGGTTCCCAGCACTTTGGTTTCCGCCTTGCTGCGATCGATCATGCCGGCGCGGTGGAGGTGATTGGCGGCGGCCTTGAATAGAATCGTTTTGAGAGGCTTTTTCAACGGCTGCTGCAGCGGATTGCGAGCGATCACGGTTCTTATTTCGGTTCTTTTTGCGCTTGTTCCGCTTTTCCATGGGCAGCTGGATCACATCATGCACATTTTCGAAGTCGGGCTCCGGCTCATCTGGTTCGTCAGACTCTACTATTGGCGCCATCGAAAGAATGTGATCCAGGCTTTCCGGGAATTTTCCCGTTTTTATCATCGCAATGGCCTCCCAAATTTGATCCACATGGATAGGGTAAAATTTGCCCCGATCCTCGGCGTAGGTATAAAACATAAGTCGTTTGAAAACGTCTGTTTTTACCAAAATTGCAAGGCCGGCATTGGTTTTCAGCCTTTCGGCACGATCAGGAAAATCTTCCAACGCATCAATATAGGTATCCAGTTCGTAGTTCAGGCAGCATTTCAAGCGACCACACATCCCTGAAAGTTTGGTCTGGTTGATGGCAAGATTTTGGTAGCGGGCTGCAGCGGTATTGACACTTTTAAATTCGGTAAGCCAGGTAGAGCAGCACAATTCCCGCCCACAATTGCCAATTCCACCAATTCGGGCAGATTCCTGCCGTGCACCTATTTGGCGCATTTCCACTTTCACTTTAAAATCACGGGCATAATGGCGAATAAGTTCGCGGAAGTCAACGCGACCATCAGCAGTGTAGAAAAATGTACATTTTCGCCCATCACCCTGAAACTCCACGTCGCCAATTTTCATGTTCAAATCAAGCGAGCGAGCAATGGCCCGGGCGTGGATGAGGATCGAGCGTTCTTCTTTCCGCACTTCATCCAGCCTTTCCAGGTCGCGTTCGTGGGCTTTGCGCACTACCTGACCCAGTCGCGCATCCGGACGGACACGCTTGCGCTTCATTTGCAAACGCACCAGTTCGCCCGTCAGTGTAACGGAGCCAACGTCAAAGCCCCCTCCAGTAGCTTCCACCACAACCCAATCGCCAGTGGTAGCCCGGGTATGTTGAAGGTTTTTAAAAAACTCTTTGCGCGAGCCATTTTTGAAGCTGACCTCTACGGTATCAAAAGGTCGCGGGTCTGAAATTCCTTGAGCCGTAATCCAGTCATAAGTATTGTGCCTATTACAGCCGCCGGTTGCACAACCACCATTTGATTTGCAGCCTTTTGTACTATCTTTTCCTGTAGAACAGGAGCATCCGATACATCCCATGTTATTTGGAAGCCAATTTGGCTATGGTTTTTGTTGCCTCCTCGAAACAGAGGCTATTTTGACAAAATGTGCAATGCAACAATATTACATGGCACGATTTGGATAAAAACAACAAACCTAATCAGGCTAAGCCCTCAGGTATTTAGCAGCAAAAGTAGCACGCCTCACGCCAGTTTTATCAGATTTTCAAAAAGTTCTCCAATCTCAGCAATGGCCAGGGATTTTTTTAAGGGTCAGGTAAGGATAAAAATCAACCCAATCATCAAACATATTCCAGCTGTTATGGCAAAATAACGTTGCATCCTGGGTTTAAAAAGCCGCATCACGCCACCTATAAGCAGGCTTGGCAGCGCCATGCCAAGGAACACCGAACCGATTACTTTGGCGCTAATTTTTCCATCATTGAATTGGTATGCGAGCGCGTATTCCCCAATACCGACCAATAGAGTTAGTCCAAAAATGAGGGCAAAATTTTTCCATGAAAATTTATGCATACCCATGGCTTAAAGTCTGGTTTAAGATTTCATAATTTGATGCATTTGAATAGACGTGTCCAGGAAAAGGATCTTGGGGTTGGCATTTCTTTCAATGTAATAAATATTGTCGTTTAGAAGGCCCACAATTTGAGCAATTTTGTCAAAATCAAGCACTTTTGCCATGTTTTGAGCTGTAGCAAGTTCTTCCGGCCGCAAGCGCATGGCCGGACTTCCGGTACTGACCAGGGAGAGCATTTCCCGCAAAAAATGTAGTCCGTAATAGAGAAATTGTTTTTGATTTTCACGACCCAATTTTGCGAAATCTTCAGTCCAGCTCACCATTTCAACCGCATGGCCCCGCCAGCATTTACGCAGCCAATCCAACAAGCGCTGTGCTTCGTCTGTGGCTGCAGAATCTGCGGCCTCAAGTGCCAGGCCAAAATTTCCACCGCTGAGAAACGCTATTTGTCGGGCACGCTCAGGGTCTATTCCGCGCTGCTGTACCAGGCCCTCCGCCACTTCCTCGTCAGAGAGCGGATCAAGCTTAACCAATTGACAGCGAGACAGGATGGTATTCAGGATCAAGTCCTGGTTTTCCGCCACAAGCAAAAATATGGTCTGCTCCGGTGGCTCTTCTATGAGTTTAAGCAAGCGATTTCCTTCTTTCCCCAAGTATTCCGGCAGCCACATCAACAGTATTTTGTAGCGGCCCTCAAAGGCTTTTAGGCTCAGTTTTTTCAGAATGGCATTGCATTCTTCCTTGTTTATATTGCCTTGCTTATTGTCAGCACCAAGCCGTTGAAGCCAGGTGTTTGCATCTGCGTATGGCGACTCAGATAAAAATGAACGCCAATCCTTTAAAAAATCGGTGCTGACCGCGTTGGTCCCAATGGTCGGAAATGAAAAATGTATGTCGGGGTGGGTGAATTGGGCCGATTTTCGGCAGGCAGCGCAGGCTCCACAGGCTTGAAATTCAGTGGTTTGGGATATTGAGGACGTTTTTTCACACTGAAGCAATTGGGCAAATGCTTTCGCCATGGAAAGCCCTCCACCACCTGTCGGTGAAAGGAATAGCAAGGCATGGGGCACTCGCTCGCTGGAGGCAAGCGTTGCCAGAAGGTTTTTGGTGCGCAGTTGGCCGATGGTATTAGGCATGAAAAAGCGGTAATTTGTTGCTCAACGAGCGTGTTTTTATTCCCTGTTGAAAACAAGTCACAAGATACGGCCTTATTTGGTGGATAAAAATCAGGTCTTAAAAAGCCTGGTCGCCGTAAGTTTGTGGCAGATATTTTTTTCTTGTTTGATCAAATACGCTTAAAAACGACTTTAATGTCCTTTTTCTAAGCGCTAACGTCCAATAATTATGGAACTACTCGGTATCGGTTCTCGCGTCAAACATCCTGCTTTTGGCGACGGGGCAATTGTCCGGCTTCATGTGGCAGCCTACGAAGTCTGTTTTATGCAATTCGGCCTCAAAATGGTGGGCAAAGATTACAATAACTGGCAGGTGGTAGAGCGCATTGCGCCCGATGAGGCCGTTTCGTTCACAGAAGCGGAGCAATCGCTCGTCCGAATCCTGAAAACCTGGTCAGGGTTCGGAATGGAAATCGTGCCGCTAGGCGACCGCTGGAAAAACGGCAAAATGATTCTTCAGGCGGATGGTATTCAGCCAAAAGAAGTACCTATCGATGTGTTTTTTCACAAGATCGTGATGATGCGCGACCGCCTTCGGGTGCTTGAACAAGGTATCAATGCCCATAAAAAACTCGACGATGAAGACAAGGTGAATCTTCAGCAATACATCACCCGTTGTTATGGTAGCATGACCACTTTCAATGTTTTGTTCGCCAACAAAGGGGACTATTTTGTGGGCGAAAGCGGAAAGGAGTAAAAGCGTTCCGCGTTACAGCATCCCTTTCACCATCTCTGCAAATGCCGCGATGCTCAACGCACCTTAATCTCCTTCTCCTTGCTTTCGTACGCTTACGGTACCTGCCTTGACTTCTTTCTCTCCTACTCGGCGAATCACCTTGATCGAACTGCCCACCGAGAGTGCAGGATTGCGGAGTTTGCGGGCGTAGCTTCCCATTAAAGGCATAATCGGCTGCGCTAAACTCCATCAAGTTGTTGTAGTTGATGGTTCCGTCAGCATTCACCAGATTGATGGTAAAGGGAATATTATCAATGCCCATCGGAGAAGGTGAACTGGCAGGGCTACAAGGATATCGTGGAGCAATTGAAGAAGCAGTAAGTTTCTGTACCTGCGGCTTTAGCTGCAGGATTTCAAACGCTGCATCCTGCGCTAAATCTGTTGGCGTAAAATTTTTACCTTGCAATTCCGCAAATTATTTGCAGATTTGCAGGGTAAAATTCATGCCATGTATCTCCCACGCAAAGCAGAAAAAGAAATTCTTGACCTAGCCGCTTTCTTCCCGGCAGTCGTCATTGTTGGGCCAAGGCAAGTGGGCAAAACCTCCTTGGCCCGGCATATTGCGAACCAATTGGCTCGCCCCAGTCTGTATATTGATTTGGAAATCCCGGAGGAGCGGGCTTTGTTGAGTGAACCTAGCCTGTTTTTGGAACAGCATCGGGAACAAACGGTCATTCTGGACGAGGTTCAACGTTTGCCCGATTTGTTTCCTGTGTTGCGCGGTCTAATTGACCGCGACCGCCGCCCCGGGCGGTTCATGCTGCTGGGATCTGCCTCCCCTGAACTGATTCGCGATACCTCTGAGTCGCTCGCAGGTCGGGTGGCTTATTTTGAACTCCAGCCGTTTTTACACAGCGAAATCGCCGCTGTTTCGAACTTCCGCGAACATTGGCTGCGAGGCGGCTTCCCCGAGTCCATTTTGGCCGAAAATGACCGACGCAGTGCGCAATGGCGGCAGAATTTTATTCAAACTTACCTCGAACGCGACTTACCACTACTCGGGCTTCGAGCTGATCCCATCGTAGTAGGCAAACTTTGGACCATGGTGGCACACAATCATGCTCAATTGCTCAATATAGAGGCAATTAGTAATTCCCTCGGCTTGAGTTCCAACACCATCCGGCGCTATCTCGACTACCTTGAATCAGCTTATCTCATTCGAAGAGTTCAACCGTTTTATGCCAACATTGGCAAACGCTTGGTCAAAACCCCTAAAGTTTATGTACGCGATTCTGGGGTTTTACACACACTATTGGGCATCCCAGATTTTGATCGCCTGCAACGCCATCTTTCGCTCGGGGCATCTTGGGAAGGTTATGTCTTGCAAGAAATTGCCGGAATGTTGAGCCCCGAAGACGCGTTGTATTTTTACAGAACCGCCGCAGGCACAGAAGCAGATGCCGTCATTGTAAGAGGGGGCGAACCAAGGATCTTGTTGGAAATCAAACACAGTGCAACACCCACTCCATCTAAGGGCTTCTACATTGCACAGCAGGATCTCAACACCTCCAAGAATTATGTGGTTTACCCGCTTGAACGAGATTATCCGTTGAATGCCAAGACGCAAGTTATCGGGTTTGCTAATTTGGAAAAGTATTTGGAAGTTGGCGAATAGACCTACAATGATCTTGAGGTGCTATTGAAGGAGATGTGATGGCAAAAATTCTTGGTTTTTGCCTGCATTTTCAACATGAAAAAACGAAATAACGAGGACAAACAAGCAAGCCCACGATCTCTGCAATTTCAAAATAATTTCTCTGCAATTTCAAAATTTTGCCCCACCCCCTCGACCTCCTGCGGCTAAAGCCGCCGATACAGAAACGGCGCGAAAGGCCCAAAAGCCTCCCGCGCCGTCAAAACATCCGTGTAAATCCGCCTGATCCGCGAAATCCGCGTTACAGCATCCCCTTCACCATCTCCGCAAACGCCGCGATGCTCACCGCTCCCTGATCCCCTTCTCCCTGCTTGCGCACACTCACCGTGCCAGCCTCGACCTCTTTCTCTCCTACAATCAGCAGGAATGGGATTCGTTTTAATTCGTTGTCACGGATTTTCCGGCCAATGGTCTCGTTGCGGTCGTCCACAAAGCCACGAAGGTCTTCGGTTTCAAGCGCCTGTTTGACCTGATAGGAGTATTCCACAAACTTGTCAGATACCGGCAAAATAGCAAACTGTTCTGGCGACAACCACAATGGGAATTTGCCCGCACAGTTCTCAATGAGCACTCCCATAAACCGTTCCATAGAGCCAAACGGAGCACGGTGGATCATTACCGGGCGGTGCTCTGCGTTGTCGGCCCCGATATACGTCAGGTTGAAACGCTCAGGCAGGTTATAGTCCACCTGGATGGTGCCGAGTTGCCAGGAGCGGCCCAGCGCGTCTTTGACCATAAAGTCGAGTTTGGGGCCGTAAAAAGCGGCCTCCCCGTATTCGGTGATTGTATCCAGGCCAACTTCTGCTGCTGCGTCAATGATGGCTTGTTCGGCTTTTTCCCAGTTTTCCTCCGAACCGATGTATTTAGAGCGGTCATGCTGGTCACGGAGGCTGATTTGGGCCGTGAATTTTTCAAATCCCAATTTTTGGAGCACGTAGCGTGTCAATTCCAAAACGCCCAGAAATTCCTCTTTGAGCTGATCTTCGGTACAGAAAAGATGGGCATCGTCCTGAGTAAAGCCCCGTACCCGGGTAAGTCCGTGCAATTCACCCGACATTTCGTAGCGATAAACGGTTCCAAATTCTGCGATCCGAACCGGCAATTCCCGATATGAGCGCGGGCGGTGCCCATATATTTCGCAGTGGTGCGGACAGTTCATAGGCTTGAGCAAGAATTCTTCGCCTTCTTGAGGTGTCATAATAGGCTGGAATGAATCCTTGCCATATTTTTCCCAGTGCCCGCTTGTAACATAAAGTTTTTTCGAACCGATATGGGGGGTAATAACGGGTTGGTAGCCACGCTTTATTTGTTCTTTTTTCAAAAAATCTTCCAGGCGCTGGCGCACGGCTGTGCCTTTTGGGAGCCATAGCGGAAGCCCGGACCCTACTTTGTCGCTAAACATGAAGAGTTCGAGCTCCTGTCCGAGTTTGCGGTGGTCGCGTTTTTTGGCTTCCTCCAGCAGCGTCAGGTATTCTTCAAGTTCCTTTTGTTTCGGGAAAGTAATGGCATAAACGCGTGTAAGTTGTTGGCGTTCTATGTCGCCGCGCCAATAAGCGCCGGCCAGGTTAAGGATTTTTACAGCTTTGATCGGCTCCGTGCTTGGGATGTGGGGCCCTTTGCAGAGGTCGGTGAAATTACCCTGCTGGTAAAATGTGATTTGCCCGTCCTGTAAGCCATCGATCAATTCAAGTTTGTACTCGTCGCCTTTTTGGGTGAAATACTTGACCGCCTCGGCTTTAGACACATCACTGCGCTTGTACTCGTTTTTTTGCCGGGCCAGTTCGAGCACTTTTTGCTCAATAGCAGGCAAATCTGCAAAGGTCAAAGGCTTTTCGCCCGAGTCAATGTCGTAGTAAAAACCGTTTTCGATGGCGGGCCCGATGCCGAATTTGGTGCCCGGGTGAAGGACCTCAATGGCTTCTGCCAACAAGTGCGCCGAAGAGTGCCAGAAGGTCTGCTTGCCCTCTTTGTCCTCCCATTTGTGGAAGGTGATAGTTGCATCTGAGTCGATCGGGCGACTCAGATCGCGGACTTCGCCATTGACGGAAGCAGCCAGCACGACGCGGGCCAGGCCCTCGCTGATGCTTTTTGCCACGTCCATGGCAGTTGTACCGGCGGCATACTGACGAATGTTGCCGTCGGGGAAAGTGATGTTGATCATGAAAAAAAGTGTTTAGCCCGGCCATACTAGAGTCGGGTGCCCGTGCCCCATACGAACGGAGTGGGCAGTTTGTAAAAATTTGAGGGGCAAAATTAAGGGGATTTCAGGGTGCTTGGATGGGAATTCATCACAAATCACTTCCTAACCTTAAAATTCTCAAATAAAAAAGTCTCCGCGTTCGGGTCATTTACCACCGGCGAGGCACCTATTGGCCAAAGCATTATCTCATCGATCAGCATCGGCTTTTCGCCATAACTTTTTACTTCCAGGTGTCCGCCTCGTGGCAATCGTGTCCGGGCTTCTGCCCGTATCCAATTCCCTTGTATATCGTTAGATTTTCTGGTTTCTACCTTGAAATTTTCCAGTTCGGCGCCAGCAGCGTCGCGGACGCTTACAAGCCAGAATCCTGCAGCCCATTTGCCGGAGTCCAGGTAGGTCCAAACTGAAAAAACCATTTGGGTATCCCGCTCAAAAGGCGAAACAAAATCAAAAATTTTGTCCTCCTTGGCTTTGGTCTGATAGCACCCTGCGCCATAAAAAGCCAGGTTTGAAGGGTTTTCATCAAAGCCCAGATGAAGGGTGGGCGCTATATATCCTCCTTTTTGGCAAACGGCTTTAGCCTCCTGCACCGCTTTGCTATTGGCAAGGTCGGCAAGTCGCAAGCGATAAAGGGAGTAATCTTTAGTTTGCGCCACACGCTCGGAAATATCTACCAGGTATTGCTCCCCTTTTTTTAGCTCCGGGATTGCATCCGAACCGACTACCAGAAGGATATCTTTTTGATTGGGAAATTTTTGAAGCATTGACCTTTCCACCAATGGGTTTGAAAGCATTTGGACCCGTTCGAGTGTATGGCCCAGACCAATGCGAGAAAGCATCGCATTTACCATGGGCAAGCCAGTAGCCAAAGAAATTCTTACACTGAAAAAATGGGTCCTGTAGTTGATGTCCGAAAGTATTTTGTCAGACCAGGCCATCATTTTTGGAACGGAAAGCATGGCTTGATATTGACTGATATCCACCTTGTTTTGACGCAATTCGTCCAATATCTCTTGTTCGTGAGCCTGGTTAAAAAAATTAGAATGAAATACTTCCTTAAATTTTGGGCGTGAGTATTGATTTATTTCAGCGTTCCAAAGGGCCGCCAAAGCAAGCGAAAACAATGTCGCCATAAACCAGGGAGAAGTTATCCTGAAAAGTTTATCAACGAAAAGCGTGCCCGTCACCATTAAAGCGAAACAAAAGGCCCAAGCCAGCCTGCCGGAAGCTTTGAACATCAACAGCCAACCCATATTTGTTTCCATCCACGCTTTAGAAATAGGGATCAGGCTAATGTTTGCAGCCAATAGGAACAACAGGAAGGATGCTCCAAGCAATATCCTGTGTTCGGGTGCAATTCGATGTAAAACCGGCTTGTTTTTGCGTTTAAAAAGGCTGGTTAGGGCCATTAAAAGCATCACAGCCAGTGCAAGCGTAGTCACGATCCCAACATTGAGCATTGTTTCAAAATCAACTTGCGATACGATTATCTTGTTCCGGGCCAGCCAGTCTTGCAACAGAGAATTCTGCGGGTAAAACAAGCCCTCAACCCGCGCACGATAATCAAAAAATCCCCACTGCGGATTCAGCCGGTCAGATACGGGATCAAACAGTTTGAAATCAAGAAAAACCAATACCAGGGTCAAAAGCCCCATACCCGAAATTATTGCCGGGCGCTTCCAGTTTGGCCATTTAAAACCTTCCAGAGCAAAAAGCAATATACCCGCAAAAACGAGAAAAATATTGACGTTAAACCCAGTATATGGATTGTTAAAAGTGAAAAACAAAGAAACCCCCAAGAAAAGCAAATCACGTTTTTCCAAATGCCCTAGCCGGTATTTTCGCAGAAACCACAACATAGCCATCGGAATCAAAAATGGGTAGGCCAATCCGAAATGTCCTCCCATGCGCCAAATTTGGGGAGAGAGCAGCACGATCAAGGGCGCAAACAAAATGGCTGTAAAAAGATGTGCCTTCAAAGCCCTCAACAGAAAAAAAACCAAAACAACTGCTGCAAAGAGCAGATACAAATTCAGGGCATTGACAATGCCAACGGTGTGCCCCGAAATGTCCATGATATGGCGGTTAACCCATTGCAAAGTATTTGAAACCGCACCCTGCGCGTCCGTTAAATAGATGTACTCTCCATCAGGATAGTTCATGCTACGAAGCGTGGAGCCTGCATCATAGCGTGTATGATAAGCCGTATTGTAATACAACATCAGTGCATCACCTCCAAAGGAGTACATCATCGAATTGGGTCTCGTGAAGTAGTCTTTAAAAATGGGCCGGGCAAGCAACAGGAGAAGCAGGGCCGCTGCCAAGGCGCCAAGCCATTGGAGTCGTTTTGGCGTAAAAAACTGATTGTTGAGAGCAGGGAAAGTCAAATTGATTGCGTTACGTTGCGTAAAATGTGAATGGGCTGCCTGGGATCGGGTGAACAACAAAATGACAAAGGTAAATATTGGGGCAGACCCTCCATGAGATTGCCATAAAAATGCGCTTTCCCATTTCTACGCCCCCCTTTTAGTCTGAAAAAATGACTTGACCAGCGAGCCACACTCTTCCTCCATGATACCCATCTCCAATTTTGTTTTAGGATGTAGGAGATCTTTGCCTCCGTACAACATAAAGCCACGCTTTTCGTCGGTAGCAGCATAAACAACCCGCCCGATTTGCGACCAGGCCAGGGCTCCTGCACACATGACGCAAGGCTCAAGGGTAACATAAAGGGTACATTCGGGCAAATATTTGCTGCCTAAATAACTGCTGGCAGCAGTAAGCGCCAGTATTTCAGCATGCGCGGTCACATCGGTCAGCATTTCCGTTTGATTGTGCGCCCTTGCTATGACACGGCCGTCGCACACAATGACAGCGCCTACGGGCACTTCATCTTCCTCAAAGGCTTTTTCAGCCTCGAGGAGGGCTTGTTTCATAAAATATGGGTCGGAGTGTACGGATAGCATGTATGCGGGAGCTGGTATGGGGAAGCAGGCTTATGCCGTTTTGCTGCTTAGATGTCTGTTATGGCCAAAAATCATTTGAAAATCATCCATTACATATCCTTCGCCAAAGGGTGTGTCTATGCAAAATTCGATTCGGAAACCTATTTTGAAATAAAAGTTGACGCTCTTGAAATTGCGTCGATTTACACGCAAACGAAGTATCTTTAAATCTGAATACTGGGCAAGCAGCAGCTCAAAAATTATGGTCCCAAAGCCTTTTTCGCGGCCCTCCAGGTAAAATTTATGCAGAAAATATTCCCCCTCCCCTTTTGCGCTGACGGACAAAAAACCCAGCGTTTGGCCGTTTTTTTCTGGCAACCAAAACTCCTGACCCTCCTCGTTCATTTGCTTGTGCAGCGCGGAATCATTAAATAGCAGCTCAAGCATGTAAGCAATTTGTGCCTCGCTTATAATGTCCGGATAATGGTCGAACCAAATTTGTTCAGCGAACCTTCGAATGAGCGGAATATCGGCCTCCGTAGCCTTCCTGAGAACGATGTTGGTCATGATCCTTTAATGTGGAACGGGTTTAATGAGATCAAAGGGTTTAATACGGCCAAATTGAACCCATTTATCTACTTGTCCTTCGCATTCAACAATTCCAACACCTGATTGGTGATGTCAAGACTATCATTGGCCATGAGGATTTGACCACCCCGTGAGTAGGAAAAAATATAATCATAGCCAATTTGAGAGGACAAGGTTTTGAGTTTGGTCTCAATATTTGCGTAAAGGTCGTTGAAAGCCTTTTTCTGGTCTTCGTTGAGCGATTTATTCAGGCGCATTTTCTCCTCTTCCAGCTTCTGGCCTCGTTGCATAAGGCTTGCCTGTTGCTTTTCGGCTTCGGACTGAGTCATATTCCCCTGTTGAAATTTTTCCTGCAATGCTGCGGCCTCCTTCATAAGGTTCTCTTCTTTGTTGGAGAGGCTTTTTTCAGCATTTTCCATGCGCTGTTCGATGGCAGCTTTTTGTTCCTTGAGCCACTCGTACCGGGCATCGAGGGTGTCTGCATTGACATAAGCGATGCGTGCTCCGGCAATCTGTGAACCAGCTGGCACAATTGCCTGGCTATCCGCAGGTTTAGCATTTTTGGTGTTCAAATAATACAAATGGCCCACCAGGGCAAACAAGATGATATTGAGGATGAGCGGCAAATTTTTCATGGAAATGAAATTAGTAAAAATCTTGACGGGGCAAAAGTCAGGATTCTATTTTCCAAATTCTAAAAAAAACCGCACTTATTTCAAGTTACAAGTGCAACAGTTAGAGAATACAAATTGGCTTTTTGAGGGCCGTATGCAAGAGTTTTTTTCTTTTCATACGAATTCATTTAAACTTGATAGCAACAACAATTTTTGTCAGAAATACTCTATTTCATCAAAAAATTGTTAAAAATCGAGACTTAGTACTTGCTTTAGCAATTTTTGCACATACTTTTGTGCATCTATAACAATATTATATTCCTAAACCTTCCTCTCCTATGCCAATTCGTCATAAAAAAAATCGAAGTAATTCTCACGCGGAACGCCAGTCATCAAAAAAAGATGACTACGCCGTTATTATGACATCCCCCCTCCCTTTTCTAACTTTGCCATTGCCCCCTCAAGAATGGTCAAAACCTGGGGATTACTTTGCGAAATTCACGCTCTATGACGAATCCCAAATCAGCTATACTTCTTCAAGCACGAACTATGTAGAAGAATAATTTAATGAATGCCTCATGCCAAGTTGGAGCGAAGTTCTTCAAGAAATACAACGAGAAAGAAAACAAAATCCCTCTGCACTAGATACAGTTAGGCGCAAGTACCTTTCTCAGGTAGAGGCTCATACAGGTCGTAATGTAATAGCTTATTACTCTGGGTGGTTGCAACAACCTAATAATCCAATTAGTGCAGTTAATGACAAAGACAAATCTGCTTTTATGGTGAATATCCATCGAATGGATCGTTCTAAAGGCCTTGATTTAGTTTTGCATACTCCTGGTGGTGATTTGGCTGCCACAGAAAGTATCGTAGATTACCTTCATAGTATGTTTGGAAACGATATTCGAGCAATTGTTCCTCAAATATCCATGTCAGCAGGTACAATGATTGCGCTTTCTTGCAAAGAGATTATTATGGGCAAGCAATCTAATCTTGGTCCGATCGATCCTCAAATGGGAGGTGTCGCTTGTCAAGCAGTTATTGAGGAATTCGAACAAGCTAAAAATGACATCCGCGCAAATCCAGCGAGTGCTCCCCTTTGGCAAGCTATTATTGGAAAATATCACCCCACTTTTTTGGGCGCTTGTAAAAAATCTATTGAATGGTCCGGAGAATTAGCGGAAGAATGGCTAATTCGAAATATGTGCAATGGCAATAAATCTGATGTAAATCGAATACTGAAAGAATTTAATGACCATGGGAGGAACAAGTCGCATGCTCGTCACATATCAAAAGATAAATGCAAAAGTTTAGGATTGAAAATCATTGATATGGAGGCAGATAATGACCTTCAAGATATTATACTTACTACCCATCACGCCTTCATGCACACCTTTTCTAATTCTACATCCGTCAAAATTGTGGAAAATCACATGGGTGTTGCTTATATTGAAGGCTCACAAATTCAGACCGCGCAAAAAATTTGAAATAGACGTGTTTGAAACATCCTCAGTCCCCTTTTGAAGGATGTTGCACCTGTTCCCAACGAAGCCCGATGATCTCTTCTAATTTGAACTTTGCAATTTCTACCTCGATTTGTGCACGGATCCGGGCCTCTCTTGCCTGATAATAGGCCGCCGAAGTTGTAGTATATTGTTCCAAAGTGGCTTCGTCGCTTTTGTACAATTGCTGAATAAGAATAAAGTTGTTGTTCAATTCCAGTTCAACAGTACTGCGTTCCTTGATGATCTCTCGGGCAAGACGGTAGTCGGCCCAACGTGTAAGCGCCTCTGAGCGTATCTCGCGTTTGCGCTGATTGATACGCTCCTCGGCAATGTCAGTCCGACGGCGACCAATGTTGTTTTTCTCTTTCTGACTCAGGATGTTATAAAGATTCAAGGTCAGCCCAAAATTGTAACGCGGGAAAAAAACATTGCCCAAAGTGTCTGCACCCCTAAGATTGGATTCGTTGATATTGAAGGAGGCATTCACGTCGCGCATCCATTCTTTGCGGGTGTTTTTGTTTTCGCTTCGGGCGTTGAGCAGTTCGGTTTCGGCTATATGGCCTTCCGGGCTGTTGAGCCAGGCAAGTTGCACGATGTATTCCCCGATATCGCGGGCTTTCGCGTCAATAGGGGGTATGATGGCATCGTAGTCGGTTTGCTGGGCGCAAATGGGGCCGACAAACCAAAACATGAAAAGGGCAATTATCGAGTTTTTGAGCATGATGATAGATTTGTTGCAAAACCTGTGGGGTTTCAAGCTTCAAGAAGTCTTTTTGAAGCCTCCGTTACACCAGCGGTCCACTGCTCTCCCGTTTTCTGATCTTTGATAGTCAATGTTTTAGACGCTACTTCAGTTTCTCCAATAATCGCAACGAAAGGGATACCGCGTTTTGCGGCGTATTCAAATTGCTTTTTCAATTTGCCCGGTTCTGGGTATATTTCCACAGAAACGCCAGCAGCCCGCAATTCAGTGGCACATTGGAAAGCATATTCAAAGGAATTCTCGTCAAAAGAAGCCAACATTATTTTTACGCTCTCTAAAATATTTTCCGGGAAAAGGTTTAGCCCCTCCAACACGTCGTAAATGCGGTCGGCTCCAAAGGAAACACCTACGCCTGAAAGGCCAGGAACACCAAACACGCCCGTCAGGTCGGCGTATCGTCCGCCGCCGCCTATGCTACCCATTGGGTAATTTTTTGCAGACACTTCGAAGATGCAACCCGTGTAGTAAGAAAGACCACGCGCAAGGGTCACATCAAATTTTAATTCGTTCGTCAGAGGCGATTTTGACAACAACTGAAACACTTTTTCGAGTTCTTCCAATCCTTTCAGACCCGTTTCACTATTGGCAAAAATAGGTTTTAAGGATTGAAAGTCAGCCGTTCCCAAAGTTTTTTCAATGATTGCAATCGCCTGATCCGGAATGCCACGTTCATTAAGTTCCTTGCGCACGCCTTCGATACCCACCTTGTCAAGCTTGTCGATCGCTACCGTCATGTCCGTAAACCGGTCGGCAATACCCGCTGCCTCTGCGATGCCAAAAAGCACCTTTCGGTTGTTGATCTTGATGACAACGGGCAGTCGCATTTTAGCAAAAGCTTCGTCGTATATCTGAACCAATTCGGCCTCGTAAAGCAGTGATTCGGAGCCAATTACGTCCACATCACATTGAAAAAATTCGCGGTAACGACCGCGCTGCGGGCGGTCGGCGCGCCAAACAGGCTGAATCTGGTACCGTTTGAATGGGAAGCTCAAAGTGCCCCTGTTCATCACGACATATCGGGCAAAAGGTACGGTGAGGTCATAACGCAAACCACGTTTGGCGATGCTCGCGGTAAGTTTTGTGGAGTTTTTGGATGCTAAAGCCTCTGCGTCGGCTCCTGAAAGAAAGTCGCCGTTGTTCAGTATCTTGAACAGTAGTTTGTCGCCCTCTTCGCCGTATTTTCCAGTAAGGGTGCTCAGGTTTTCCATGGCCGGCGTTTCGAGTGGCTGGAAACCGAACTTAACAAACACGGAGCGTACCGTGTCAAATATAAATGTGCGTTTTCGCACCTGTTCGGGGCCAAAATCGCGGGTGCCTTCTGGAATGGAGGGTTTTTGCATGATTTGAAAACAGGAAAAGGAAACCTCCGAGGACTTGAAGACCTCGGAGGTTTTTAACGGTTTGGCGCAAAATTATGGAAAATTGCTCCAATAGAAATGAAAACCTCGTAGGTCTTGGAGACCTACGAGGTTTTTTTGGGTTCATTGCCCCACCCCGGCCAATGTCCCAAGCAAAATCCCCTTCATCTGCAAAAGTCCCGCAATCAGGACGGTTGCAATGGTAGTATAAATGGCCAGTTTTTTATGCTTTGCTTCATCCGTGGTTGCTTTTTTGGCGAACGTTCGGCCCAGTTGGATCAACACAATGGCAAGGATCATCCCGCTAATGTGCTCCATCTTGAAATAACGCACCCAGGGATCGCTGACCGGCAGTCCGCCTGTGGTATAAGCACTCGTAACGAAATACTGAACAAGCCCCAGCAAGAGTTGTGTATGTGCCAGAATAAGCAACACCAGTGAGGCTGTATTATCTGCTTTTTCAAATGGTTTTTTACCCATCCACCCAGACCAGGAGCGGTAAAGCACAAAAACGAGTGCGGCGAGAATGAGGTACCTGTTGTAGGAATGCAGGGCGTTGATAATTGGATGCATAACGAGAGATTGAGTAATGGTTGATAATTAGGCGGTTTAGTTGGTGTATCAAGTGCGAAGGTAATCCTTCCGGCCTTTTATTTCCAACCAATATACAAGCCCAAAGAACGACCCAAATAATAGGGTTCGAATCGTCCAGATACCAAAGACCGATAGCCAGGGCGCGAGCCAAAGACTTGCCGCCCAAAACATAAGCGCGACAATTGGATAGAGGGCCATTTTGCCCAATCTGTACGGTACGGGATAGTGTTTTTGACCTGTAAACCACGTGGCCCAACTCATGAATCCATAACAAAACAAGGTTACCCAGGCGGCGCCGTGGTATCCAAATTCAGGGATCAGTATCAGATTGAACGCAATGGTAATAATTGCTCCTCCGATAGAAATCCAGGCGCCCAAACCAGTTCGATCTTTCAATCGATACCAGACAGAAAAATTGTAATAAATGCCCAGCAAAAGGTTGGCACACAATAAAACAGGTACCACATGAAGCCCGCTATGATATTTGTTTCCGATAAAACCCTTGACCACATCTATAAACAGTAAAATACCCAACATGCCGGCGGCGCCGGCAATTGTGAACCATTTTGTCACCTCGGCCTGGGTGCGCAACGCGTCCTTGTCCTGTGCATGACGAAAGAAAAATGGCTCTGCGGCATAGCGGTATGCCTGCGTGAAAAGTGTAATAAGTGCGGCCAGTTTGTAATTCGCCCCGAAAATACCCACCTGTCCCAGGTTTTCCTCCGGCGTGCCTGGAAGCAAGTATTTCAGCATAGCCCGGCTGAACATTTCATCCACTATTCCCGCCAGGCCTACTATAATGAGCGGTGCTGCGTAAAGCAGCATTTTTTTCCATAAAACCCAGTCAAAATTCAATTTTATGGTCTGAAATTGAGGCAACAGCAGTAATAATGTGATCCCGCTGGCTATCAAATTGGAGAGGAAAATATAAGCAACGCCCAATCCCGGCTGCCATACCAAATGCACCCAATCCATGCCATTGTCAGCCGCCCATGGGCAAAAGACCAGCCAAAAAAAGTTCATGCTGATATTCACCCCGATATTGCACAACCGAACAAACACAAAACGACGTGGGCGCTGTTCCAGCCTCAACCGGGCGAAGGGCAACTCTGCCAGACAATCAAAAGCCAGAATAAGTGCGAACCAGCGCACATATTCCGGATGCTGTGGGTATTGCAACGCATTTGCGATCGGTTGGGCAAAAAACAATAAAATTGCCGCAATGACAGCCGTGCTTCCAAAAAGCGAAAGCATCCCGGTAGAATAGGCATTGTTGCGGTCTTCACCGGGTGTTCCGAAGCGGAAAAAGGCTGACTCCATTCGGTAGGAGAAAAAGACCATCAGGAATGCCGAGGTGGCGTACAGGTCTGTAACTGCGCCATAGTCGCTGGTAGAATGAAGCAGCCGGGTATGAAGCGGGACGAGCAACATCATATTTAACAACCGTCCGGCGATACTGCTCAGGCCATACAAGGCGGTTTCGCCCGCAAGTTTTTTTATCAGCGACATGGCTGCAAAGTTAGAACGGGAGTTGTCCCTTTTTTCTCAAAAAATTTCCCCCGCCAGCAAGCTGCCAACGGGGGAAATCGAACTTATATTTCACAAGCAGGGTTTGAAATCATTCCATTTCCTGCACCACCTCTTCCACTTCAGGGATCATACGCTTGAGCATACCTTCTATACCCGCTTTGAGCGTCACAGAAGAGGAGGGACAGCCACTGCAAGAGCCTTGCATTGTGACATATACTTTGCCCGCTTCGAATGCTTTGAATTCAATGTTTCCGCCATCCATTTCCACGGCTGGTTTCACATAAGTATCGATCAGTTCTTTTACTTTTTTTGCAATTTCTCCGCCTTCGCCACTAAACTGAACGGCATTGCTGGTAGCCATTGCCTTCTCCAAATATTCAGTAAATCCTTCGCGAATTATTTCTCCGTCTTTTTCAATGTAATCTTTGATGAACTCTTTGATTTTCAACATGATATCTGCCCATTCATAGTTCATCTCCTTCGTTACGGTCACATAGTTGTTGTTGAAATAAACAGTTTTGATATAGGGCAATTCCATCAAGCTGTTGGCCATCGGGCTCCATTCCGCAGCCAGTTCCTGATCTTTAAAATCAGCGATACCTCGGAATAGCATTCGGTTGGTTACATATTTCAGTGCTTCCGGGTTGGGCGTTTGTTCCGTGTAAAGCATCACGGGACTTTTAGTGATCGTATCCATTGAGAGAGTGTTGTACCCCGGAACTCCGTTCCGGGGAGCGTTTTTGTTGCCCCGGAACGGAGTTCCGGGGTACTTAACTGCAAATGTTGTACCCCGGAACTCCGTTCCGGGGAGCGTTTTTATTGCCCCGGAACAGAGTTCCGGGGTACTTAACCGCAAAAATAACAAAACGAATTGCGAATGGTTTTGAAAAATATCGGCAAAGCAATTAGAAACCAAAATTTCCGTTTTCAGGCCATTCATTTCAAACACACCTTACTTTTATGAAAAACTGCTCATTGCTCCTTTTGTTCGCTGCTCTTTTTCTTTTTTCCAACTGCAAAAAAGAAATTTCCGACACTGGGGCAAATCTCCAATTCAGGTTCAATTTCGACGCTACGCAAGCACGGTTGAACAACATAGGCCAACCAGCACCCCTTACCGTTGGGCACGCTGCCCAAACGCCAGAATTCCGTGAAATGAGTGTTCATTATATCGAATTGGCGCCCACGGCCTTTACCTTGCTGGGTACAGGGGCTATCGTGTACAAGGGGGCTGAAACCAACAAGGGCGGCGAGAAAGCTGTAGATTTTGATCAAGTAGCAAAAGGCGGCGATGAACAGATTTTTACCACAATAAGTCTTAAAAACGTTCCCCCGGGCACCTACGAGTGGGTACGCGCCAGTGTGACCTACCAAAATTACGACGTGCGCTTCAACATCAACAACATCCCGATCGTGGGGAATTTATCCCAGCAAAAAGGCACGGTTGCCTCGTTTGTCGGTTTCAATACCTACATCAGCAGCATCACGCCACGCAGCAAAACACTGGTGGTGAACGACGACAAAAAACAGGGCTTTTGGGCTTTTGAAACCAACCTGGCTCCGCCATACGATAGCTACAACCAATTATCATCAGGCCAAGCGCCAACGGGTTCTACCACGGTGGTAAACCCGCTTTTTGACAGCAGTCCAATTGAGCCGGGATCATGCGTGGTAACCGGGAAGTTTGACAAGCCGCTGGTAGTAACCGGTGAAGAAACTCAAGACCTCACCGTAACTCTTTCCTTCTCGATAAATCAGAGCTTTGAATGGATTGACGACAATGGCAATGGCCAGTTGGATATTTACGTAGATGGCGCGACACCTTCAGAGAAAATTGTTGACATGGGGCTGCGAGGTTTGCTGCCTAAATGGGAGTGAGTATTAATAGTCTCACTTGAAGTGAGACTATTAATCACTTGAAGTGAGACTATTAATCACTTGGAGTGAGACTATTATTAAATAAAAAGAATTTTAGAGGGGTTTTTCGAGCATTTGCCTCGAAAAACCCCTCATCTTTGCGGTTTAATTTTTAACACTTCACAACAACTAAGTATGGTTTAGCGCAAATGTTGCACTGGTGGTTCACACAAATGTTAAGCAAAATTCTGTGTGGCACCTGAGTGAAACATCTGCGAGAAACCAATCGCGAATTCATTCAATAATGGCAAAAGAAATAACGCCCCGCTCAGAAGATTACTCCCAGTGGTATCTGGACATTGTACAAAAGGCCCGGTTAGCAGACAACTCCCCTGTTCGCGGATGCATGGTGATAAAACCCCATGGTTACGGCATTTGGGAAAGAATGCGCGACCAATTGGACGCAATGTTCAAAGAAACGGGCCATGTGAACGCCTATTTTCCACTTTTTGTGCCAAAAAGCCTCTTTGAGGCCGAGGAAAAAAATGCGGAAGGTTTTGCTAAGGAGTGCGCCGTTGTTACACACTATCGCCTGAAAAACGACCCCGATCGCCCTGGAAAACTCATGGTGGACCCGGAAGCCAAACTTGAAGAGGAACTTGTTGTGCGCCCAACTTCCGAGGCCATTATCTGGAATACTTACCGCGACTGGATTCAGAGCTACCGGGACCTGCCTATTCTGATCAACCAATGGGCCAATGTGGTGCGATGGGAAATGCGCACACGTCCGTTTCTTCGTACCGCAGAATTTCTTTGGCAAGAAGGACATACGGCACATGCATCAGCCGAAGAAGCCGTAAAAGAGACCCTTTTGATTTTGGATGTGTACGCCAAATTCGCAGAGGAGTGGATGGCAATGCCTGTCATAAAAGGCGTGAAATCAGCCAATGAGCGCTTTGCCGGAGCAGACGATACCTATACAATTGAGGCTCTGATGCAAGACGGGAAAGCGCTACAGGCCGGGACTTCACACTTTTTAGGGCAAAACTTTGCCAAGGCTTTCAATGTGCAGTTTTTAAACAAGGAAAACCAGCAGGAATTTGTATGGGCTACCTCTTGGGGAGTTTCCACACGCCTCATTGGTGGACTTATTATGACACATTCTGACGACGATGGACTTATTATTCCGCCCAAAATCGCTCCAACGCAGGTGGTCATCGTACCCATTCCAAAACCTTCTGAGGAGCTTAGCGTGGTGGCCGAAAAAATTGCTGCAGAGCTCAAGGCAAAAGGCATCCGCGTTAAAATTGATAACGACGATCAAAATCGCCCAGGTTTTAAATTCGCTGAATATGAAATGATTGGAATACCAGTCCGCCTTGGTTTGGGGCAGCGTGACATTGCTGCCGGGCAAATAGAAGTGGCGCGACGCGATACCAAGGAAAAAGGAAATGTGCCACTCGACACCATCGCAGATCATGTGGCAAATTTGCTTGACGAGATTCAGGTCAATCTTTTTAACCGCGCCAAATCTTACCGGGATAAGCACATCACAAAAGTTGATACCTGGGAAGAGCTACTGGATGTGGTAGAGAATAAAGGGGGCTTTGCTTATGCGCATTGGGACGGCACGAGTGAAACCGAAGAGGATATCAAAGCCCAAACCAAGGCCACGATTCGTTGCATTCCTTTGGGTTGGCCAGAGGAGGCGGGAATGTGTGTACGGAGTGGAAAGCCGAGTGCGCGGCGGGTACTTTTTGCCAAAGCATATTAAAGTCTTAAAAACAAAAAAAACGAAGATGGGTATCAACCAAATTTTGGATGATACCCCCCTCGTTTTTGTGTTTGAAACCTTTAAAAAATCAAAGTTTGAAACGCATTTCAACAGTTCTGCCGCCGCGTTCAAAGTGACACTCGTCACTCAAGTGGCGCATCAAATAAAGGCCTCTTCCACCACAGCATTCAAGGTAATCTACCGTAGTGGGGTCAGGCACCTGGTTTGGGTCAAAACCCGGGCCTTCATCACTTACGCTGATTGCCAGTGCATTTTGCTTGTGGCTTAGAGAGATGCAGACGCTTTTCCGGCAATCACCTTGATTCCCATGCAACACCGCATTGGTGACAGCCTCTGTAAGGCTTACCAGAATATTACCATGTGTGTCGGGCGAAAGGTTATAGCGGGTGGCTACATCATGGACGAAAGGTTCGACTTTGGCTACGTTTTGGGGATCAGAAGGAAATGTAAGATTCGTGTGCAAGTCGTTCATTCGCAAATTTTAGTTACAAAATCAGGTTTATTGAACATAGCTGCCAAAAGGGGACTTGGGTAAAAGTTCTCGAAACCTGGATTACACAGTAAAAGGAACTTGATTAAAAGAAACGACGGCATGGAATATATTAAGCCGTCTGCGAATGTTCATGGATGAATGAGTTACCTCATTTTCTGCCACAAAATTAAGGGAGTTTTAACAACTTTTGCAAGGGGTGGTTCAAAAAAAATCCACTTTTTAATAAAAAGCGCCTGTTTATGCGCATTTTAGTGCCTTTTTATCAAGATTCTCGCAATTAATTTTCTAAATTTTTTCTTAAAACCCTTCTAAACCAGATTGTGGCACGAACTTTTCTTTGTAGTGAGATAATATTAGGCGGGTTCTAAAAATCAGTGCTTCATAGCACCGACTCCATTTTTCCTTGAATCCCTCCTTCGCCCAAACCATTTAAAACTAAAACCATGCAGCGAATAATCCTTTATAAGCAGAACAATCACCGATGGCATTATGTCCGATTGACATCCATGCCCAACAATGAACTCCATGTTGAAACTGGCTGCTGCGGACAAAAGCCTGACAACACGGAAACGAACGCAATCCCGGCCAATGTGGATGCAATAGCAGCGCTCCGGCGAGAAGGAGAGCGCTGGACCGACAAAGGCTATTCAAAGCCACATCCACACAGTCTTCAGGTAATGACCCTGCATTTCCAAATGCGCCGGTGGACGGGCTATCCCGCAGGCGCTCCCTGGTACGACGATTGGACCTCGGGCTACCTCGACCCCATCCAGCAGGTGCTCGACGAAACGTGTAACGGCATCCCTCGTGGAAACGAGCGGTTTTCCGGGAACTACATGTATTATTACACCATTTTCAACACAGATCTGGCAAAAGAAGCCGTGGAAAAAATTGCCGCAGCTGCGCCTGTAAAATTTTTGCTCGACATTCACATCGCACACCGTGAAAAACAAGTACATATTCCCATAGACCCCAATGTGCCCGAATACCTGCGTTCTCTTTTTCGGGTGGTAGAAAAGTCAGCCCGCACTATCGCGCACGAATTGCCTGTTTTGTTTCCCACCGATCCGCTACAACCGGAATTCGTCCCGAACGGATCCTCTAACAAACGCATTATGGGCGAGGAGGCTGCCCAGCTTCGTAGCACGCTAAAAGAAAAATGGAAATTTGATTCCAATTTCTGGGATCCGCTTACGCAGGTAGCCCCTTCTGAAGTGGTATTTCTGAACGGCATGACAGAGGATAAGAAGCAATCCATTTCCGAACTCCTCAACAAAAGGTTACATGAGCCACTTTACCTGCTTGATTGCGAATCAGGGTTGTTTGAAATTTGTTCGGAACAAATTTTTGGAGGCTCCCATGAAGGCATGGTCTTTGACGCAAGTTTTGATTGGGTCATCTACTTTTCCCACCACTATACCATCACTTTTGGCGGCGATTGGCTAGTGGCAGCGGTTAAGGAGGTTTATACCAACCAATCGGAGTTGTTGAATGCCTGGTAAGGGACGGCCGAACCTGCTTGTCAGGCATACATCTGCTCAATTTGGCTGCTGCATTTTTGCAAAATCACCCGCCGCTTCATTTTGAGCGTTGGCGTGAGCTCCGCTTCCGAACCGTCAATTTTTACTGCTTCCCAAGGCTCTGCCAGGAGTGCAAATTTTTTGAGTTGATCCACATGGCTGAAATTAGGGTTTACCCGCTCTAAAAGCATTTCATATCGGCGTAGCACCTGAGGGTTTTCAATCATTTGGCTCAAGGTTGTCCATTCCACTTCATGTTTTTTACACCAATCCTGCAGACCTTCGGCGGAAGGGACAATGAGCGCTGACACGAATTTCATGTTTTCACCAACCACCATGGCTTGTTCTACCAGGTGATGCTCTTTAAGCATGGATTCTATAGGCGTTGGCGCAACGTATTTGCCGCCACTGGTTTTTAAAAGTTCCTTTTTCCGGTCGGTGATTTTCAGGAATTTACGCCCGTCCGGGCCGTTCACAAACATCCCTACGTCGCCAGTTGCGAGCCAGCGCTCTCCCTTGATTTCGCGGATCATTTCGTTGGTTTGTTCGGGCTTTTTGTAATAGCCGATCATCAAACCAGGGGTTTTGGCAATTATTTCGCCTTCACCGGGCCGGAATTCAGAGCCTTCCTCGATCAGAAGTTCAACCCCTTCTATAACAGTTCCAACGGTCCCAAGCATTGCTTCGCCTGGTCCAAACCCGTTGATACTAAGTCCGGGCGCCACCTCGCTAAGCCCGTAAACCTCTCGAACGGGAATGCCTGCAGCATTGAAGCTGCGCAGCACCCGGGTTGGGCAGGCGCTCGCTCCTGTTGTAAGGCCTTTTACACACCCACCTAGCCCTGCGCGCCATTTAGAGAAAATAAGCCGGTCCGCAATTTTCCATTGAATTGCCTTCCAGCCCGTATATTTTTTGTCAAACTCCCAGTCTTCCGTCAATTCCAAAGCCCAGAAAAACAGCCATCGTTTTAGACCGGTCAAGGCTAATCCCTTGTTATAAATTCGGTCGTAAACTTTTTCCAAAAGTCTGGGCACACAAGTAAAAAAATGAGGTCTTATAGCCTGAAAGTCGCCCGATTCGCCGCCCAAATTATCGCTTCCGGTGAAGGATACACTGGCTCCGGCGGCGGTAAAAAGATATACTGCCACACGCTCGTAAACATGACTGACCGGAAGGAAGCTCAGAACACGGTCGCCGGACGCAATGGGCGCGAGCTTACCCACGGCTTCCACATTGAAGGCAATATTCCTGTGCGTTAGCATGACGCCCTTCGGGCTGCCAGTTGTGCCGGAGGTGTAAATGATGGTTGCCAGATCATCTGGTTCAATACTGGCTTTTATGCGTTCTACCTCTGAAATATCTGCATTTTCGGGAGAAAGCAATGCGGTCCATTGCCGTACGCCGGGGTTTTGATAAAAGGTAAATATCTCTTTCAGTTCTGGTGATTTTTCTTTGGCTTTCAGGACTTTATCAAATAAATCTCCTTCGCCGACAACGCAATATTTCGCTTCAGATTCATTTAAAATGTATTCATATTCACGAGCGCTGATGGTAGGGTACATAGGCACGTTGATTACGCCTATTTGTAGCATGGCATAGTCAAGTGCGACCCATTCCGGGGTAGTTTGATAAACTACCGTTGCAACTTTGTCGCCCGGTCGCAGTCCGAGTTGAAGCAACCCGACGCTGGCCCGGTTGGCCAGCGAAACCATTTGGGCGGTCGAAAAATAACGCCATTCGCCGTTGGCTTTTTGACCAAAGGCTTTTTCGAGAGGGTAGTTGTGGAACTGTTGGTGGAGATAGTCGAATAAACGTTTGTTAACCATGGAGGATGTTTTATTGTCACAAATACCTTTCTCGCAGCACATGCATATGGTGCAAATGATGCCCGATTATAATAAAAAAAAGCGCCCGCACCGACACTTTCCAATTGCTGGCCGTGATCAGAAATCTGGATTGTTCTTCTGTACATTGTGCTGCGAGTGAAAGGGTGTGGTCACGCACAATTTTCCATTCCTTCAACAAGTCTTTAATTCTGCGCTCTTCCACCCTGGCTTCTTCCATCCAAAAATCCTGGTTGAAGCCCGGCAAAGGCGCGCGGTCGCCCCGGATACCCCAAAGGGCCCGGAACCCAAATACACGTTCCGCATCAATAATATGAATAAGCACTTGTTTGATGGTCCATTTGCCAGGTTCGTAGGCATGATTGCCCAGTTCCTCTGGCAAACTTCCAATCAATTGTTGGGCTTCTTTGAAAGTCTTTCTTAAAAGGCCTGACACGGTGCTGCGTGGGGGAACTGTGTCAAGATAACCCTGATAAAATGGAGCAAATTCGCCTTTTTTAGGTCTTTTCATCTTTTATGGACATTAGATGATGGATTGAAGGCCCTGGAATTTTATACACATGGCTGATCTCAAAAGCCCAGTGTCCCTTTTTCAGGTCTTTGCTAACCTGGTCATGAACCATACTTCAAAAACCGTAAACACGACATAGCACCACAAGAAAATGCCCACAAACCATTGATTGGAAGGCGCTGCTACTTGTTGATAAACAAATAGTGCAGCCAGGGCCACTACCATTTTACCGAATACCGATACAGAAACGAGGTTGGTGAACGCGTGTTTGTTTTTACTTCGCACTGAACTGGAGCCGGCATAAAATAGTCCTGTACAAATCAGCGCGAATAGCGCTACAGACCCCAATGCAAACTTCCAATGTGGCTGTGCCTGGGGCGCAATAAAATGCAGGCCCAGCAGCACAAGACCAGCGCCGACAGATACAAAAAGCAGGTTCTTAAAAAATGATTTTGGACCCATAATTTTAAAAAAACCGCCCTATGGGTTCAGCCATAGTGCGGTTCGGTTTTGTCAGTCGCGCAACAATTGCTTGTATATCAGGTAGATTGAAGCAATCATAAATAAAATCGTCAGGAATACTGCCCACAAAGGCCGCTCAAGCCCCATCCAATTGTCAAGCCAACGCCCAAAAAGTGCTCCAACTAGGCAGGCCCCAAAAAGTTGAAAGGCCATGCCGCTGTACTTCATGGTGGCTTTAATTGCGGACTTCCGCCGTTCCTGCGGCGACAGCTTTGGTTGCGGAGTTCGTGGCATCGGTGGCTGATTTGATGTCAAAGTGTTTCACCGTACCATTGCCTGTTGCGCCAACGTCCATCTTACAGGCTACGTTGAACTTGGCTCCACTTTGCACGATGAGTTTACTGGTCGTAATATCGCCTTCCACTTCAGCCGTTTCGCGCACGTTGAGGAGTTCTGTAGCATACAGATTGCCTTTGAACCGCCCTTCGATGACTGCATTTTGGCAGCGGATCTCTCCTTCCACCGCGCCGGTAGGCCCAATAATAACTTTGCTCTGGCAACTGAGTTTGCCTTTGATAGTGCCATCTACGCGCAAATCACTGTCGCAGCGTATGGTACCTTCTATTACAGTGCCTTTTACCAGCGCATTGAGTGCTCCTGCAGGAGAGGTTGCCACGGTCTTTTTAGAGTCTTCTGTTTCTTTTGTAGTTCCAAACATAACTAATCTCGGCTTTTAAAAATGAACGGTAGGATCTTAAAGGATTAAAAATCAACGCGTTTTGGCCAAAATCTTTCAAATATGAACAATTGAGGATTGCAAAAATGAAAAAGATTCCCGGTGTGGCAAAGCCTCCGGGAATCTTTTTACCAACAGCCAAAATGTGGAATGATGTTGGTGAGTGTGGGGATTAATAGTTGATGAGGGTTTATATGGTTTATAAAAACCTTCATCAACCTCTTTTAGAAGCTCGGGCAGTAAACGCCACGGCGCTCCGGACCACAGATTTTGTAGATAAGTGAAAACTCGAACGCACCATTACCATTGGTTGCGGTGAACAAGTTCGAAGTATTTACATCATAACTGAAACCAATGTTGAATTGCTCATAGTCGAAGCGCGTGCTTACGATAACGGCATCCATCAGTTTTTTGTCGTTGAGTTTGTTAGCAAAACGCGCCCAGAGGCCAAATTGGAAAGCCTGGTTGTAGCGGCGGCTGTTGCCGAGCAGGAACTTGAACGAGTTTCCGACGTTCACTTGCCACGAAGGACCCTGGAAGAAGGTAACCACACCGGGGTTGAGGCCAAATTTTTGCCCTGGCATGAATTCGCCACCTGCGTGGAAGGTGAATTTGCTGTAGAGCGGGATGTTTGCATTCTCAAACGATTGGTTGGCACGGTTCAAGTGACTGAAGGCGCCGCCGAAATAGAAATTTGCATCTTTGTCAAACACACTGAACCACAATACGCCTGCAGACAGGTCGGCGAAAAGGAAACTTGGATCAGCAATGATATCGCCTGGCAATGTTTCGTCAAATCCGCCAAGGCCATTGTGTTGGCTGGGCCATTGAAGGTTATGGCTTTTTATGCTGCGGTTGCTCAGGCCAATGTCTGCACCAAAAACGAGATAGTGGGCTTTTTTGCGGTAACCGCCCATTTTTTTGGCATAAGAACCTGACAGACGGGCTTGAATGGTGGCAAACTCGGAAGTGCCTGCCTTGTCGCCCCAAAGCGTACCACCTACTCCGAAATAGTCGTAACGACCAACCGGCAATTTCTGATCATAGGAAGCAGAATACGTATTGTAGGCCCGATTTTTCAAAATAGAGGCCCATTGGTTGCGATAATTGGCAACGAAACGATTGCTGCAATTCATCACGCCAGTCAACGCCGGATTCAGGTTGAGGGGACTTTGGTAGAACTGGGAAAAGTGAATATCTTGGGCTTGTGTTATTGCCGCGGACATCACGAAGCACAGCGTTAGAATGTGTAGAGTAGTTTTTTTCATAATCAAGACAAGACCTGTGGTTTGGTTGAAAAACGACAATGAAGAAAGCGGCAAAAGCCGATTAAATTTGAAGTAAGGGGAGCGAAGGTATGTTTTTCCCAAACTTTCCCACACTTTAAGAATAAATTTTAACAAGTCAGGTCAAAACGCCTACTCATTTCGGCCTATTTTGCTGCACATGTTAAAGTGTATCGGAGGCAAGATGTTTTAACTTTTGAAAACGCTGCCCGGGGTGGGGTTGGTTATTGGTTGATTGGTTATTGGTTGATTAGTTGATTGGTTATTGGTTGATTAGTTGATTGGTTGATTTGACAGGTTGAAAGAGTCGGCCGCTGTTCACCAATCAACCAATAACCAGTAACCAATCAACCAATAACCAATCACCGTCTCTTGCTAACTTGCTTCACCATTTCATTTTTCCAGGTTAAAAACGTGCTGTTAAGTATGTGCTTTCGAGCCTCTTTAACGAGCCAAAGATAAAATCCAAGGTTTTGTAAGGTAGCTAACTGCATGCCCAAAATTTCGTTGCAGATAAAAAGATGGCGCAGGTATGCCTTCGAATGGATACGGCTCGTAGGTACGGTACTCGCCGGGTCGATCGGGGAAAAATCTGTTTGCCATTTTTGGTTTCTGATATTAATGATTCCTTCCGAGGTATAGAGCATTCCGTGACGCGCATTCCGGGTTGGCAGCACACAATCGAACATATCGATACCGCGCGCGATTCCTTCCAAAATATTTTCTGGAGTACCTACGCCCATGAGGTATCGTGGTTTATCCAGAGGTAAGATCTCTGTCACCAATTCTGTCATGGCGTACATTTCTTCAGCAGGCTCTCCCACGGAAAGGCCCCCGATGGCGTTGCCTTCTCGTCCGTGGGCGGCAATGGTTTCGGCAGAAATTTTTCGTAATTCGGGGTAGGTACTGCCTTGTACGATGGGGAAAAGCGCCTGTTTATGCCCGTAAATCGGTTCAGTATTGTCAAACCGTTCGATACAGCGTTCCAGCCAGCGATGTGTGAGACCCAGCGATTTTTCTGCATATTTGAAATCGCAAGGATAGGGTGTGCACTCGTCAAAGGCCATAATGATGTCGGCGCCTATGATGCGCTGGATGTCCATTACATTTTCAGGGGTGAACGTGTGCTTTGAGCCGTCAATATGGCTTTGGAAGGTGACACCTTCTTCTTTGATCTTCCTGCGATGAGCAAGCGAATAGACCTGATAGCCCCCGCTGTCGGTCAATACAGGATTTTGCCAGCCATTGAACCCGTGAATACCGCCCGCCGCACGGATTACCTCCAGGCCGGGGCGCAGATAGAGGTGGTAGGTGTTGCCAAGGCAGATCTGAGCGTGAATATCGTCGCGGAGTTCGTGCTGGTGCACGGCCTTTACGGTCGCCGCGGTGCCGACTGGCATAAAAATAGGGGTATCGATCGTACCATGGTCCGTTTCGATCTGGCCTGCACGGGCGCGTGAGTGGGGGTCGGTATGGAGGAGGGTGAAGTTCAA
>JBJXGO010000132.1:0-19689 GCA_046160345.1 Saprospiraceae bacterium
GCCCTCGGGATGATCACCAGCGCGGGCTGCACCCGTTCACAGACAAGGACTTACACGGCAACGGATGGCTGTGGCAACACGGCTACTTGTACACAGGTGTTCACGTGGACGGAGGATACGACGCCGCCCACGTTTACGTTTTGCCCTGCGGGTTTAAATTTGGGTTGCAACCCGACAGGTATACCAGCAGCAGGGAATGCTACGGCTACAGACGCTTGCGGGACGCCGACGATTACCTCGGCCCTCGGGATGATCACCAGCACGGGCTGTACCCGTTCACAGACAAGGACTTATACGGCTACGGACGGCTGTGGCAACACGGCTACCTGCAGAGAAGTATTTACCTGGACCGAGGATATAACACCACCAGTGTTCACGGTCTGTCCTTCGGGCAATGACTTAGGCTGTAATCCAAACGGCCTTCCTGCTCCAGGAGCAGCCACAGCTACCGATGATTGTGGCACGCCGGGGATCACATCCTCTACTGGCTCTATTACGTCGGACGGCTGTCTGCGTTATCAAACCCGGACTTACACGGCTACGGATGGCTGCGGCAATACAGCCACCTGTAAACAGGAGTTCTCTTGGACAGAAGATCTGACGCCGCCGACATTCACATTCTGTCCTCAGGGCTCTAACTTGGGCTGTAACCCAATGGCGGGTGTTCCTTCAGCAGGTGTAGCAACGGCAACGGATGCTTGCAGCACGCCGACGATCAGCTCGACCCTCGGGATGATCACTAGCATGGGCTGCACCCGTTCACAGACAAGGACTTACACGGCAACGGATGGCTGTGGCAATACAGCTACTTGTACACAGGTGTTCACGTGGACGGAGGACACAACGCCGCCAGTGGTCACGTGTCCTTTGGACGTTGCTGTAAGTTGCGCTGGACAAGTCCCGGCCGTGAATATTGGGAGTCTAAACACAATCGACAACTGCAGTGGCAGTGTGACAAACACTTTTGTTGGTGACGTAATTTCCAACCAAACTTGTGCCAATCGGTTTATTGTTTCGCGAACTTACCGTGGTACGGATGCTTGTGGGAACTCTGGTACTTGTATCCAAACCATAAAAGTTGATGACCAAACACCGCCTGCACTAACTTGTCCGATGGGTACCACGGTTACTTGTGCAGCCCAGATTCCTGCCGTCAATATAGCTGGCGTAACTGGCTTGAGCGACAATTGTGGAGGAACCATTGTAGTAACGCATATTGGCGATGGCATTACGAATCAGACCTGCGCCAATCGTTTTAATGTGGTCCGTAGATACCGTGCTACCGATGTTTGCGGCAATACGGCTAGCTGCTCCCAGATAATATCTGTATTTGACAATGTAGCTCCTACGATTACTTGTCCTTTACCCTTAGTTGTTCAATGCGCTAATTTAGTTCCTGCACCTACCCCGGTTTCCGTTATTGCCAGCGACAATTGTGTTGGGAGCGTAACCGTAGGGCATGTTAACAGTTTAATTTCCAACCAGACTTGCGTCAACAGGTTTATGATAACCCGCATATATCGTGCGACTGATGCCTGTGGTAATTCGGCAACTTGTACGCAGCGAATCTCGGTTTATGACAACACTAAGCCGGTGCTTACTGGACTACCCCCACTTGAACAAACGGTGGAATGTGGTACACCTACGCCTGTGCCCAACGTTAAAGCGACCGATAATTGTTCGGGGTCTACGACCGTTCAATTTACAACCTGGACTACGCAAGATCCGGGCGTTTGCTCCAATTACTATAATATTTGGCGCAAATGGTTGGCCACCGATGCCTGTGGAAACACGGCCGTTTTTACAGGAAAGATCAGAGTTGTAGATACCAAGCCACCCGTTTTTACGAATGTTCCGCCAGACGTAAACGGAGATTGTGAAGATGCACTCCTGAGTCACGCACCCATACCAGTGGACGCCTGCGGATTCGCATTTATCGTTAGCTATTCAGAGAAAATAACCTGCTCTCCAGGCCAACTTTTTGTCACAAGAACTTGGATAGCAGGCGATTATTGTAACAACACTGCTGTGGTCGTTCAACATGCTACAGCCACGGACACGGAGCCGCCACGGCCAATGGATGTGCCAGCAGATGTTACCATTCATGTAGGCCAGCCGCTGCCGCCTTTGCCGAATCCACCTGTTTGGGGTTGTGATCTTTGTTTTTTGGTACTTGATGTGAGTGTTACGTATCAACAAAAAACTTTCCCCGGAAAAGTGCTTCGCATTTGGAAATTCTGTGATTGTGCCTACAACTGCATTTCGGATACTCAGGTGATTACTATTGTCCCCAACTTGATACCAGATAATCCAACGCTTCCGGCTTCGTCGGTAGAGGCTCAACAGGGTGTGATGCAATGGACTCTGGTGCCCAATCCGGCATCTGATAATGTGACCTTGGAGTACACCTCATTGGCCGACCAGCCTGCTGAAATCATACTAATGGACATGACAGGCATGGTTGTAATGAAGCAAGAAGTCAGTGTAGTGGAGGGATTTAACAGCATTCCATTACTAATTAGCCGATTACAGGCTGGGGCGTACCACGTACTATTGCGATCAGGAGATGGCACAGGCCAAAAGATATTCGTAATAGCCAGGTAGCCGAGTAGATGCGGCACTAAGCTTCGCATATAACAAACGGGTGGCCCTTGTGTCAAGTTTCGCTTGCATCCGGCGAGATGAACTTGACACAGGGGCCACCCGTTTGTTATGCTCAGAAAGACCAATTAATTAGCTCCCTTAAGCCGATAGATATATTTTTCAATATCCTGCCATTCGCTGGACTCAAGGTTGGCGTAATCACGCCGTATGCGTTCAAAAGCTTTTATAGCCTCTTCCTTGTTGCCTTGATGGTCGTGCAGCATGCCCAGTTTTTTCCAATAATACAAACCCAGCATATTGTTTTCGGTGGACTCAGCTGCCTTTTCGTAGTAATCCAAGGCCTTTGCATAATCTTCTTTTTCAGAATAACAATCACCGATAATGCCATTTTTCATGGCTGGGAGCAACTCTCCTTCGGCGCTAAATTCTTCCATTTGTGCAATGGCGTTGTCATAATCGCCTGACTGGAGGTAGCAAACGCCAGCATAATAATGGGCCAGGTTGCCGGCAGGTGTGCCGCTGAATTTGTCGGCAAGGGCAAGAAAACCGTCATAACCGCCGCCTGGGTCATTAAGGGCCAATTGGAAGGAGTCGCGGGCAAACTGTTGTTCCGCCTGCCACATCGCGGCCACAGCTTCTACCTGTTTGGGTTTGACAATCAATTCTTTATATAGCCACCAACCTGCAACGGCCAATGCGATTGCGGCGAGGGCATATAACAGGAGGTTGGGGTATTTTTCCCAGATAGGTGTGGAATATCTGGATGCCGACACCTGCTCCACTTCTTCGATTTCGATCTGATCAGATTTGCGTTTAGCCATTTTGTCTCTAAATTTTTAAGTCGCTTTTCAAAAAATGCCCGCAAAAATAGACAAAGTTTGGTTTGTGGAAAGGGTAGTTTGAAAAAATGTGCGCAAGGCGGCCAAATTGGGATCAGCTTGTGCCGAAATTAGTCAAATATGTAGTTTCATCCCGCCCTTCGGCCAGCTCAGGTTACCTTAGCCACCGGGACACTATTTCGTGCCCTTTTATTTAAAACCTTTTACCATGATGGCTAAACTTTCGATTTTTGCTCGGTGCTCGGTGCTCTTTGCTTCGCCTTGACGACTATCAACCTTTCTGCCCAGAATATAATATATTGTGGTGCTCCTGACATGCCGCAGTCAGAATACCAAGCGCTATTTGATAGCCTCGGACCTATGCCCGCCGGATTAGGTCCTATGACCTTTGACCTTCCAATTTGGTTCAATTTTGTAACCGGGGTTACAGAGGAGGGAGAAACTAATTGGAAAAATGAATTTGCTCCTTTGCAGATGTTGAGCGAGATAAACGGATATTTTAGCTCAACTGGGATTCAATTTTATTTATGTGGCACTACTCAAATTGCTAACGATCAGCTTGTCAATTTGGATTTAGGTTCTGAAGGTAGTACACTTAGAAATTTGGCAGCGCAACAAAATCCTGATTATGATAATGTTATCAATGTTTTTTTGGTTGGAAAACTTGTTGTAAACGGCGAATCTGTAGGTGGTTGGTTCGGAATTCCTAACAGCGGCTCCCCAGGTGCTGCTTATTGTAGGCAGGGTGGAGCCTTGGGTGCGAATACGATTGCTCATGAGCTTGGCCATTACCTATCGATTCCGCATACTTACCTTCGTGGCCCAATCCCTAACGACCCATTATTGCATCCTGAAAGGGCTCAATATGTTAACGATGAAGTTGATCTAATGGTCAATGGGGTTTTAACAACCTTTATTTGCGAAGGGCCTAACGGAACTGGAGACGGGTTTTGCGATACGCCGGCTGACCCTACATTTATTAATATTGATTCAAGATGCGGATTTGAAGATGATTGTATAACTTTTGAAAGTTGTGATTACCCTACCGACCCTTTGGGAGTTCCCTACAATCCAGATCCATCTTTGATAATGGGAGATTATCATACTTGTTCCTATCGGTTTAGCGCTGACCAGGCTTTGCAAATGAAGATGATGTTAACGAGTAATAATATGTGGGGGTTTCTTATAGATACGATTGAACCTATCTGCCAAAACCTGAGTAGCAGCGATCGAGGTTTTATTCAGAGAAATTGTTTGATGATTTTGCCGATTAACCCAATTGGGCCAATGAGTGAAATTCCCGTACCATTTCAAGATGCTAACCAAAATTCTTGCGGTTCACCTGAGGCTATAACGGATAATAATGGTAGATACCTGACATTTGCCTGTGTGTACCCTTATAACGGTAGCGGGATGCTTTCCGTCCTTCCAGATGTTGATCATCCTTACCCACTTAATGGTGTTACTACCTACGATTTAGGACTCATTAGTAAGCACATACTTGCAATTGAACCATTTGAAAATCCATTTCAAATAATTGCTGCTGATGCGAACAATAGCGGATCCGTTACAACTTTTGATATTGTAGAGCTTCGAAAACTGATTCTCGGCATTCATCAGGAGCTGCCCAATAACAATAGGTGGCGATTTGTGCCTGAATATTGCTTCAAGGACTCAATATTTTCAGATGAATTTTACGATACGTCAGATTCTCTTGGTATAAATCCATTTGACGCAAAGTGGGTAAATCTTGATGAGCCTGTACCAGTTCCCCCAGACTCAACTAATGAGCGAACTTATGGAAGTGGGGCACTGCAATCAGCACCCAATAGTTCATCCTGGATGGATCACGTTACCTTGGATCCAAATAGTATTGGAGCACAGAACCCAGATGCTTGGTCATTATGGGGGATTAAAGTTGGGGATGTAAATTGTTCAGCAATTATTGATCTTTTATCAACTGAGGATCCAGACCACTCTTTTACAACCATCTCCCACACTTCAATAAACAGTAATCAGTTGATTATACTAGAAGTAAAAGCCAGTAGCGATTCCCTTATAAGCGCATGGCAATTTGGGGTAGATTTTGCTGAAGATACGCTGCAAATTATTGAGATTCAGCCTGGCAACTCCTCAGAAACATTTTCAGAGGACAATTTTGGCCTAACAGCACTGGAGGAAGGCAAATTTCGCGCCCTTAATTTTACTGAAAATGGTACGGGAACAAATTTGAACGGCAAAACGCTCTTTAAGATCAAAATGAGGTCATTAAACCCTATTTCTAATATTGGGCAACGTTTTCGCTTAAAAAATTCGGTGCTTTCCAAAAAATTCTATTCTTCGACTGGTGAAGAAATAGAAAACGTTGGTCTTCAATTAGAGATTTCAAGTGCTCAAACCTTTACTGGTAGCAATGGAGGAAAGCCAGCCAGCATTGCTAGTGAAGCCTATTATCTTTCTGCTTTTCCTGTTCCATTTAGTTCAGAAATCATATTCGATTTCTTCTTGCCCAACGATGAGCCGGTTCACCTATCCTTATTCGATAGTTTTGGCCGCTTAGTGGTCGAACAAAAAGAATCTCTTTCCAAAGGTCCACAATCGCTTAAGATAAGCACGCTTGCGGCACAGCCTGCTGGACTTTATTGGTATTCATTTGAATCTGGAACCCAAGTACTCTTTGGCAAGATTATCAAAAACTAAACACTGTTTTTAGATTCCCTCACAGATACACACAGGTATATCTGTGAGGCTTTTATATTTTTAAATTTACCGACTCATGAGAAAGATATTCGCAATCTGCATTATGCTGCAATGCACCACCATTTTCTCCCAAACCACTATCTACGTTAACCAAAGCGTACTAGGAGGACTACAAAACGGCACTAGCTGGGCAGACGCATTCCCTGATTTACAACAAGCCTTGGCAGTCGCTACCAATTGCGATACTATTTGGGTGGCTGCTGGTACTTATTACCCGACAGCCACAACAGACCGTTCAATCTATTTTGTTCTGAAAAATGGTGTTAAAATGTACGGTGGTTTTCTGGGATGGGAAACCAACTTGACCCAACAGGATTTTGAGCAGAACAAGACCATACTATCTGGGAACATTGGGCTTCCACAAGGTTCTGACAACTCCTACCATGTATTGTACGGAGAAGGTCTGGACAGTACTACTGTTCTGGATGGCTTTGTGGTGACAAAGGGTAATGCAAACAACCCTGACAATGACCAAAACCATGGTGGCGGATTGTTGTTAAACCCTTCCTTTGATGTTTACAACACTTGCCCAATTATTCAAAACTGTCGGTTCGAACAAAATTATGCTTCTGTTGGGGGGGCGATTGCCATCTACCGATGGAGTTTTGCTCAAAACTATGTCAATCCGATTATCAGGAACTGCCAATTTACCTCAAACCGATCCAGTATCTTTGGTGGAGCGGTAGCTAAAGTTGGGCCATCTGTGCCGGGTCACCCTTTTGTTTTAGACAATTGCGTATTCTCTAAAAACGCTGTTCTTGGAGGAGATGGGGGAGGTCTTTTTATTAGCAAAACGGAAAATACGACCATTCTTCGGCACTGTCTGTTTGAAAAAGACACAGCCAAAGTCTCACTTGGAGGTGGCATCTATTTCGCTTCCGGCTACGAAGAATTAACGGGAGCCACGCTTATCATAGACTCCTGTATATTTAAGGAAAATAGTGCAACTGAAGGTGGGGGATTATATTATTATGATGGTGGATTGGCATCATTTGGTGTGCCGCCATTTAAGGCAGAGTTATTAAGTTGTATTTTTGAAAAAAATGTTTCTACCAATGGCGTTGGAGCAGGGTATGCGTTCATAGGAGTCGCCAAAAGTAAGTTGTCAGTTAACGTCAGTGGCTGTGAATTTAATGAAAATTTATCACAATCCTATTGTATTACTTATTTACAAGGATTGAAAGAAAGTGACTGTAAACTGTCAATAAAAAATTGTAAGTATTTAAAAAACAGGAGGTTGGGAAGTTCCACCCTTGGGAGTTTTCCTATCTTATTTGGGTTAGGAAGCAACTCTGGGAAGTTGAACGCAACCATAGAAAATTGCATTTTTATGGAGAATGCAGGCGGAATTTCTTCTGTTTGTAGTAGTGGTGGCGGTAAGGTTATTACTCAAATAACAAATTGCACTTTCTTTGATAATTATGGACTTATTCTCAATAAAAGTTACTATCCCAATTTTAACGGGGTGGACGATTATGTAGAAACCTATGTCAACAATTGTATAATCTGGGAACCTGAAGCAGACTTGTGGACCATGTTTTCAGACAATGACTTTATGATTCAAAAACTTGAAGGATATCACGTTGACAACTGCCTGTTGAGTTTGGATTCCTCTTCCACAAGCTTCTACCCTATTTTTGGTAGCAACAATATTTCTGAGACTGACCCGCTTTTTGAAAATGCTGCCAATGGGGACTTTCGGCTTGAGGCTTGCTCTCCAGCCGTCAACGCAGGCAACAACCTAATCGTAGATACGCTTGGTATCTTCACCGACCTGGACGGCAATCCCCGCATCCGCTTCGACACCGTTGACATCGGCGCCTACGAAACCCAGGACTCTTGTTTCAGCATCAGCAGCAAGGAACCTTCTCAGGTTAGTATTTCCGCGACCGTCGTCCCCAACCCTGCCAGGCCGGGCAGTTTCCTGGACATTCAAGTCCTTGGTTTTGAACAGGATGAAATAGAATGGGTTATGCGGGACGCTTACGGTCGTACAGTATCATCGGGAAGTGCATCGCTTGGTGAAAAACAAGGGTTTTCTGTTGTAGCACCAATCTCACCCGGAACCTATATTCTTGATATGCGGTCGGGCAGTCAGATTTTTAACCTGAAATTTGTGGTGCTGAAGTAGTGCCCATTTTTTTCGAGGGATAAACGAGGTAGTTTTTCACACAGATGTTACGCAGATTTCCCCGCAGATGTTACGCAGATTTGAGTAGATCGTATCTGCGTAACATCTGCGGGGAAATCTGCGTAACATCTGTGTGAAAAAACGCTAAACATCTGCGTGAAAAAACCTCTAAACATCATCCAATCCATCTTCCTGACCTCGATTCAACACTGTTGGAAGGTTCCGTTCCCGCAGCATTTTACACCAGGGGCAATCTTGCTCGCCACAACCCCTGTCAAAGTTGCGGTTTTGTATTTTTTCATAAACCACGCCTATCAAGCCCTCCACGAAATGCAATTCTTCCTGGTTGAAACTGATCTCCACAATTGGGAAGGCCCCGCGTTTGTCGGGCGAGATCCAGGAAATGGCCGTTTTGCCCACATTTTCAGGATATAGCCGGGCCTTATCCAAAAGGATTTGGTAAAAGGCGAGTTGGCGCCAATAATCACCTCCATAGGGTTGATCCTCAGTCGGTTGGGCTGTTTTTTTAGGGTCGGGCGTGCCTGTTTTATAATCCACAATACGGAGCGATCCCCCGTCGAGCCATTCGATCTTGTCCAGAATGCCGGTGATCGAAATGCCATTGATCTCAACCTTGTCCACCCGCCGCTCCGCAATAGCCCGTTTTCTCCAAAAGGGCACCTGTTCCACATGAATACGGCGCAAATAATCTTTGCCAAGTGCAAGCCTCTGTGTGAAACCATTTTCTGAAAAGAAACCGCGCTGCCGTTCCATTTCTTGCCCAAATATTTTCGAAAGCGCCTCCGCTGAAGGCCACTCAAACTTCTTGTTGCTTTTCATTTTCAGTAAAAACTGCTGCAAGGTTCCGTGCATGGCAAGTCCAAATGCTGCAGCCTCGCTGGTCGAGCCGGGTACTTTGAGCAGGTCTTCATAGTAAAAGGCAAGGGGACAACGCAAATAGCGGTTGAGTGCCGTGATGCTCAAACTAAAGTCGGCCAATATCGAGTCCAGCAATCCAGCCTCTGGAAGTTTGACCACGGGGTTATGGGCTTCGAGCATCAATAGAGTCTGGGCCTCCAGCAGGGCAGGGTAGGGGACATCTGCCTCCAAAACAGGCAGTATTGTTTCGGCCAGAAACTGGCTCTGTATCAAAGTCTTGCCAGCGTCGTCGGAACGCGGAAAGGAAATATGAACCTGGTGTTTTGCCCTGGTCATGGCAACATAAAACAACCGCCTCCGGGCTTCCAATGCGTCTTCTTCCCCGGAGCGGGTAAGGGTTTCGGGCAGGAAAAAATGGCCTCTGTTTCCTCCGGAATTTTTGTCCCAGGCTTCCTCCACACAGTCGATCATAAAAACGTGGCTGAATTCAAGCCCTTTGGCGGCGTGCGCTGTAAGTAGTTGAACACCACGGGTTTGCTGAGCAAGCTGGTTCAATGAAAGTGGAAGCAGGTTGTCGTCCATACTGTCCAGTAGATCGAGCAATCTGGCCAGCGAACGGCGTGGATTTCGCATGGTTTCATTGCGCACAAACTCCATAAATGTATGCAACACTTGTAAATGCCAGGCTTTGTCGGGCTGTTCCAAAGTCCAGGCCAACAAACCAGTTTGGGTGTATAAACGTTCAATTAGTTGGGGCAAGGGCAGGTTTTGGGCATCGGAGATCCAGCTGTTCAATTGAATGCCCAATTGTTGCAGTCGTGCAGCATCCGAGAGTTGAAGCCGATTCAAGGCATCCGGGTCGCTCAATGTCTCGCGCCAGTGTTTTTTCTTTCCTGAACGGGCGCCTACTTTCAGGTATAATTCTTCTTGCTTTTCCTCGGAATCTTCGCTTCGGTCAGTATGACAATTTAGGGCGATTTTGGCCAAATCCAGTTCCGAAAACCCCCAGAATGAGGCATGAAGCAAGCGGAATAACCGGTGTTCGCCCGAAAAAGGCTGTGCGGACTCCTCCTTCAGGTAGGAAAGCAGCGACCTGAATGGTTGTATCTGGGGCAGGTCGAGCACATTGACGGGTCGTTTCGTTTGGTAGGGGATGCCCTTTTTTTCCAACAAGGCCAAAAGCCGTTCGGCCTGACGGTGGCGGGCGTAGAGCACGGCAATTTCAGCTGGTTCGACCTGGCGGGCAAGCAGGGTTTCAATTTGTTGGACGATAAAAACCGTTTCTTGAAGGCGGTTTGGAAAGGAGACGATAACAACATTGGGATCTTTGGCAGAAGTTTTACCCAAAACGCCCTCGTCTCTCAGCTGTGATCTCAATTGCTTCGTCATCCCATTTCCAAAGAAATGAACTATCCGCAATGAATTGTTTTCAATTACCCGGCTGGCTGCATCCAGAATAGGCTGAACGGAGCGGTAATTTTCCTCCAACACAATGGTTTTCAGGCCTTTTTGGTAATGTTCCTGAAATGCGCGGAGGTTTTGCAAACGCGCGCCCTGGAACTCGTAAATACTCTGGTCGTCGTCGCCAACGATAAAAATATTGGGGACCTCCCAGAAGTCGAGCAGGAGATTGAGCAGATGGAATTGGGCGCCGTTGGTGTCCTGAAATTCATCCACCAGGATGTACTGGTAGCGTTCCTGGTAGGTCCGGAGCAAGGCCTCGTTTTTTTCGAAAGCGCGGGCCACCCAAAGCAGCATGTCTTCGTACTCATATCGGGCAGCGCGTTCCATCGCATTCAGGTACTTTGGATACAGGTCGGCGGCGGATTTGAGCCGCGTGATTTTTTCGCGGACCTCGTCAATTTGAGCGGTTTTCGGATCGCCTTTTTTGAAGTTCTTACTGTTGCGCTGATAAATATAAACTGGATTAGTGGGTATGCCTTTTAAAAAATCTTCCGACATTTTCAAGACATGGCCTGGCGTCCAGCCTTCTTTTTTCATGGTCGAAAACAGGTTGCGCAAATGTTCTTCAAATTGAAAAAGATCTTTTTTGCCAAGGCGTAAGGGATGTTCCGGGGGGAGCTTTGCCAGTAAACTGCGCACGATCTCGATACGCTCCAGTTCGGTGACGGGTTCAGGGCCTCCTTTCCCAAAATACTCGGCGTTCTCCTGAATTACGCGGTTGCAAAATGCGTGGAAGGTGAAAATCGGCACACGTTGAGCTTCCGGGCCAATGCGCTGGAGCAATCGCTGCCGCATAGCCGATGCGCCTGCATCGGTAAATGTGAGACAAAGTATGTTTTGCGGACGGGCATCGGTGCGGAGCAGGATATTGCCGATACGGGCCGTGAGCAGGTGTGTTTTTCCAGTTCCCGGACCGGCCACCACCAGCACCGGGCCTTCCACCTGATCCACCGCCTCGCGTTGGGCGGGGTTTAAGGTATCGAGAAAGGCGAGGAAGGCCTCGTTGCGTTGTTGGAGATCGGTCATTTTTTCAATTGTAAACTTCCGGTGCTATACCAGAATTGCCACCTCGTTTTTTTATCGTGTAAAAAAGGGATTACATTCCTGAACGAACACTTATTGTGCCTTCACGACCTTTCTAACGTACACTCCACTTTCCAAGCGAACGGTCAAATAGTACATTCCAGCAGGCAAATCATGCACATCAAAGGTATGCAGGATAGATGAACCTGAAAGGTTTACGGTTTGCGCCAATCGTTGTTGAGCATCATGTAGCAACAGGGTTATTTTTTCCGGCTGTTGCAATACAAGCGTCAGTTGCAGCGTGGTTTTGGCAGGATTGGGCGCCAACCTGAATACTTGAACATTTTTTGGCAAGGTTGCCCCCAGTATATCCACGAAAAAATCTTCAGAAACAGCGGTGCAACCACTAGAATCGGTCACCATGACGGAGTAGTTGCCCGTCTCTTGTGGGTAGTAAACCTGATCGTTGGCAGCTGTTGAAATTTCCATGCCATTGAAAAACCACTGATAATTTTGGGCATTCGATACGATCAGAGAATCACCCTGTTGCATGATCACAGCGGATGGAACAGGGAACACAAACACCGTATCTCGGGTAATTAGACTTCCACTGGTTGAATCAGACACCGCAAGGATGATTTCGCCAGACAGATTGCCGGGTACCGGCCACAGATACACCGTGTCGTTGAGATTCAGGGCTTGAAAAATAGAATCCCCATTGAGTGAGTTGATATCGAGATTGAATGCCTGAATATTCGTCGCGGTCCAGCGAATCAAGAGGGAGTCGTCGGCACAAATAGGACTACTGCCCGATGGCTCCAGCAGCGACAGCGTTTTTTCAGGACCAATCACAATACTCCAATCACCGGAGGTTTTTAGTGGTTCCTGATTGCCGACATGGTCCGTTGCAGTACTGAAAAATGTATATTTACTACCTGAAACGCCTTTGAAGATGCCAGTGGTGGCCGTCGTGTCTTCTGCCCAAATTTGGAATGCACCATTATTTTCAGACACATAGATATCGTAATGGCGTATCCCAGAACCGCCTGCGTCATCTGTGCCAGACCAGTCGAGCACGAAGGAAGGAAGTTCCGAGTTGAGCGGCAATGGGCCGATTTGACTAATGGGGGCGCCTGCATCTATCGTGTTGAAAATCTGCGGAGTTTCTATCGGGTCGTTGATGTCAAACACGATTTTGGCTTTGGCGAAGATGGTGTCGCCGGTAACACTGGTCGTGGCCGGCCGCACGGTGTAAGAGACGAATCCCTGCCCGGCGCCCAGCGTGTCGTTGATGGCCAAGAAGCCAAGCAGTGGGTTGTTGGGTTGCAAGCCCGTGGCGGGGTCAATGGATTTAAGTGTCCAGAAGGCAGTACTGGTTTGTACATCAATGCCCGCCAGCACATCTACATAGATGCCCAGGGAGTCGCGCAGGTCGAGCCGCTTGGCGTAAAAGGCTTGATTGTCAGGGACTTGAAACACGAATTGCCCAAAACCAAAACTTCCGAGCCGGAACGTGCGCGCATCTATGTGCGGGTCGAGTTTTTGGGTGACATTGACCACCTGTGCGGGCGCGGAAGCGAGAGCGGAGTCGTTTTCAAAGCGAATGGTGTAGGGTAGGGTGGCGCTGCGGGCGACCCAGTAGCGGTCGTCGGAGTAGGAGGGTGGGCCGACGATGTCGTTGGGGTCGTAGGATTTAACTATTGGTTTGCACCACCAATCGGAGACTTTATCACATCCCCAATCAAACGCCTTACCGCAAATAAAGCCTGCCAAAAGCCAACCAACTAAGGCTGGACCTGAGGCAACGCCTATTGATGGAATAGCGAATTGGCAAACGAGTGACCCCGTGCTATTGCAAACTGCCCCAACCCAACCTTGACAGCTATTTTCTTCATATGCGCTTGCAAAATTCAATGCTATTGTATGCATAGTGATTGACAATCCAATCCATGGTGCGAAATCTATGAACTCTTGATAAATTGATGATCCAAGATTAAATTCAGGAAGACCTCTTTCACTATTTGGGTTTGATCGAATTTCTAGTAATGAATCAATATTATATCGAAATTTCAAAGATAAATAGTCTATGGAATCTATAATCTTTTCCTTGAAAAGTTCGCTTAGAAGGTGGGTTTGAAAGTTCTCCCGATTATTTGCAAGAGATTTTAATATATCATTCTGAAAAGAGTCATCTTGCAAAATCCCATTCCTTTTTTCTTCAATGTTTAGTAGTTGATTAAAGATAAAAGTGTTTTCGGTCTCAAATTTGACAATAATCGATCCTGGAAATAATGCTTCTTTTATGCTATTAAATGTTATGGTTAAAGAGATCGTTTCATCAGGATAAACATCCCTAAATATTATTGGAATAATACCAACAGATGAATTTGACCCATCGGTTGCCACATAATTAAATTTTCCATTTTCGCCCAATTTTAAAGAGTCATATGAGTCAATTCTAATCGCCCTATCGGAGTCATTGATATTCAAAACCGAAACATTATCCTGCAGTACCACACCAAGCGTTAAATAGGGGATGTTGATATTGCCAGTATTTGTGAACCGAGCTGTAATTGAAACGCTTTGATTGGTTCTAATTTGTTCGGGAATAATAAAGTCAGGTTGTACTTCAAAACCTGCCAATTCCAACACAGTAAATGAATTTGATAAAATAACAGAATCGGTTTGTGACCTTTTTGCAATTAGATCATAGATTCCTAAATTTGAATTTAGCAAATCCCATTTGACCTTCACTTTTGTTGAGTTGATAAAATCAAGGATGCCGGGTATAAGATCACCGGTTTGATTTTTTAAATAAAAAATTGTATTTGCAGTAAACCGTGCACCAGTAATTTCACTGCTAACTTTCCCCCCTTTGCCGCCTTTATTGGGTTTTATCCCCGAAATCATAAACGGCAGTCCCTCTGCTAAAATCGAAATATCTTCCTGGGCTCCTGACACCTCACGACCAACAACCAACACATAATATGTACCCTCTTTGGTTGTGGGCACAATAAATTGCTGATTTGTCGAGAACGGTTCATTCCCACCAAATTCATAATCTGAAAGGCTCGGAATTTTTCCAAAGGAAGTGTATAGTTCGTTGCTATTTCCAGTTTGCCCGGTCAGGGTAAGTCTTAGATCCAGATCGGCCCCTATGGATAATTTGTAAAGCTTGGTCTGCCCCGATGTTAGGGCCGTGTTTTCAACAACACCTAACTGTAGTGTGGGAAGGTCAATACTTATACTATCCTCAGTCCCCCACCCATTATTCCCCAAATCACTCTCCTTCACGTTGTTCTTTATGTTCGTCTTTCCAAACAAGCGATAACTCCCCGGCAGCACGCCCGGCACTTGAGCCGTAACAGCCAACTGCACCGTTTCCCCTGGCGCGAGGTTTGCCAAGTGGCGGTTGGTCGCAAAAAGCGCATCTTCCACCGTCAGAATAGTATCAGATGAGAAATAGAGTGCATCGGTGATGTAGCCATTGGCAGCGTTTATCCCCTGGTTTTTAAGGGTGTATTGTATCGTAATCTGATCGCCTGTAATGGCATTTGGCGGGAATGTGATGTCCGTCACGATCAAATCGCAGGGAGGTGCAACGGTAATTTGCAGGGCGGTGTTTTTTGTATTGTTGTTTTCAGCATTGTGTTCGTACACTAAGTTGGTATTGTCCGCACTCAGGATCAAGAATTTGTTGCCTGACAAATAAACCGGGATTTCCACTTCATAATTGGCCATGTAGCTTCCGCCACCTATCAGGGCGCCAGAATGCAGCTTGCTGCCCAATGACAGGTCGTCTGGGGACAGGGTTTGATCATTGGACAGAAATATAAAGTCGTACCAGGTCTGCTGAGGGGTTGTGCCAATGCCCATATTGCCAACCGTCCACTGGAGCATCACCGGTTGGCCTGCATTCACGCTGCTGGCAGTGTTGAAGGTGCTTACTTGCAGATCTACGAGAGGGGCCAAGGCGATATTGATCTTTTCGGGGCTAATGGCGATATTGTTGGTATAGTCGGCTTCCGACAACTGGTTGTTGGCATTGGCTTTTACGATCAGGTAGTATTCACCGACTAGACCGTTAGGAAGATTGAACGTCTTGTTTCCTGTATAATTAGCTCCAGGTTCAAGGACACCATAGTGTACTACTTCGGCCATATACAAATCATTGACATCCAAGCTGTCATCTGTGGAAAACCAGATAATGTCCCGCCAGGTGTTTCCGAGTGTTTTAGCGTTTCCCGTATTTGTCACAAGCCAGGAGACCGTGATATTTTGGCCAGATTGCGCGCTCTGTGGGAGCGCTACGGCAGAGCCCGTCAGGTCAACAGGAGGGTAGGGCAATAGCGTGACTTCCACCGCCAAAATGTTGTTGTTGTCATCGGCTAAATGCTCGTACACCGTATTAGCGGCATCGGTTTTGAAGAGCAGAAAATATGTGCCGGAATAATTCACGGGTAGCTGCAGATAGCCAAGTTCAGTGTAAACAGCTCCTGGCAAGAGAGCCTGCGTATGGGTTACACTCGCCAGCAAAACATCGTTTGCATCGAGCGTATTGTTGCTTGAGATCCAGACCTTGTCTGTCCAACTGGCCGATGCTGTGGCAAGGCCAAAATTCTTCACCTGCCATTGAGTCAACACCTTATTTCCAGCGGTCAGTGTCGCGGGAATGTCGTGGCTTTGGATTTGTAAATCTGCCCAGGGCGTCAGCGAGACAGCCACCGTTCCGACGCTTCGAAGGAGGTTGTTTGGTTGCGATTCTGTTTCAAAAACATTGTTGCCGCTATCCGTTTCAAGAAAAACATAATAGTTCCCCGCAAGGCCGTTCGGCATTGTCAGGGTTTCCTGAAAGGCAAAATCAGCCCCCGCAGCAAGTGATGCAGTCCGGCTGAAAGTACCTATCAAGGTAGCGGTGCCGGGGTTAAATACCGAATCAATGGAAACAAACAAACGGTCAGACCAGGGCGTGTAAATAGTGCCTTGACCCTGGTTTTTTAACGAATACCCTACATGGAAGGGCAAACCAGAACTTGCCACGGCGGGTATGTCCAGATTCTCTGGCAATAGATCAAGGGTCAACACATTGATCGTGTTGCTTTTGCGGACATTATTGGTGTCCAAAGAGCCTTCAAAAACGGCATTCGTCCGGTCGGCAACCACATATAGATAATGCTGGCCAACAATGTTTTGTGGGATTTTTACCGACTGTTGGGTTTGATCATAATACTGCCCTGCTTCCAGTGATACACCTTTGTTGTAATCCCGGATAAAAGTGGCTGTTTGCGGGTTGAAGGTCGCTTCAGGAGAAATATAGATACCATCGGGCCAGCCGGTTGTGGAGGTGGCATCAAAACCATTGTTGATGGTTCTCCAGTCAATACTGACCGTTTCGGCTGGCGATACCTGTGCCGCAGCACTGACAGAAGCTATTTCGAGGTCGGCGTGTGGGGCGAGTTTGATGAGGACTGGGACAGAAGCGGTGTTGTTGAATTCGGCACTGTTTTCGATTACGTTACCACCCTCAAACGCTTTGTTGTCAGGGCCAGGATTGATATCGGTGTAAATTTTTACATAGTGCTTTCCAGAAATGTAGGAAGGCAGCTGAACGCTTGCCGTAAAGGTGTAGGAGCTGTCCTTTTGCAAGGCACCGATGTGCTCGTTGCTGCCTAACTTGATGTCATTCAGCCGAATGGTATTGGGAGCATTGATAAAATTAAAATTCAACAAAGAATCCTTGTTAAAATAGACCTGGTCAAACCAATTAGAAACATTGCTCACGCCATTACCACGATTCTTAACCGTACAAGTAACCTGGATTTGCCCTCCTGAAAAAGCAGAATCGGGCACAATGATTTGTTCCACCCTTAAATCCGCACTCGGGGTCAGGATAATGGGCAGTGTAGCGCGCCGCGCATTGTTTGCCTCATTCGATTCGCTTAACAGACTGGTCGCATCGGTTTGTACAAAAATATAATAATTGCCTTCAATTCCATTGGCAAGCGTGAAGTTTGCTTGATTTGAATACGATTCATTTGGCAAGAGGTAGGAGAAATTTGAAAAACTGCCCAGTAATACGTCATGGTTGGTTTCCAGTACCGTATCGGGCGACAGCCAAACGCGGTCAAACCACTCCGGGGCATTGGTACCCACGGCGCCCATGTTTTTTATCACCCAGCGCACTTGAAATGCTTGGCCCGAGTTGGCATTGGGCGGCACCAAAATGGATGACACCAACAGATCGGGCTGGGGGGCTGTCACATTAATAATGACGAGGGCAGTGTCCCGATTGCCAAGGGTGTCGCTCACGAAATATTGCAAGGTATCGGCGCCGCTGTACAAATGGGCCGATTGATAAGTTACAGCCGTTTGTCCGGCAGCAATTTGAGCAGACCCCTGCGCAGGCTGTGTGATGCCAACGATCTTGAGGGGAAATCCGTTGGCGTGCTGGTCGTTGGATAATACAGAGAGCGTAGTTTGTATGCTGGAGGGCACCGTAATCTTGTCATTTAGGGCATTCACAGGGTTTGTGCCGGGCGGGCTGGACAGACAGATGTCAGAATTGACCCACTGTGGCATTTGATTTCCTGTTCCTAGCGCGCCATCAGTGGAAACACCGGTCCGATCATGTGCAACAGAACCTGATCCTTCATTAAAATCCCAATAACCAATCAATCCTGGCGCTTGGGTTAAGGCGACGTTCATGTTGTTCTTGATATCGTCTCCAGTTCGTGCTACATTCCAAATGCGCACTTCATCAATGATGCCTGGCCAAAAATCCGCGTTGAAATCACGACTGCCAAACATAACCGGGTAAGGGGTTTGGATCAGCGGGCCACCGCCCTTTACGGATTTAACTAGTACCCCGTTTCTATACAACCGAACCGAGTCTCCATCATAAGTACCTGCATAATGAACCCATGTGTTCGTTGGCAGATCATTAGGATCAACAGCAATTCCGCCCCCCAGGGTTCCAAAGGCTCCGAAGGACATTTTTAAAGGGTCAGTCTGCAATGACCATTGAAAATCGCTGCCGGTACAACAGTTTCTTTTCGACATAATAGCCCTCCACTGTTGTGCTGATGTCGGTTTTGTCCAAGCTTCAACGGTAACAAAGTCTGAGTTGAAAACCGAATTAGTGCCCACAAAGACTTTGTCATTTGCTCCGTCAAACAAAAGTGCCTTGTTCACCGTGCCATTTACGCCCTCATCAATAAACCCGTTGCAGTTGTTGTCAATATTGTCGCATATCTCGGTAGCGAACAGGTGAATCAATGGGTTTTGAGGCTGACAGTCAAGGGAATCAGGAGTGCCATCGTTGTCGTCATCGCCATCGCAGGCATTGCCTGTGCCATCGGCGTCGGTGTCAGATTGATCAAAAAAACCTGGCGGCCTTGTGGCGGCAATAAAATGTGCGTTGTTCTGCAAAATGCCGTTTTGTCCCTGGCCGGAGGCGTCTGTAGCTTCAGTGCCGGATTGGTCTAATCGCCAATTGGCAATCAGGCCTGGCAAAGGACCCGGCAATGGGTGATTCTTTTCTGCGTCGATTTGGGCCTGGGTACGGGCATAATTCCAGATTCGGATGTCACTTAAATAGGCATTCAAATAGGCATCAAAACCCCAGTTGCTCTTACCAATATAGTTGCTCATTCGCAGGACGTTTGCCGGTTGTTGCATGGTGCCGGAAATAACGGGAACGCCATTGTAATAGAGTGTGGCTGTTGTACCGGAAACTGTAGCGGCCACGTGGGTCCACTGATTGAGTGTCAACGGGTTTGGAGCAGTCAGTCGTGTACCGTTTGGATTAAAGACTTCAAGGGCAATTCGCCCGCTTCCTCCCTCGTAACCAAGCCATACATTGTATGCTCCGGCCCCATTTCCAAAATCAATTATTCTGGCGAAATCTCCTTTGTTTCGCGGGTATATCCAGGCTTCAATGGTAAAATCACTGTTGAAATAGACGGCTGGCGGCAGCGTGATAAAATTGGT
>JBJXGO010000133.1:0-3350 GCA_046160345.1 Saprospiraceae bacterium
TACATGAGCATGTTCGGAAGTTTTGGTTTGGCCAGGACACCCTATATGGGCTGGTTGTTTCCGGTGCTTATTTGTTTTCTAGGCCTCCACCTGTTATTGCTGTTAAAAAAAGCGCCTCAAAAAGGGTATGGACCATTCCTGGTCAGCCTGGCAGGGGCCTTGCTTATTGTGTTCGGAAGAAATCTGTTCCCTTCCGATGAATGGATATTGTTTTCCGGTATGTTATTTATCCTTTCAGGCTCGCTTTGGAGCAGTTTTTCAGTAAAAAAAATTAATTCATTACCGTACAAACTGTTTTGATCATGAATAAAATACAGGCTCGGCCGCTTAGTTTCGGCATCCCTATCTATGAAGGCTTTGACTCTTTGGATGTTGCAGGTCCTTATCAGGTATTTGGATTTTTAAACAATGAAAAGCAGCCGGTAATGGTTAAGCTGATCGGCCCTAAGAAGGATCAATCAGTAACGTCAACCGATGGTATCCGTTGGTTGCCGGATTATGGCTACGACGATGCACCTGAACATTTTGATGTTCTGTTTGTGCCAGGGGGCGTAGGAGGCGGATATAATGCTTTGTTGCAAAAAAACCTTAATGATCCTTTTTTTAATTTTATCATTTCCAGAGCGGCAACTGTTCAATTGCTTACCGCTGTTTGTACGGGCTCCATATTGTTGGCAAAAACCAAATTGCTGGATGGTTATACCTGCACGACGCATTGGGCTTTTAAAAATTCTTTAAGCCTGTTTCCAAACGTAATTATGGCCCCCGGATTTCCAAGATATGTCATAGACCGGAACCGGGTGACTGGGGGTGGAATTTCTTCCGGGATTGATGAGGCCTTTGCCATCGCTGAAATATTAAGAGGCCCGGAAGCAGCCAAGCTGGTGCAATTGAAAATGCAATATGCACCCAATCCACCTTATCAGAGCGGCGATCCATCGGTGGCAAGCGCGACTGCAGTGTATAAAGCCTCTACAGAATTTAGCCCGGTTACCAATAGCGTTTACAACATCCTCAGACAGGAGCTTTACCCAGATTCAAAAAGCAGGAAAGGGTAAATGTTTTGCGGTTTTGTTACAGAATTAACTAATATAAGGTATTATTGCACTGCCTATTTTATTTTGTAGCCCTTTAAAATACATTTAATTATTTGATTTTTTCACACTAAATTGATACATAATGAAGATCCTCCTTTTTTTTCGCAACATGGCTTTGGCTGTATTGTTGCTTTTGCTAGCAACCGCTGCAATTGCACAGCCTAATTTTTACAACGAAATTAAAAGTCCGCCGCTGCTTGATGCCCATAATGGTCCGATTAACCTTGAAATCCAGAAGGCATTCCACAAATTTAACCCCGGCAACCCTAAGGACTCTTTGTTCAACGGAGGTTACAAACAACCATTTGGCATCTCGACTTACACCTACAATGCTTTGGGCTCCAACGAGTTGACCATCCTGGGGCCTACCCTTCAATGGTACACAACCGAATCCGCAGTCATAACCATGAAAAATTCGATCGGTGTAGGTACCACCACCCATTGGCATGGTGCTGAGCTTCCGCCGGAGATGGATGGCGGTCCGCACCAACCAATTGTCCCAGGCACAACTTGGACTGCGCCCAATTTTGCAGTAGAGGATAGCGCCTGCACCATGTGGTACCACCCACATTTAGAGAATAAAACCATGCCGCATGTATCCCTGGGGCTTTCGGGCATGATTTTAATTGAACAGCCTACCGATACATTTCGTAAAAATTTGCCCCACCATTACGGGGTGGACGATATCCCGGTCATCATTGGTGACGTGGGCATTTCGAAGGCCCCTTCAGGATTTTACTACCTTGATTCAATTGGGGGGGGAGGGAAAAAACGCCCATTCAACCTTGTCAATGGCGTGACCAATCCCTATGTGAATGTTCCGCACCATCTCGTGCGCCTGCGTATCCTGAATGGTTCTACCCGTAAGGCTATTGTATTCGGTGTCTCAAAGTTCAATAATAGTGATACAACCAATTTGATTGATTTCTACCATGTCGCCACCGACGGTGGGTACACGCTCAAACCGACCAAGCTGAAAACTTTAAGAACTGGCCCTGGCAACCGCGATGAGATATTGCTGGACTTGAGCGGTTTTTCAGCTGGCGATACGCTGTTTCTAAGAAATCTGAAACAACTCATGCCCGGATTCTTAGTTGGCAGCCCCTGGGGATCGTGGGGTGGCGGGGGTGGTAAGGATTCGACCCTCGGCAATTCTTTCCTAAAGCTGCGCATCATAGACGACCCTATGGGTTATACCCCAGCCCCGCTCAATGCATTCAAGTCGGACTCGACAGATTGGAGTCCCGGCCTCAGAGACAGCTCGCTTAATATACACCGTTACCGCCAAAAGGTTTTGGCAGAGTTGAGTTCAGGAAATGGCTTCCAAATTGACGGCATGTCTTATGATATGCACAGGATCGACGACACCATCTGCGAGAATACAAAGGAGATTTGGACTATTTTCAATAACTCAAGAATAGCGCATCCTTTCCACATTCACAAAATACAATTCCGAATACTGGAAGCACGGGATACCTTTGGTGTGAAGCAGAATCTGGACGCTTTGGGTTGGAATGGTCCGAAAGATGACGTGCTGGTTCCTCCAGGCTGGAGAGTGCGTTTTCTTGGTAATTTTGACGACTACCCCAGGCCTATTGACCACAAATATGGATACATGTACCACTGCCATATCCTTACCCACGAAGATATAATGGGCGGCGGTATGATGCGCCAGTTTGTAGTCACCAAAGAAGGTCCCTGCGCTGGTTCTGGAGTTGATACAGAGGCTGATCGTCCTAGCATGATGTTATTCCCGAACCCTTCAACAGGTGTTTTGAATATGAAGGGTGAATCCGCTCGCTCGCATAATAGTACCCTTAGCATCCTTGATTTGCAAGGCCGCCTGATACGCGAGCAAAACCTGCATCATTTCCATGGCGAAGCCTCCATTGATATAAACGGCCTCTCTAACGGGATGTACCTTGTAACCTGGAAAACAGGAATGGGCACTGTAACTGGCAAGCTGGTGATCCAACGACAATAGTTTGCAGGCTCCTTCCTTCACTTTCTTTGAACACTTAAGATTGGTCGTTTGAAGGTGGTTTGGGTTGTTCGATACGTTTGGTTTTGAAGCCATTCAAATGTATCTAACAACCCAAACTACTTTTAGCGGCCTGAAAAATTAAAATCATGAAAATCCTGCTATTTATTCGCAATGCGGCCATCACTTTCTTGCTATTGTTCCTGGCGACCCGGGCATCGACCCAGATTCCGGACACCATGAACCTGATCCCGATTCCGCCTTTGATCGAG
>JBJXGO010000134.1:0-9098 GCA_046160345.1 Saprospiraceae bacterium
GTGCCTGCTGTGCTGCCGCCCCAGGTATTGCCTGTTACGGCGCCTGTGGCAATACTGGTAACGCCATTCATATAAAGTTGGGCACTGGTGTTTGCAAATCCTGAATTGGTAAAATCATTGCCCTGGATGGTAGGGTTGGAGCCATTGCTTATTTGAATAGCCAGCTCCCGGGTCTTGATCAGGCAATTGGTGACGGTTGGATCAACTGCGTTGGATAGAGATATTGCAGTTGCGGTTCTTCCTCCTGTGGAAGAAAAATCGATCCCGTTGATAATCGTACCTGTGGTCCCCGAAACGGTGAGCATCGTAATACCAGATGCCGTATGAATATGGAAGGTAGGTGCTCCAGCGACATACCCGGTTGCGGTTTGTCCCTGTATGTCCACCTGACCTGTAATGGTAGGCAAGGAACTTGCTAAGGTAAGTAGCCCCGAGGTTGAAAAATCAATCACATCCGCTCCCGGGTTGGCATTGGCGTCTATGATCGCCTGCCGGAGCGAGCCTGCGCCCGCGTCGTTGGTGTTGCTTACGGTGTAGGTGTTGGCCCAGGTGGTGGACAGGGTGAACACCAAAAGGCCCAAAAGGCCAAGTCTGCTTACTTTAGGAGGCAACTTCAAGTTGCCTCCTAAAGTAGGACTGCCTTGAATGGAATTGAAATTACCTCCAAAAAAATGTAGTGATTTTTTCATGATGAGCCAGTTAGTACGTTGAAAATAAGGTTGATTTAATGCAATGCCAGGGGTACTACTGCGCAAACAGCAGTCCCTGATCTCAGCTGGGTTACAGGCAAGAATTTTTGTTAAAATGTAAGCGGACTAAAAAATCGGTAAATGGCCGGAATCACAATGGCTGTCCTTTGCTATCGCGGAATACGGAAGGAGGGTGGGATTAAAGTGGGGAAGGGAAAGTGTAATAATTCGACTTACTCTATTGCTGAGGCAAAGGTAGATGGACGAAAAGGGGGGAATTCGGACAATCATGGGGGGGAATCCGGACAATCATGGGGGGGAATTCGGACAAATAGGGGGTAATTCGGACATTAATTGAATTTTTTGTCCAATGGTCAAGCCTTTAGTAAAGGTACCTCCAATCACTCAAATAAGGCATCCATATCCAAGGCATCGTGTACCAATTGCATGGAGTATTCATTGGAGCTCAGACCGTGTGCCGCAATAAAAGTAAGAAGCACTGTTTTTTTAGTACCGCTTTCCGTCTTAAAGGTTTGGATTTTAAGTCGGAGACTTTCTGCATAAGCCTTGGTAATGATGTATGCAGTGGTCGAAAATTTTATTTCACAAAGGTTGATTATTCGGTCTTTTCGGTCTATCACTAAGTCAATTTGTGCACCTTTTTGAGCATTTTTGCTACGCCAGGCTGATATTTCGGTATAAACGCCTCCGATACCCAGGTGTTTTTTAATGCAGTCAATGTGGTTGCGGCAAATGTATTCAAAAGCATAGCCACTCCATGCCTGCCATTTGGGGCTGTCCGATTGGGACAACCACGCACCCGCGCCCGCAGCCTTTGTCCCTTTCATAAAAGTGAGATAAAACAGGGTAAAAGGATCAATCAATTGATAAATAACCGCCCTTCTGCTGCCAAAGGGATAATATTGCCGGATAAAACCAGACTGCGTCAGTTCGTCTAATATCGTACTGGTATTGCCGCTGTCGGGCAAATTCGCAATGGCCAAAATTTCCTTACGGGTCAACCCTTTGCCTTTCAGTGCAATGGCTTCCACCACAGCGGTGTGTCGCTCATGGCGCTCGAACAACGACCGGTACAGGTTTTCATATTCCGTGGTCAGCAGCCCTCCGGGAGAAAAACACATCCTGTCCACATTTTGGGCCACACTGCGGTTAACCCGTACATTTTCAAGGTAAAATGGAATGCCTCCCATCGTCATGTATAGCTCGATGAGTTGATAACGGTCATAAGTAGCGCCTTTTGAGCGCAAAAAAGCTTCTGTTTCCTGTAAGGTGAAGGGACGCAGAATAATGCGTTCCGTGAGGCGATTGTGCAGCCCGCCCCGGTCATTGATCAATTTTTTAAGTATCCAGGCTGCCGCAGAGCCACAGACAATGAGCAAAATATCGCGCCTTGCGCTCGCCCAACTGTTCCAGAAATGCTCCAATGCAGAAACAAAACCCGATTGAGGGGTATCCAACCATGGCAGTTCGTCCAAAAATACCACTTTTTTGCCAGGCGGGCGGGATTCCAAAAAACGCCTCAATTTGCCGAATGCCTCAAACCAGCTTTTGGGCGGTTTGTTGCCTTCGCCGGGATCGAATGATTGCAGGGTGTCCTGAAAATTGAGCAGCTGTTGTTTCAAATTCGACCGGGCCTGGCCGGTCAATTGAAAATGAAAATGATCCTCGAAAACCGTCCGGATCAAAAAAGTTTTGCCAACACGCCGCCTGCCATACACCGCCACGAATTCGGATTTCGGAGACTGGAAAAGAGCATTGAGCAACGTCGCTTCTTCTTTTCTGCCAATAATATTCGCCATAGATACAGTGCAATTTGGCTGTAAAGGTATAAAAAAATGCATTTCCAGCCAAATTGATATAGAAAATTGGCTGGAATTATTATTTTTAATGCCATTCCAGCCAATTTGAAGCGAGCGAGGGTGTATCATAAGTGGTAGTATGGCCTTTAGGCCGTCGGGACCAGAGGCGTTTACGCCACTAATTGTCTAATTTTGCGCCGTAAACGGCGCACTTCCCGACGGCCTAAAGGCCATACCACCACTTATGATACACCCTCTTTTCTGAACACCCTCGGGCAGCTGCTTGTTCCGAAGCATGATGCGTTGCCGCAATCACCGAGGTAATCGTCATAGTTTTGTATGTGAGAAAAAAAGGCAGATTAGCCCCTGGATTTGGGGCTGAAATCACTGGCCTGAAAAGGCGTTTTTGAAAACTAATTTTAAATTTAATCCGATAATTTCTAAAATAAATTTATTATTATCCGATATTTGTAAAATGAAACGCAAAATTTTCACAAAATTGTTGGAGCACTTGCCGGATAAAGAGGCCACCATCTTAATTGGCGCACGGCAAACAGGTAAGTCAACGCTGCTGCGGCAAGTCCGGGAGCATCTCGAAGCGCAAGGAGAAACCGTACAATTTTTCAATCTCGAACGCAGAGAATTGTTGACTGACCTCAATGCCAATCCTGAAAACATTTTCAAATACCTGCCTGTCCAAAAAACGGGTCGTGCATTCGTCCTGATAGATGAAGTGCAATATTTGCAGGATCCGACCCATTTTGTAAAACTGCTTTACGATGAATATTCCGATCGTATCAAGCTGCTGGTAACCGGGAGCAGTGCATTTTATATTGACGATAAATTTAAGGATTCACTGGCTGGCAGGAAAAAGATATTTGAACTCAAAACACTTGATTTTGAGGAATATCTGTTGTTCTCGGACCTGCCAGAAGAACTGTCTGCGCTGCAAAAACTGCGCGACAGCGTCATTTCAGCATCGGCGCTGGAGCCACGCCTTTGGGTACACTTGGAAAATTACATGACCTATGGTGGATATCCCGCCGTTGTTTTAGAACCCGACTATCTCAGGAAACAGGAGCGACTGGCTGAGCTTCGCGATTCATTTGTCAAAAGGGACATGCTTGAGTCGGGGATAGCTGATGAATTTAAATTTTACCGCTTACTCATGCTACTGGCATCGCAAACCGGCGGCATGGTGAACCTGTCAGAATTATCGAACACCTTGCAGGTTTCACAGCACCATTTGTCCCAATACCTGTTTGTCCTACAAAAATGCTTTCATATCAGCCTGGTTCGCCCTTTTGCACGAAACCTGCGCAAAGAACTCACCAAAATGCCCAAAGTTTACTTCAATGACCTTGGTTTGCGCAATGCCCTGGTAAACTACTATGTATCGCTGGAAAGCCGTGCAGACAAGGGATTGTTGTTAGAAAACTATGTGTTCCGCCAACTTTCCGAAAGACATACGTTGGATCAGATCAAATATTGGCGCACGGCAGACGGCAACGAGGTTGATTTTGTCCTGGAGGAGAATGCCTACGGCGGTAAAGCCGTTGAGGTAAAATTCAATCGTTCTGAATACAAACCTCGCAAGTATGCCCGGTTTGTAGAGAGCTATCCCGAGTATCCTTTGGAAGTTTGGTCTTGGAAGGAAAGGGCGTTATTAGGGTAATTGATCCGAAAGATGTGGCGAGGACGCCAACAACGGCAAAAAGATAAAGCATTGTTGTTCACCAACCTAAAAAAAGAAAAGCAGGCGATATTACATCGGGGCTGCTTTGAATCTTCCTACCAAATGGAGGGGTGGGCATCGGGTTGCAGTTTAGGAGGAAACTCGATTCCCACCTCCATTTGATATTTTATCCTTTATGGTGCTTGATCGTACGGCCATCAAGCGCCTGCACCGGGCGAGCGTTTTCGTGCTCCAGGTGCTCAAAATGCTCAATTTGATCCGGAGAAGCCGCAATCGTGTGCTCCATCACGATCCAAGCCACGATTTCTGAACAAGGTGGAGTGGTGAGCGATCCGGCGTAAGTAAAATAGCTTTTGTCGGCAGGCATGAAATCAGCAGCGCTGAAAGTGTCGGCTGATTCATGGGTGCGTCTTTGGTTTCAGGCAGGTCATGCGCAATGTGCTTTTCCTGGCGCATCAGAAGTGGTGGATTGTGAGTGAAAAAGGAATCGGCGAGGCCGTAACTGCCTCGTCCGATTCCTTATGACATTCGATACTCACATGCGACTACGGAGGTTGGCAATGGCCCCCGGGATGAATTCCCAAAGGTCGTCACTCCTTAAACTGGAGTCCTCCTCGATCTCATAGCGGCGGTCGGCGTTGATACCGGGTAACATTCGATACAGTTGACCTTCCGATATGAGTTTATAAAAATCCGACGGAAAAGGCTCTGGGAATTGTGGAAGTGGAAATTGTGTCTCTATGAGGAGTACCCAGTAGGAATGCGTGCCATTCTGGGCCATGCCCAAGCCTACTGCGCCTGTCCTCAATGCCAGCATGGTTAAATTTCCGGAAGAGGTGTTCTTCCAGGCTTCCAGCACCTGGTTGGGATCGAGGTTGGGCGGGCCTTGGAATAGGAGTTCGTGAATAACGAAAGGCATAGGGATTTGTCTTTTGAATAATATCCTAGGCTCCCAATTGTCCTTGAAGGCGCGCATCGTAGGGCCCCTCAGTTTGTCGCCGTCTATCTGGTTGTGCGGGTTCGGGAGGCTGTAGTTGTAAGTGCCGTTGGCAAATTTTTGGGCAGTGGCATTGGCCGATTCCATCAGTTTCGGGTCAACCCATGGTTGGCAATCGCCAAATAGGTCTGTCCTGTGTTCCTCTTCATACGTAGTAAGACCAATTGTGCGTGGCTGGGTGGCGTTCCAATAATACTGCCAAGAACCATTGACGATATTGCGGTTCCATTTCGTGGTGTCACAGCGGTACTGTGCGAAGCCGTGAAAGAGTTGTACTAAGGCCGGGTTGACGGGATTTTGTGCTACCAACACGGCAGGTGGTGTGATGAACGGGAGGGCAAACAGGAGGGCCAGCTGGCCGACAGCCAAGGAAAAAGGAGGTTGGTGGCGTGAAAATAAATTTCGCATGGTCATTGATTTTTAAGAAAAGAGAAAAAATGTTAAGTGCAAAAATGAGGTGGGCGATGGGGGATAAAACCGGGAAAGGAAAGCGTATCAAACCCATAACCCTGTTGATAGCGCAATGGTAACTGATTAGCGGCATTCTGAGTTATTGTCTATGTTTTTAGTTCAAATTCACCTCAAAAAACACATATTATTCAATTTTGACCTGCCTTTTTCCGAAAAACAATAGACAGCAGTGCGGTATACCGCTAATCAATTACGCGCAAAGGTAGATGGGTGACAGGGGGGAGAATTCGGACAGCAATACGGGGGAAATCCGGACAATCATGGGGGAAAATCCGGACAAATAGGGGAGAATTCGGACATAAACAGGATTCCTGGGCCCTCGGTCAAGCTTCCGAAGGCAGTTTCCCAAACCTGCTTTTGTACAATCCGGTAAAGTGTTTTATATCCTTGAACCCAATCTGGGCAGCGGCTTGTTTTACCAGCAGCTTGCCACTTTCCAATAGATGATGCGCTTGTTGCAGTCTGGCTTCCTGGATATAGTGGTTGGTGGTGAGCCCCGTCATGCGCCTGATCTGGCGTTGCAGGTGGCGTGTGCTCATGTTCATTTGGGCGGCCAGAAAATCAGCATTGAAATTAAAATGTTGCAGGTGCTTATTGGTCGCTATTTCAAGTTGGCTGAGCCATTCAGCATCCTCTGCAGTTATTATTACCGGGCTGTTTTCCGGCAAATCGGAAGGCGCCTGTGTGCCGGTTTGGATCTCTTTAGCAGGCAAACTGGATGTTTTTTGCTTCGGACGGCCATCAGCAAACCGCAGCAGGTTCTCGATTCGGGCCAGCAACTCTTCTTCGTTAAAGGGTTTCACCAGATAGTCATCCACGCCTAATTTGAGCGACCGGAGTTTTACTTTGGCGTCGGATCGAGCCGTCAGGATAATAAACGGAATATGGCGCAGCTGGTCTTTTGATTTGACCAATTCCAGCATACGAATGCCGTCCATAACCGGCATCATCACGTCAGAAATGATCAGATCTGGATTTAGGCCGGATTGAAGCAAGTCCAATCCTTCCTTGCCATTTACTGCCTCATGGATCTGATACTGGTCTCCAAGGAATGACCGCATAAATAGCCGGAGATCGGCATTGTCTTCAACGATCAGAATACTTGGATTGGTGCTCGTAAGGGTTGGTTTTGCAAGTATTGCCGGCACGGGTATATTGGCCTGCTCAGCATCATCTGAAATGCCCTGCTCCGGCAAGCTGGCCTTATCCACTTTGATCATTGGAAATTGAAATAAAAAGGTGCTTCCGGCGCCATATTCACTTTCAACCCAAACCTTGCCTTGCAGCAATTCCGCCAATTCTTTGCACAACGAGAGTCCGATACCGGTGCCGCCCTGGATCACGGCATCGGGCTGTTTCGACTGGTAAAAACGATCGAAAATATAGGGCAGATCATTGGGATGAATACCCGTGCCGCAATCTTTTACTTTGATCAACAGCTCTTGACCATGTGCTTCTACCATAAGATCGACGGTACTTCCCAGCGGCGAAAACTTTAGTGCGTTGGACAAGAAGTTATTGATAATTTTTTCAACCTTATCCTTATCGAGCAAAACCACCAGTTCGCGATCGGCCCGATAATCGTAGTGAAATTTCACGCGTACGCTGTCGCCAAAGGAGCTGAACTGGGCCACAAAAGGGCGCATGAATTCGAACAGCAGGACGGGCGTTTCGTGCACTTCGACGCGGCCGGTTTCCAGTTTGGAAAGGTCGAGAATTTCATTGACCAGTTTTAGAAGCAGGTTCCCGTTGCGCTGCATCATTTGAAGCAGCATCAGGTCATTCCCTTTCCAGTATTCGCGCTTGAGCATACTGGTCAATGGGGCCACCATCAGGGTGAGCGGGGTGCGTAATTCATGGCTCACATTGGCGAAAAAACGGGACTTGAGTTTGTCGAGGTTGCGAAGTTCGACCGCCTGCAATTCAATGATCTTGTTCTGATTGGCCAAAACCCTGCGGAGCCTGAGTTCACGTACATACGTCCAGATGGCCCCGCCCAATAAGAGTGTAATAAGGACAGAAAATATCAAAAGCAAAAAACGCTGGCGACTGGTGGTAGCCAAAAGGGCCTCCTTCTCCAGCAGCGTGCGTTCCTTCTCCCGTGTATTGTATTGTGTTTCCATCCGGGAGAGTTCCACAGCATTGCGGCCTACATATTTTGTACTTACTTCTGAATAGGCTTTTTCTAAATAAAATAAGGCTTTCTCCGGCTGATTGGTTGATTTGGCCAGGTGATAAAACTGCTCGGCATGCTTACTCCCATCTGTAATATGATCACTGGCACGAAGCAACGCCGCTTCCGCTTCATCATATTTTTCCGAGGCCATGTTGTACGAAAACAACCGAATATCCGCGTCACGTGCAAGTTCAGTCAAATGTAATGCCTGGGATACCCCCCGTATTTTCCAAAGGTAAGTTTTGGCCTCTTCCAGGCGCTCTACATTGTTCAACTGGGACGAAATAGCAACCCAGGCTGAAATTACCCGGCGAACGTCAGGGTACTCTGCAAGGTATGCCAGTGCATTGCGCATATATTCCAAATACCTGGATTGCTCTCCCGCATCGCCGTAATTCATGGCCTGGGCCATCCATTCTCCTATGATTGCTGCCGTATCCTGGCGGGCTTCTGCAATTTTGAGCGCTTCCCGGTGATAGGGTATTGCCCGCAGGGAAGCGCCGAAGTACACATCCCGGGTGATACCGCCCATGAGCGATAGACTACGCATTTCCCAATAGGTGTCCTGCTTTGCCCTTGCGTTGTCTAAAATGCGCTGGGCCATCGCAAGTGCCCGGTCAGAAGCATCGGCTTTCAAATGCAGGTATTGTGCAGTGGTCAATAAGGTAGCAGGGTCACTTATCTCTCCTTTTTCCACGAGGGCGATCAACTGCTTTGCCGGGTTTGCAGTTTTGTCAAAATCACCGAATCGAATCAGCACTGCGACCTCTTCGGCCAAGAGTCGGGCTATTAACTCATGCCTGGATGCTGGGACTTTAAGAAGCAAACGCTCACAAATGTCCAATACGCAGTCTGGTCGGCCTTTCCGCTGGAACTGGCTGGTCAACTCAAGGTATTTTTCCAGACTTGTTGCCGAGGTAATATCTCCAAAATCGGGAAGTGTCGGGCAGTTATAAAAAGTGGTATCGGGGAAAGGGAGTTCCCGGATCAGTTTCAGGGTCAATTCAACTTCGGCAGTGGAAGCGACGGTTTGTTTGGGGGTAACTCCTCCCCAAAAGTTCACAGCGGTATCCTGTCCTTTCGCATTGCCCCATCCGAGCAATGCAATAAAAAGAATACAGCGCCGTGCATTCGCCCCCGGCCAACCTGCTACTTGAACAATTCTAAAGTTGATCATAAATGAACCGAATCCAGTAAAGGACTTGATACCTTTAGTCTGTGATGTTAGTTTTCAATGCTTTGAGGTCGC
>JBJXGO010000135.1:0-10085 GCA_046160345.1 Saprospiraceae bacterium
GACAACGATGGCATTTCCGGCAAAGCAAACCGGGTTTGGAACTATGAAACCCAACAAGTTAGTTTGGGCCGTTTTGGTTGGAAAGCTAACCAACCCAGCCTATCACAGCAAACCGCAGCGGCCTTCAATGGCGATTTAGGCATCACGAGTGATCTGTTCCCTCAAGACCACCTGAGCCCAAGCCAGCAACTGGAGTATCCAAATCTTCCTAACGGGGGCAATCCTGAAGTGACGGAAGATATTTTTAATAAGGTGGTAAGTTATGCACGAACACTTTCTGTACCGGCACGTCGGGCTTACGACGATCCAACAGTATTGCGGGGCAAATTTTTATTCAACCAAATAAACTGTTCAGGTTGCCACCATTCAGATTTTAATACCGGACCAGGAGGAGCCATAGAAGCCTTGCAGTTTCAAAAAATCTGGCCTTATTCCGATCTGCTGTTACATGACATGGGGCCTGGTTTGGCCGATGGTCGGCCCGATTTTTTGGCTTCAGGCAACGAATGGCGTACTGCTCCGCTCTGGGGTATTGGTCTGATCCCTACTGTTAACGAGCACTCTTTTCTGCTCCACGATGGCCGTGCGCGCAATATTGAAGAGGCTATATTGTGGCACTCGGGAGAGGCTGAAAAATCACAGTCAGATTTCAAAAAACTAAATACGGCTGATCGTGAAGCATTGCTTAAATTTGTAGGAAGTTTGTGATATTCTCAACGATCAACAGACAACATAAAAGTATCATCATGAAAAAAAACTACCTGAGCTTTTCCTTCATAATATGCAGCATATCAGCACTTTTTTCGCAGCAAATAGTGCATACGGGCATCGACAAAACCAATATCAACCTCCGGGGCAACACCATGGTATTGGGTCAGGTCACGATAAACGCACCCGCCAACGGAAAAGTTATTCTCCGATTTGACGGTCATTGCCTTTCTTCTGTGGGCGATCGAATTGTGTTGGCTGCCAGCCAGTCCATGAATTGGGGGCTCAACGACAATAACGTAGAATTGGAAGCCGCTTCCCTGGACATCAACAGCAACCCGTTTTCCCATACCCGATCCTATGATGTGGCTCAGGGAGCGCATACATTCTATGCACTTGCCCAAAATTTTTATGAAACAGATGGCAGCGGGATTGCTTCCATTTACGGAAATCTGACTGCAGAGTGGTTCCCCGAAATATCCGGCAAAGCATTTGCCCGGCATAAAGGATTTTTTTATGAAAACATCTTCATTGAAGGCGCACCCACAGCGTTTAATTCATTAAGCATTGATGTACCTGTGGCTGGAAAAGTTTTGGTTCGGTTTGACGGCAAGTGCGTTTCAAATTATGGCGACCTGATCTTCTTTGCAGCCAGCAAAACCCCTACCTGGGATTTTTACGATGGCAGCGCTAGCAATGAGGTAATCAGCAATGAACAAAATCGGTTTTCATTTGCGCACATTCGCAGCTTTGATGTGGAGCCTGGAAGTCATACTTTTTATGCCGTTGTGGAAAACTATTTTGAAACCTACGGCAACGGCTTTGCTTCAATTTATGGAAGTCTGACCGTTGAGTTTTTTCCGAATAACACTCCTCAAACACTTGAATTTCAATCTATTAACACACAATTTGGGGTCAATATCGAAGGCCCGCCCGTAGCGGTAGGAACCATCAACTTGAATGTCCCTGCGGCAGGAGAAGTAGCTGTCAACTTTGCGGGCACCTGCATAGCCAGCAATGGCGATCAGGTTCGGCTGGCGGCAAGCAAGCACCCAAATTGGGGCCCAAATGATGGAAGCATCCAATATGAACCTTATAGTTCGGACCACAACCGAACTTCATTCTCGCATACCCGAATCTATGAGGTCGCCCCAGGCAATCATACTTTTCACGCTGTCATCCAAAATTACGAGGAATACGAAGGCAGCGGGCTTGCAGTAGTTTATGCCAGTTTGTCTGCCACATTTTTCCCCGATGCCACAAGCGCAGAAACCGAACCAGAGGCATTTAGCAAGATCAAGTTATCGCCCAATCCGGCGAATGAATTATTGACTATCGAATTTCCAGAACTTGCAAACGCCTGCTTTTCAATAAGCCTTTGTGATGAAAAAGGGAGTATTCTCCGCACTTGGGAAAAAACAAGCTGGGATCTTACTGAAAACCTGACCCTGCCCCTATCAAACCTGCCCTCCGGTGTGTATTTCATCAAGTTCACCAACGCTGCGGGAACCTTCGTGAAGCAATTTGTCCGCTCATAAGCTACTCATAATCAAGCTTGGTACCCTATGAAAAAACAAACCATTTCCCTGATAATCAGTTTCCTTTTTGTCATTCCTGCTCAAGCCCAATTAGAAAACAAAGGCTGGTGGACCCGCGACTTGTTTACCTATCGGTCAGATTATGACCCTGATGGGGGAAATAGTGGTTTAGGGTTAAAAACAGGCAGATTGTTGACACAGCCTGAAATTGGTTATGCACTCAACAAGCGTTGTTTGCTTGGCCTTGTTACTCAATATAGCCACACATTTGTCCGCCAAAACATTGCCGCAAACTCTACGGGCCTTGCTCGTTCTGACGATCGTTTTTTTGGAGCAGGGCCGCTATTTCGTTACTTTATCCCATTGGGGAAAAGAGTAGCATTGATGCCCGAGGTATTTTTTGTGTATTATTTTGTGAAAAAAACCGAGGTCAATTCAATTCTGAACATTGAAGAAAAAAGCACTTCTAGCTACAATGGTATCGGCGCGGGCACATTTCCATCCTTGGTATGCTTCCTCACACGCGATCTGTCCCTATCGCTCACTGTTGCTTCGGTTCAATATTATGGTAACAAAAATGGACGCTCCTTAATTGTGGAATTGAATCCACAACAGTGGCTCCTTGGTGTAGAATATTACTTTGAAAAGAAAAAGAAAGACTCCTTGGAATAACCCCTCTGCTACTTCCCGTTTTTCTTGGGCGTGTTTGGGTCGTCGTAGTCGATCTTACCACCCCACATACGCATTTGCGACAGCACCCACTGTTGTCGTTGGCGCAATTTGGCGTTAGGGTTTTCTACCTTGAAAATCAATGGATTAGGTAACACAGAGGCAAGCATTGCAGCTTCCTGGCGGTTGATATCTTTCGCGCTTTTGCCGTAAAAATGACGGGCGGCTGCCTCCGCCCCGTAAATGCCATCTCCAAATTCAATACTATTCAAATAGGCCGTCATAATTCGTTCCTTGCTCCAAACGGTTTCGATCAGAAAAGTAAAATAGACCTCAAAGCCTTTGCGAAGCCAGGAGCGGCTTGGCCATAAAAAAACGTTTTTTGCCGTCTGTTGGCTAATGGTACTGGCGCCTTTCTTGCGTTTGTGGTTTTTATTGTACTTGTAGGCTTTCTCAATAGCTTCAAAATCAAAGCCCTCGTGTTCGAGAAAATCCTGGTCTTCTGCACAAACAACAGCAAGCTGAAGGTGTGCCGAGATATCTCTAAAAGAAACCCAATCATGGCGCAACCGAACTTCGCGATCATCGTCCCAGGCCTGCTGCCAGCAACGCTGGATCATCAAGGGTGTGACCGGAACAGGAAGTACAGCGTATAACAATGTCAAGCCAATTGTGATACCCAAAAACCAAAGGCTTAGTTTAAAAAGCAAGCGGCGGAAATATTTACCCCAAAGCAAGCGTCCATACGCATCCTGTGGAATGTTTCGATACCAGCGCCGAAGGATTCTTGCAAAAATATTCACAGAAATGGATGTTTCGAAGGCAAATGTAAGACAGTGCTTGGAAATTGAACGTTAGACGATAGACTTTGCACTTTGGACTATAAAGAAAGGCCATTCAAGGGTCAAGAAAAACCATTTTAACAGTTAAGTGTTTAGAATTATCATTATTTTTGCCCCGTACCAGGGAATAAAAAAACCTTCAAATAAATAACTAAAAAAATTCAAGCCATGGGATTGATCATCATCAGTGTAGTCTTTATGATCATTGGATTCATTTTGAGTTCAAGATTAAAAAGCAAATTCAGGCATTATGCCCAAATGCCCCTCCAAAATGGCATGACTGGCGCCGAGGTCGCCGCTGCCATGCTGAAGTACAACCAAATCTACGACGTAAAAATCACACAGGTGGACGGCGAACTCACCGACCACTACAACCCGGCAGACCAAACAGTAAACCTCAGTTCCGATGTTTATCACGGACGTTCGGTAGCTGCGGCAGCGGTTGCCGCCCACGAATGTGGTCACGCCGTACAGCATGCCACTGCTTATAGTTTTCTGCAAATGCGCTCAAAACTGGTGCCTGTAGTGAACATCGCTGCCGGACTTCAGCAATACCTTTTTATGTTCGGTATCGCAGGCATAGGCTTTTTTAAGAACCCCATTTTGCTCATTGTTGCGCTGGTTGCCTTTGGTATAACCACCCTTTTCAGCCTGGTTACTTTGCCCGTCGAGTTTGATGCCAGTAAGCGTGCACTGGTATGGCTCGATGGCAGCAATTTTGCGAGAGGCGCTGAATACGATGGCGCCAAAGATGCGCTTACATGGGCGGCCATGACCTACGTTTCTGCCGCATTGGCAGCCCTGGTGCAATTTGTGTACCTGTTGTGGGCATTGCTGGGAAGCAGGGAATAGGATATTTGTTGAAAAAAAACACAAAAGCCTTCTATTGCATATTGCAGAGAAGGCTTTTGTGTTTTGTAGGAAAAATAAATCCCTGGCAAGCAAATTTATCGCCTCACTAACTACCTTTGCGGCGTGCCGGGCGACCAGCTCCTGCAAAACCTCCCCAGGGCAGAAATGCAGCAAGGATATGTGGTCGTAGCGGTGTGTCCGGCATATTTTTTTAATGTGGTCACCTTATCCTTTTGGTCACATTTATACTATTGGTCACCTTTATCTCATTGACCACTTTCATCAAATTGACCACATCAAACATTATGCTATTCTTCGTTGATACTGCCAACCTCGACCATATCCGTGAAGCCGCAGAACTCGGTATCCTCGACGGAGTGACTACCAACCCCTCTCTTATGGCAAAAGAGGGCATAACAGGGGAAAAAGAAGTAATGAAGCATTACCGGGCTATTTGTGAAATTGTAGGCAAAGACCGGGATGTAAGCGCCGAGGTCATTTCTACCGATTTTAAAGGCATGGTGGCCGAAGGAAAAATATTGGCCGAACTTCATGAAAATATCGTTGTGAAAGTACCCATGATACGCGAAGGCGTAAAAGCCATTGCGCACTTCACGGAATTGGGCATTCGCACCAACTGCACCCTTGTTTTCTCTGCGGGACAAGCCATTTTGGCTGCCAAAGCAGGCGCATCCTATGTTTCTCCATTCATCGGCCGCGTTGACGATACAGGCTGGGACGGCATGAAACTCATCAAAGACATTTTTGAAATTTACGGCACAGCAGGCTTCGAAACGGCCATCCTCGCAGCCAGTATCCGCAATCCGCTACACATCGTTCAAGCGGCAAAAGCGGGCGCAGACGTGGTGACTTGTCCGCTCTCGGCCATTCTGGGCCTCTTTAACCACCCGCTTACGGACATTGGTTTGGAGAAGTTTTTAGCGGATTATAAGAAGGGAAACGGGTAATTAAAAAATAACCTCCGTAGCCCCGTACCCATACTTATGGTGGTATTCATTTTTGAATTTCACCACATAAGGATTGTTCCGCAACTGCTCTGCAATGGCATCCTTCAATTTGCCCTCCCCTACCCCATGGATGAGAAAAACACGAGGTGCGCCTAAGCGTACAGCTTTCTCTACAAAGCGTTGACAATGTTGGAGTTGAATTCGGAGTATTTCACTTTTGTCAAGTCGGGCATATCCGTTTATCAGGTTTTGGATATGCAAATCAATTTCTGAGTCAAAATTGGCAAGCCCCTCAGGGTCAAAGGCTTTGTAAGGTTGAGAATTGCTTTCGCGCACAGGTTTGCGCACTTGTTGTTTAGCGTAAGCCTTTAGATCAATATCCTCCTTTTCATTTTCCTGTTCAAAATTGTCGATCATCACAAATTGATAAGCCAGCACATTGAGTATGGGCGCCGTAAGCAGGCTGTTGAAAAATTGTTTTGGTTTTATTTTCAAGGTGTGTTCGATAGGCTCGTCCAATCCAGCAGTGGTAATTCGTTTCACCCGTAAAAATGCCTCAGGAGCCTCATTGAGGTCGTCGGAAAGGAAATCACCAAGTTCCAGGGCAGTATTCCCGTTTATTTTATCATCTACCGAAAGCACATCCCTTGCATGGGTAAAAAGGTCGAATTCCATCAGGAACTCAGAATTGGTATCGTTCAAGAGCCATACTTTGTAACGGGATACAGAACCATCACGTCCTGGCATCGGTTCAAATGCAAGTTGCAAACCCTTTGGTTTCAATATCTTATACTGACTCTGCAGCCTGCGTGCAGGTGGAACCTCCGGCTTTTTCTCTTGCTTCCCTTGAATAAATTTAGCACCGGCAGACACTGGTTCAGCAGTTTCATCCCGCAGCAGATCTTCCTCAAACGCAGGTATTTCGAAATCAGGATCGTTGTCGAGCCGCACCAACAGCATTCCATCATCCAGTATCCCGGCGATAGTGCCTCTTTCTCCTGTGAAACGCAGTCTTACCTTGGTGCCAATGGCGTATAGCATATTGAACGATGAACGATGAACGATGAACTCCAATTTGGAACAATGTACTAACTTGTTGCGCAAAAATAAGCAAGAACTTTGACGCAAGTGTTTCTTTATGTTTTCCAGTCATAGAATATCAATGGCCTGGAATCTCATCGTTCATAGTTCCTCGTTCATAGTTCATAGCTCATAGTTCCTCGTTCATAGCTCATAGTTAAAATGCAGCGCTACCTTTCCATAGATTTTTTCCGGGGCCTCACGATCGCATTTATGATCATCGTGAACACACCTGGTACCGGTAAATTCGTCTATGCTCCACTGCGTCACGCCATGTGGCATGGATGCACGTTTACTGATCTGGTATTCCCCTCTTTTATGTTCATCATTGGGGTTTCAATGTGGTTTTCTTTTGGAAAATTTGATCGAAAATGGTCTGCCCAAGCGGGCTGGAAAATACTTCGCCGGACGGCTTTGTTATTTCTTATTGGTTTGATTCTCAATAACTTTCCAGTTCTGTGGGAAAATTGGGATACCTGGCGCATTATGGGCGTACCTCAACGACTGGCTCTTGGATATGGCATTGCATCCGTGCTGGTACTCACCCTTAATCGACAGGTGTTAATGGGTGTTTCTGTAGCGTTTTTATTGCTCTATTGGGGGCTTTTAAATTGGTTTTCCGCTCCCGGTACCGACCCTTACCAAGCGGCAGGCAGTGCAGTGTTGCAACTGGATCGTTGGCTATTCGGCAACGCGCATTTGTATCAGGAACTCGTGGCGCCCGGCTTGCGCATTCACTTTGACCCAGAGGGTGTTTTGAGCACATTGCCAGCAATTGTAACCGTAATACTCGGTTGGTTGTGCGGCGGCCTAATGGCATCCCGTTCTAAGCAAAAGGATTTGCTGGTACGCGATTTACTCCTGTTCGGAGTGGTCATCGGTTTTACAGGATTAGCCTGGGACTTGCTTTTTCCGATCAACAAAAAACTTTGGACGAGTTCTTATGTCCTTTATGTGGGCGGGCTTTCCATGATATTTTTTGCGCTCAGTATTTGGCTCATTGATATAAAAGGATGGCGAAAGGGGGCGGGCTTTTTTTGGGCATTTGGCGCCAATTCACTTTTTGCCTATGTCCTTTCGGAAGCCTTGATAATGACCCTAAACAGCATTTCCTGGGGAGAAGGCGATACCGCCATCAACGCAAAAAAATGGATTTACAATGGTTTATTTCAGTCCCTTGCGACCACAGAATTAGGATCTCTTTTATTTGCAATAGCTTATACCATGGTGTGCTGGCTGATATGCCGGTGGTTGTTTGTTCGCAGGATCTTTATCAAAATTTAATAACCTCGTCGGCTAAGGCGAACATGGCTGCATCCCCTTTGGAATTGCCATAAGCAATTGTTTTTTCAAAGAGCTCCAGATGATAGTTTGCCAGAATGCGGCGGGCCTTTTCCGCACCATTGCAATTGGGGGTAGAAAACTTGCCTGTGAATTTGCCCGACTCATAAGCCAATTCCGTACAAATCAGTTCAAAACCCTCCTCCCTGCAAAAAGGCCGTAACCACATATCCGGGGAGGCAGAAACGATCACAACGGTCTCTCGTTTTTGGCATGCGGTTCTTAAAGTTTCCAATAGTTCGGCCCGCATCAGTGAAGGGAATATTTCCTGATAGAATTTCAACCCCCAATGCTCCATTTCCTCCGTTGTTTTTCCCTTGAAAAATTCGGACAAGACAGCTGCTTTGGCCACCTCGTTCGACCATTTTCGTGAAAAAAACAATGCTAAAAACCTGAAAATCAATAAAATACTTCCGAAGAGCAACCTTGGCATGGGAACGGCATACAACAAAAACCGCAGAAAGGAATCCTCTTTCGTCAGCGTACCATCAAAGTCGCAGAGATGTAAGTTCATAGATTATCGGGCTAACTTCATCATTCCAGATAGCTTCCAAGCACCCAAAAATGCGGTGTTTCTTCCAGGATTTTTCCTGATTGCAAAATTTTCCGTGTAAGCTCCAACTCAGGGTCTGATTCTATCTTTTCACGGAATGATTTCTGGATAAAAATGACGGGACGCCTTCCCTTTAAGTCTTTTATTACCAGATTGTTATCACCATTTGTTTCCCGGTTTACTACCCAATCGAGCGGAAGTGGCGGAAAAGTTTGAGTCAAAAAATTGGCTTGCGGAAAAGCCGGAAGTGTTTTGAAATTTTCCCCGAATCGCTCCGCCAATTGTTTCAAATCACGGTACAATTCTGCGGACTCTGCATCGGAATAAATGCCGGAAAGTTGTGGAAAGATCGCTCCCATGGGCTGGTTCATCGCACTCCGTCGGCCATCTCGGTACACAAATTCGTGGCCAATACGAAAGGAAAGGAGCAGCAGAATGAGGAATGCAAACCTGTAAGGTTTTAAAAACCTTACAGGTTTCGAAGCTTCCTCCAGCACCCGCGTAACCTCCATCCCTGCCCATACCCAGGGTACCGCGAACAAAATGGGCAAATTGTACCCCCAGCTTACTGCGGCACACCAGGAAATACCCAATAAAAGGAGCGATGAACGATGAACGGTGAATCGGGAACGGGAAGCAAGAAAAAATCCGGCTGCTAACCAGAACATCGAACGGGTTTGAGCAAAAGGAACCGTGTGGTCTTGACGCAACCAAGTGATCAAACCATAACTAACAACCAGGGCAGACAACCAAAAAAACCATGCCATCCGGGCAATTTTCGGGTTACCCCCCTTCCAAAACCACCAAACCACCGGTACCAACAAGATGATACTTGGCAAGGCAAGTTCCGGAGTGATGCGAAAATAATCCAGTATGCCATGCTCCAATGCCTGTCCGCCCGAGGCAGCACTGCTCGTCATTTTAATAAACCCGGAGAGCACATTTTCTTGCTTCAAATAACTGACAAACAATATTATACAAACAGAAAATGCAGCAAAAAACCATAGCATTTTCCTCCAACGGTTTTCATTTTCCAAAAACAAAAAAAGTGCAAATAACGGGAGCAAAGGGTAGAAAGATTGTTTGCAAAGCAAGGCACAGCAAAGACAAACACCTGACAATCCTATTGTTTTGCCTCCTTTTACTGCAAAGAACACCGCCATTACCGAAAATAAAATCCCATCCACCGTGTGCCAGGCCATAGGCGGATAGCAATGCGCTGACACTACAAAAGCCAGTACAGCCAACTGCCAACGACGGTTGCTATCACCCATTATCACTACCGCCCCCATCCAGGAGTACAAGGCAACTTTGAGATAAAAAAACCAACGCTCGCCCAAAATGGCAAACTGTTCCGGGAGTATTTGAAGTTCCATAGCCCGAAGCCAGACGGGCAACGGAGGCCGCACATATATTATGTCCTGGTAAAGCACTTTGCCGTTCAGCACCTGCCAGGCCAGGCCGGTGAGGAATCCGCCATCGGTTTCGTTAATGCCATAAGGGGCATAATAGAGGCAGTACCCCGACACGATGC